>QJVM01000153.1 GCA_003235715.1 Nitrospirota bacterium
TGACGCCATCGCGCCCCTGCAAAAAATACTGGGGGTCCGGCGTACGCCGGTTCTTCCTCACCTGTCCCGCAGAAACGCGCTGAACAAATATCTGGGACTCCTCGCCCATCGTGTGAACCTGTTACAGAGACGGGCGCCCGGCCGTTGACCGAAAGGTGGCCTGACCTCCGGTGTTTCAGGCAGCCAGCGGAATGAAGACCCAATAAAAGGAGATACGTGAGTGGCTCTTCCTAAAGTGGTCGCGATTATCCTCGCAGGAGGAAAAGGGAACCGGCTGTTCCCGCTCACCGCCGAACGTTCGAAACCGGCGGTTCCTTTCGGCGGCCGGTATCGGATCATCGACTTCGTCCTTAGCAACATGATCAATTCCCATATCTACACCATCTATCTCCTGGTCCAGTACAAGTCGCAGTCTCTGATTGAGCATGTCCGGAAGAACTGGGTTTTCTCCGGAATCGTCCCCGGTCATTCCATCACGGTGGTCCCACCGCAGATGCGTCGCGGCCCGGACTGGTTCCAGGGAACAGCCGATGCGGTAGCTCAGAACATGAATCTTATCCGGCAGCATAACCCGGACCTCGTGGTCATTTTCGGGGCCGACCATATTTATCGTATGGACGTCCGGCAGATGATCGACTTTCATCTGCGCAGGAACGCAGACGTCACGGTGGCGGCCCGCCCCGTGCCCCTCAGCGAAGGAAGCGCCTTCGGCATCATAGCCACAGAATCCGACGGCCAAATCCGGGAATTTCTTGAAAAACCGAGCGCTCCTCCGCCGATGCCCGGGGACCCCAAACGAACGTACGCCTCCATGGGCAACTACATCTTTAATACGAATGTCCTGTTTACAGCCCTGGCCGATGCCGAGAGGAAGCGCGAGCATGATTTCGGCGGTTACGTGCTTCCCAGCCTCGTGCATACGGGCAAACTGTTTGCCTACGATTTCGCGCAGAATGTCATTCCGGGGGTCAAACCCACCGAAGAACAAGGGTACTGGCGTGACGTCGGGACCATCAAGGCCTATTGGGAGGCGCACAAAGACTTACTCGGGGAAACCCCCTCCTTCGACCTTGACAACCCTCTGTGGCCCATTCGCCCCTCCTATCACAGCAAGCCGGCGGCGCGGATTCTGGGCGGCTCCATTATCAACAGTACGATTGCCGAGGGAAGCGTAATCCATGCGGGGGCCCAGGTCCGGAATTCCACCATCCGTCGCGGGGTTCTGATCGAGGAGGGTGCGGTCGTCGAGGATTCCGTCGTGATGGACTACGTGAAGATCCAGCGCGGCGCCCGGCTGTCCCGAACCATCGTCGACCGGAACAACGTGATCGGTGAAAATGTGAAAATCGGACGGGGCGCGCAGCGGGAGGAATTCTGGGGTGCCCATTATGACGAATCCGGGATTGCCGTGATCCCGAAGAAACCCTGGAAGGGACTCTGAATCAGTCCAGGGCTTTCTTGCCGAAGATCTTCATGACCTGCTGAACATCCTCCCACACCGTCTTCTTCGCCTTGGGATTCCGGAGAAGATAGGCGGGGTGGTAGGTCACCATGGCAGGAATCCCCTTGTAGTCCTTGAAGGTCCCCCTCATGGCGGTAATTCCCGTCGACACCCTGAGCAGCGACTGGGCCGCCACCCGTCCAAGAAGAACCAGGGCTCTGGGCTGAATGATTTCGATCTGCCTTTCAAGGAATGACATGCAGGTATCCACTTCATCCGGCTCGGGATCGCGGTTCTGGGGCGGGCGGCATTTGACGATATTGGCGATATAAACCTCGTCCCGTGTGAACTGCATGGCATTGATGATCCGGGTAAGGAGGTCACCGGCCGCCCCGACAAACGGCAGGCCCTTCAGGTCCTCTTCCCGCCCCGGTCCCTCGCCGATAAACATCAGGTCTGCACAGGGATTGCCACTTCCGAAGACCAAGGTTGTTCGGCCCGCAGCCAGCCGGCATCTTTGACAGTTCCCCATTTGCGACCTGAGTTCGTACAGCTTTCGCTGATTCGTTTTGAATGTTTCAGGCTCGCACGGCTCCGGTTCTCCGATGACCTGAGGGGCCGTCGGCTGCTCTGGCTCAGCAGCCGGGACAAGATGCTCGACCTCTTTCAGAACCTGTATGGGAAGCCTTTCCACGCCGATGTTCGCGTAGAATTCCAGGGCCTGCGCAATTTCCCGTTTCAATCGGTCTGTGACCGTAGTCATCGCTCTCCCCATTTGAGTTTGCTTCTCAGGATCGAGAAGTATTCCCTCTCACACGGAATCAACAGCTTCGTCGTATGATCCGACTTGACGATTTCCACCGTATCTCCGGGTATCAGGTCAAAGCCCACCTGCCCGTCCATAGTCAGGTATACGTTTTCGTCGCCGGCGATAGAGGCCGTAATTCGCACATTGTCCGGGAGCACCACCGGCCGGTTGGCCAGCGCGTGGGGACAGATCGGGGTGAGAAGCAAACAGTTCAGCGTCGGGTACAAAATAGGGCCGCCGGCCGAAAGCGAATACGCGGTGGACCCTGTGGGCGTGGATATGATCAGTCCGTCGGAGTTGAACGTGGTCAGATGATGCCCGTCCACAGCCGTATCGATATGGATGAGCCGGGCCACGGCACTCTTGTTGATGACGACATCATTGAGAACACTCGCGAGCGCTATCCTTTCGCCTCCCCGGTGGACGAAGGCCCGGAGCATGACCCGGTGTTCAATGCTGCACCGGCCGGCCAGGGCTCTCTCAAGGGCCGGATGGATGTCTTCCAGGGGTACCTCGGCCATGAACCCGAGCCCCCCCACATTAATCCCCAGGATTCCGATATCCCGCCCCTCCACCAGGCGAGCGGCTGAAAGAAGCGTTCCATCTCCCCCAAAAACCACGAGCACTTCGGCCTCATCCCGTATACGCTCAAGCGGAACAGGCGAACGCCCCAACTGGCCGGCCGTAACCGGGTCCAGCAGGGTCGTGTATCCCTCCGCATCAAACCAGGGAAGAATGTTCCGAACCGCGGCGACGGCCCTTTCGCTCTTTCTTTTCGCAATGACACCGATGCGTTTCATTCTGATAACGACAGTTCCCGCACGGAGTTGACTTCAATCACCCGTCCGTCCGGCACCATGCGGATGACCACGTTGATACGGTCATCCGGAAGATAATCCTCGTACCTCTCCGGCCATTCAATCACAACCACCCCTTCCGCGTCGAAGTATTCCTCCAGTCCCACTCCTGAGACGGTCTCGGACGACAAGCGGTACAAATCGACATGATAAAGCGGCAGGCGACCATAATGCTCGGCGATAATGGTAAAGCTTGCGCTCGTGATTTCGGATGCCGGAATTCCGAGAGATTCGGCAATTCCCTTGGCCAGGGTCGTCTTTCCGGCCCCGAGTTCGCCGTACAGAGCCACCACGTCTCCAGGCCTCAGCGCTGAACCCAGCCGTCGACCCAGGACCAGGGTGCTTGCGGCATCAGGACAGAAAGTTTCGGCTCTACGCTTCGCCGGATGAGAGGGCCCGGACCACATCGACCTTCCCCACGATGCCTACCAACTTTCCGTCCTGAAGAACCGGAAGGAGATGCACGTTCTCTTCTGACATGATCGTGGCGATATCCTGAACCGTTGATTCCGGCTCTATCGTAACGACCTTCCGGGTACAGATGTCTCCCACGCTGGTGGCCGCCACCCGCTTCATCTCTTCCAGCATTTTTCCGGGACGCTCCAGCGTGACAAAGGCATCGAATATACGGAACACCGTAGGAATGTGCAACCGGGAGTTCCTTCGGATGAGGTCTTTCTCCGTGACAATCCCCACCAAGCCTCCCTCCGGGTCTACGACCGGAGTCCCGCTAATCCGGTGGGCGGACAGAATCCCTGCCAGTTCTTCCAGCGAGGTCTCTGGCGTGACCGTAATCACGTTCTGCGTCATGATGTCTCTTGCCGTCACCTCAACCTCCTTTGGCCCCGAGCGGCCCATGGTTCAACCCGATAAAAGCCGCCTGTCGACCCGCACCCGGCCCCTCTTTTCTGTATGAGAAATAAGTCTCGTGCCGACAGAACGTACATTCGGGAACCACACGGATGTGCCTGCCCACCACCCCGGCCTCCAGGGCCTGAAGCCGGTTAACCGCCGCCAGGTCGATGTGCGGGACCCCGCCTCTCGTCGTCATCCAGCCCTGGTGGCCACTGACCGTACCCGAGAGACTTTCAACCACTTCAGGGCCTACATTATAGCAACAACCCCGGATGCTGGGCCCAATCGCGATATGGATCCTTTCGGGAACCGAATTGAATTCCGACACCATCCGGTTGATCGCAGTCCGAAGAATTACCAGGGCCGTTCCCCGCCATCCTGCATGCACGGCACCCACGGCCGGCGTGTCCGGGTCGAAGAGGAGAATAGGCACACAGTCCGCCACCCTCACTCCTAGGAGCAACCCCCTTTCGGAGGTTACCACGGCATCCGCCACCTCCCTCTCCGGCGTTTTGCCGGTCACTTTCAAGACACGGCCCGTGTGTTTCTGGACCGGCATATAGAGCCTGAACTCTCCCCTCTCGGGCCTGCCCGGCTTCAAGATGCCCCATTTCGGCCGATCTCCAGCCGCTCGACCGGTAAAGCAGGCCGAAAGCCCTGAAAAGTCCTCCTCAAACGCTCTTTGAATCATTATTTCCACACAAATTCAGATATTTTCTAAAAATCCCCTTTGACTGTGTCGATAAGAACCATATTACCTCAAGACGAACTTTCAGGATCGAGCCCCTTCCTGATGGGGAGAGGGAAAACCAGTAACTCGTCGGATGAAGAATTGCGTGAGCGATAGACGCCTTAAAGGACACCCGGGCCTTACCCTGGTTGAACTGCTTATTGTTTTGGCCATCATGGCTACGCTGGCTGGTCTGGCCATCCCCAGGTACCTTGGACACCGGGAGAAACTCAGGGCGGAAGAAGTCGTCGCAGACCTACGACAGATTGAACTCAAGGTCACCCAGTATATGAGCGAACGGGACCTTCCGCCTCCCAGCCTCAATGACCTTCCCGGGATGAATCGAAAGGACCCTTGGGGCCGGAATTATCAGTATCTCAGGATTATGGGCAACCCGACTCCAAGCGGAGTCAGAAAAGATCGAAACCTTCACCCGATCAACTCAGACTATGACCTTTACAGTCGGGGGCCGGACGGCCAGACAGCACAGAACCTTCAGCACCCCGCGAGTAAAGACGACATCATCCGGGCCAACAACGGGCGCTTCGTCGGCCGGGCCTCGGACTACTGAATCAGACTTTCGATGAAACTAACGACGACGGCATTCACGAGCAGGGTATCCAGAAGGATGTTCTTCCTCTTTCTGTTATGCGCCATCGTTCCCGTTTGCGTGCTGGCCTTCCTTTCCATTAACCAGGTCTATGAGCGACTTGAGGCCGAGACGTTCCGGAAATTGCGTTACTCCAGCAAAAGTGCCGGGTACATGATTTATAGCCATATGCTTGCCCTCGAGGAATATCTGCAGTCCGTGGGGGCCGCCCCATCCCTTCTCCGAAAGGAGAACGTCGGCGCTGAACAGGTAGTGCCGAGGCCGATCGCGGCTCAAGGGTTCAAATCCCTCGCAAGCGGGTGTTCCGGAGACCACCGTATCCTGTCCGGGTCGCCTCCGGACCCGGCGTTAATCCCTCGCGACATTCTGGAACAGTCGGAGCGGGCGCATGCACTCCTATTTCATTTAGCAGGCTTCAGGGATAATGAGCCGGCCCTCATCATGTTGGCCCGGTGTTCCGATGCTGAAGAGGACCTTGCCGTCGTTTACGGGCAGATTGATCTTCAGCTGCTGGGGGAGAAGACCATGAATGTTCTGCCTCCGGACACTGACCTTCACATCTTCGGACCTGAGGGGATGGCCTATTTCTCTCTTCCTTTGCTCTCCGGCCCGACCCGCTCCCAAATTCTCCGCAGCCTCAGGAAGTCCAGTTCCGGCTCGCTTCGGTGGAATGAAGCCGACGACGGAATGCTAGGAATGTATTGGTCGGTATTCATGAAGAGCCGGTTTCACTCCGACGATTGGACCGTGTTAACGGCCACAAGCAAGGCCGCCGCCTTTGCCCCCATGCACGAGTTTGGGTGGACTCTGGGCTTCGTCCTGCTGCTGACCCTTCTCCTGGTTTCCCTGCTGAGCATCTGGCAGATACGTAATAACCTCGTTCCCCTGGCAAGACTTAAGGAGGCCACGGCGGAGATCAGTCGCGGACAATTCGCGTATCGGGTGGACGTGTCGAGCAACAACGAGTTTGGCGAACTGGCCGACTCATTCAACCAGATGGCGGAAGAACTTTCGGCCCGTGAAAGCCAGCTTGAGGAGGCTCACGTCGCCCTGATTCATTCGGAAAGACTGGCGGCGTTTGGTCAACTCGGGGCTGGAATCGCGCACGAAGTCAAAAATCCCCTGGCCGGTATCCTGGCCGTGGCCCAACTCGCCATGAAACAATCCGACGACAGCAATCCGTTCTATTCCAAGATGGCTCTCATCGAGAGGGAAACCGTAAGGTGCAAGAAGATTATAGACAACCTACTCCGTTTTGCACGACAGGACCGGTTGCCGCGTGAACAAGTGAGCATTAATACGGTTCTCACGGACGCAACCCGGCTCATCGAACACCAGTTGGCTATACACGATGTCCGGTTGAAACTGGAACTCTCCGAGCAAGCCGGGGAGGTTCTGGTCAGCCCCAACCAGATTCAGCAGGTTATCATGAACCTGGCTATGAACGCCCAGGAGGCTATGGCCCCCCACGGAGGGACGGTATGGATTTCCTCCCATCCGGGCCCCGCCCGTACGGTCGAGGTTGTGGTCCGGGACGACGGACCCGGAATTCCCGGAGACATCCTGCCTAATATCTTCAATCCCTTCTTCACAACCAAACCTTCGGGAAAAGGGACGGGGCTGGGTCTTTCGGTGAGCTATGGAATTATTCGGGACCATGACGGAACGATCACGGTCGAGAGCATTCCAGGCCAAGGGACTTCGTTTGTCCTTACATTCCCGCAGTCCGTCCCCAACCTCTCCATCCAAAACGAGGAGTCATGCGGCCAGGTTTGCGCCGCCCCTTCCGAGGTTGGGAACGGTTTCATATCGTCAGGATAAAGCCGCAGACCCGAAGGCATCAGATGGTCATACGGATTAACTACCGGTGTGGCAGGAAAGACGAGTGCCCCCCGGGCATCCGTAAATAATCATAGAGGAATATGGAATGGACTCAAGAACAATACTGGTAGTCGATGACGAGGATGCCATTCTCGTTACCCTGGCTGAGTATCTGCGGGGCGAGGGCTATGATACGGTTTCAGCCTCTGGTGCGGCCGAGGGAAAGCAGGCCATGGAGCAGCACAAAATTGCCGCGGCCCTTGTCGACATCTTCATGCCGGACGGAAGCGGTCTCGAACTTCTTTCCCGGATCAAAGAAAAGTCCCCCGAAACCGAGGTCATCATCATGACGAGTCGGGCTTCCCTGGATACGGCCGTGGAAGCCATCCGCAAGGGAGCCTATGCCTATCTTGAAAAGCCTTTCAACAATATCGACGAGGTTGGAATCGTCCTTGAGAAGGCCCTTGAAAAGCGCAGGCTCGTTCTGGAGAATCGCCGTTTGGTCGAAGAACTGACCGCAAGAAACCGGGAGCTGGTGATGGCCCTCGGCCGGAAATCATCGCTCATTGAACTGGGGCGGGCCCTCAGCTGCATTCACGAGATTGACAAGCTTCTGAATTATTTCATCGAAGTGGTGGTTACCCAGCTGAAGGTGAATCGAGCCTCGCTGATGCTCATCGCCGACGACGGACAGGAAATGAGCATTGCCGCCTCACACGGCCTCGATCCTGAAATCGTAAGAACGACCCGGGTCCGGCTGGGAGAAGGCGTGGCCGGGACCGTCGCCCAGACGGGTAAGGCCATCCTGGTCAGGGACGTGAAGAATGACCCTCTGACCCGTGAATCGGTCAGGCTTGCCGCCGCCTCGGACTCCTTCATCTCCTCCCCGATCGTCCTGAGCATACCGATTACTCTCAAGGACACGACGCTCGGAGTGATCAACCTGACCGACAAACTGTCGGAAGAGCCTTTTAACGAGGATGATCTCGATTTTCTCCA
Organism: Nitrospirota bacterium; assembly: GCA_003235715.1. Taxonomy (GTDB): domain Bacteria; phylum Nitrospirota; class Thermodesulfovibrionia; order SZUA-242; family SZUA-242; genus SZUA-242. The sequence goes on from QJVM01000153.1 coordinate 8,122, forward strand.
CGGGCTGGCGGGGCAGGCGGCCGTGGCCATAGATTCAGCCCGTCATATCGAGGAACTCGAACGCTCCTATTCGAAGGTGAAGGAAGCCCAGAACCAGCTCGTGGCCTCGGAGCGGTTGAACGCCCTGGGGCAGATGGCGGCGGGCGTCGCTCATGATTTCAACAATATTCTAAGCGGTATTCTCAGCCACATCGAATACCTCAAAATGCGGGGACAAGGTTTGCAGGACCCGGAAAACGTTTTCGGCGCCGAACTGGGGATGATCGAGACCCTGACGGTTCAGGGGGCCAAGACGGTCCAGCGGATACAGGAGTTCGCAGGCTTAAGGAAAGACCGTCCGGAAACCGCCGTTGACATCAACGCCGTCATACGGAAGACCCTCGATATGACCCGCCCGGTCTGGAACGGGGAAAGATCGGCTAAAGGCGCAGAGATTGTGGTCCACACCGAACTCGGAGAGATCCCCGCCACCCTGGGGAGGGAATTCGAGCTGGTTCAACTGCTGAGCAACCTCATCTTCAACGCCGTTGAGGCTATGCCCACGGGAGGACAGTTGGAGGTACGTTCCCGGCTTGAGGATGGCAGGATTGCCCTTGAAGTCCAGGACAGAGGAAGGGGGATGAGCTCCGAGGAGAAGACCCGGATCTTCGAACCTTTCTTCACGACCAAGAGACAGGGGCAAGGCCTGGGCGGAAGCATCGTTTACGGGATCGTAAAGAGGTACGGCGGAGAGCTCTTCGTGGACAGCGAACCGGGCCGAGGTACAAAAGTCCAGGTGATGCTCCCTGTGGCAGCGGTCTCGCCGGAGAGCGCTTCTGAAAACCAACCACCCCCCCTACTGAGACGCGCGTCCGGCCGCATCCTGCTTGTGGAGGACGACGAAGTCAACCTTGAATCCATGCGAAGGAATCTCAGACTTCTGGGGTACGAGGTGGAGGCCGCCCTTTCGGGCGCTGAAGCTCTCGAGATGTTCAAGAAGGAACATTCCTTTGACGTCGTGATTACCGACCTGAGCATGCCGGGTTTTTCCGGACTGCAGCTGGCCCGAGCCATTCATGGCCTGGACGGCGAAACACCCATCATTATGCTGAGCGGATTTTCGGTTCAGGTTGACCCCGCAGAGACGGAAACGTGCGGTATCCGCCATGTCCTGACCAAGCCCTGCCAGATTGCGGAGATTCAGTCCGCCATCGAATCGGTCCGAGCCCACTGACCTCCCGACTCTGCGGAAATTGCCTCACGCCCGGGGATGAGTTTTGTGCGGGCCTGCGGCCAAATGCTAATATGATCGGGCTTGACGGGGAGGAACGATAAGAGTCGTGCACATCCTGGTTGTCGATGACGAGAAGCTGATTTCATGGTCCGTCCAGAAGCTGCTTCTCAAGCGCGGACACGACGTCGAGGTTTGTCACAGGATTTCTGATGCTCTTGAAAGAGTCCGCGACGAGTCCTTTGACCTGGTCCTTTCCGATTACGTCATGCCCGACGGCAAGGGCGATGTACTGATCCAGGCTGTCCGGAACAAGAAGGACCAGACGAAGTTCATCATGATGAGCGGGGCCATACCCGCCCCGCTTGTTGAGCAACTCGGGGCGGATGCCTATATCGAAAAGCCCTTTGTCATGGCAGAACTTCAGGCGGTTATTGACCGGGCGTTTCAGGGTGACCGCCCCGGCACCGCGAAGTAAAGGATCGGCCCATAGCACCCTTCGCCGTGGCCTCCGACCAGACCAGCGTTCCCAGCTATTCCATGCTCCGGACCGTGCGGGTTCCGGTCCAGGCCTCTCCCCGGGCCCTCAAAGAGGTGGTTTTCGAGGCTCTGGCCGAGGAAGGTTATCCGAGACCAGAGATCCCTCTTCAGGTTCTCCGTGACCTCCCTGCTCAGAGTCGCCTCCATCAGGAACTGGATCTGACCGTGGTCCGAGGGCCCGAGGAAACGGTCCTTATCTCGGCGAATCTGCCTTATCCGCTCGTCGTCGCGGTGGATGTGGGAAGCACGAACGTGGACGCCTGGCTCGTGCATCCTGAGAGCCTCGAGGTCTTGGCTTCTGGGAGTTGTCTGAACCCCCAGTCACACTTCAGCGAGGACATCCTGGACCGCATTCTTCATAGCGGCGACCGCATGGATGAATTGCGGGTCCCGCTTGTGGCGGCGATTAACGGGCTGGCGCGGGAAATCTGCCATGCCTCGGGACGTCAAACCTCGGACGTGGCCCTCCTTTGCGTCGCCGGAAACACGGCCATGATGCACCTTCTGCTTGGGGTGGAAGCCACGGCCTTGCCCGTGCTCCCCAACACGCCTGTTTTTCACAACCCCGGGTTGCTGAAGGCCAGCGATGCAGGATTTAGCCTTCACCCCGAAGCCCGGCTTTATCTCCTGCCAAACGTGGGGGCCTTCGTGGGGGGAGACATCGTGGCCGACCTCCTCGCGGTGGGCTTGCACCGCTCGGAAGAGGTTTCCATTCTCGTGGACGTGGGCACGAACGCCGAGGTGGTCATCGGCAACCGAAACTGGCTCCTGTGTGGCGCAGGCGCCGCCGGACCCGCCCTCGAGGGCGGGGTCGCCTCAGCCGCAGGCCGTGCCCGACCGGGAGCCGTGGACCGATGTCGTTTTGATCCCGAGGCAGGAGCCTTTGTCTGTTCTGTTCTGGGAGGGGGTCCGCCAACGCATTTCTGCGGTTCAGGACTCATTGAGCTTGTGGGTGAACTGTACCGGCACCACCTCATTGACGGAGGAGGCCGGTTTGTGGAAGGCAAACTCAAGGTGTTTCAGAAGCCGGACGGGAGCAAAGCGGTGGAGGTGGTCCCTTCACCCGGACCGCAACCGGGAAACGGCCTGTCCCTGTCGGAACATGACCTCCAAAACTTCGTGCGGTCAAAGGCCGGGATGTATGCGCTGATTCAGACCCTTCTGTCCCACGTAGGCCTTGCCGTCGAGCAGGTCGGCAGAGTTTATGTGTGCGGCGCGTTCGGGAACCGGATTCCAGCGGATACGGCGGCCTTCATTGGGATGATGCCTCCCCTTCCATCGGCATGTTTCCGAGCCGTCGAAGACGCGGCGCTTCAGGGAATCGTGAAACTCCTCGGAGATACGCGCCTTTTTTCAGAAATCGCGGGCATTTCCGAGAAAATGACCTACCTGGATATGAATACCGATCCTCTGTTCATGAAACACTTTACGGCGGCCCGTTTTATCCCGCATTCAGGAATTCTCCAGTAAAAGGATACTCCGGCGAGGGCCGAATCTCGGGCCTCGGTCCTAATTCAGCTTGATTTCCACGTAGGCCTTGCCCTTCAATTGCCGGAGCCACGCCCGATACTCTCGTTCCATCCCCTTTTCCCTCAGCCTTTCCGTGATTTCCCTTCTGGCCCGTGCAATATCCCCTGACTGTTCCTCGTATGACTCCACGAGAAGGAGATACAGCCGACCGTCCAGGAACAGGGGGTCGCTGATCTTTCCGGGTTCGAGGCTGAAGGCGGCCGATTCAAGAGCCGGCTTGACCATACCCCGACGGATCACGCCGAGGTCACCGCCGAACTTCGCCGATGGATCCGTCGAATAGCGGGAAGCGAGTTCAGAGAAGGGGGTTCCCTGGTCGAATTCCCGGACGATCTCGCGGACCTTTTCCACACCCTTTTCCCCCTCCTCCTCCAGGCTGATCAATCGTACCCGTGCCGCAATGTTTCGGTGGGCGAATTCCGGATGTTCCGCAGCCATGATCTGATCCACTTCCGAATCACTCACCGTGACCCGGGGCCGAATGACCTTATTGACCACGCGGTTCACGAGAATCTGTTCCCGGAGATTAGAGCGATAGGACTCCATCGTAAGCCCTTGCTCCTCCAGGGCCCGAGCAAAGGCCTCATCCGAAAGCGAGAACTTCGACCGGATGCCTGCGACCGCCTGATCCACTTCCGCGTCGGACACGGAAATTCCCTCGGCCTCCGCAGCCTGGGCCTCCAGCCGGAGCTCAACCATTTCTTCGAGGTACTTGGATTCAAGACGGCGAATCTCCCGGGCCGCCCTTTCGCCACCGGGGGCTCTGGCCTCGGCCATGGCATCAGGGGGGATGAATCCCCGGAGTTGGCTCCATGTGATTGCCTCCCCGTTCACAACAGCCACGATCCGGTCGAGCAGCACCCGGTCCGACCAGCCGGGCGTGGCCGTAAGAAGGAGGCTTGCGAAAAACAGGCCAGCCAAAAGAAACGTTTTCCTGTGGCCGGCTGAAAAGGGATTATTCAAGGGAAACCTCTCAATCGTAATATTCAAGCACATTGTAGAAAGTGTCTCTGCGCGCGGGCCTGAACCCGGCATTCCGGGCCGCACCCAGGATCTCGTCAAGGGAAACCCTGTACGACACGCCGGCGGCCGCCACGACGTTTTCCTCAATCATGGTGGAACCCAGGTCATTGGCTCCGAACCGAAGGGAAACCTCGGCCATGCGGATACCCTGCGTCACCCAGGAAGCCTGAATATTCCTTACGTTATCCAGGTAGAGCCGGGACAGGGCCAGAACTCGGAGATAATCCACACCCGAGGCCGGGGCCCGGCTGAGTTGGGTATTTCCGGGCTGAAAGGACCAGGGAATGAAGGCCGTAAACCCTCCCGTGGAATCCTGAAGCTTTCGGATGGCATCCAGGTGGTCGATGATATCCTCAAACGTTTCGAGGCTTCCGAACATCATGGTGGCCGTCGAACGCAGTCCAATCCTGTGGGCCGTCCGCATGACGCCGAGCCATTCGGAGGTCCGAATTTTCCTGGGGCTGATCGCTTCCCGGACGCGGTCCGACAGCACCTCGGCACCTGCGCCTGGAATGGACCCCAGACCCGCCTCTTTTAAACGCTCAAGCACCTTCTTGACCGAAAGCCCTGATTTCCGGGCCAGGTCGTGAATCTCGGGTGCCGAGAGGGAATGAAGATGGATGGGGTAGCGTGCCCGGATTTCCCGGAAAAGGTCCGTAAAATATTCGAGCGTCAGGCCGGGATGAAGACCACCCTGCAAGAGGATCTGCGTGCCGCCCAGTTCAAGCGTTTCTTCAATCTTCCGGAACAGCGCCTCCCGATCCAGCAGGTAGCTCTCTTCATGTCCCTCCGGTCGGTAAAAGGCGCAGAACCGGCACTGGTTGACGCAGATATTGGTGTAGTTGATGTTGCGATCGATGATAAAGGTCACGAGGCGTGAGCGATGCAGGCGACGGCGGACCGCGTCGGCCATTTCTCCGATTTCCAGCAGCGGCGCCTCCTCGAGGAGCCGCAGGGCCGTTCTCCGACTGATTCTTCCGGCGCTATCCATAACTCTCCACAACGTTGTAAAGGGAATCCCTTTCGACCGGGATCTTGCCCGCCCGCCGTATAAGCTCTATCAAATCGGCCTTGGCCATGACCTCCGAGGCGTCGGTGCCGGCCATGTGGGCGATCTTCTCCTCGATGACGGTTCCATCGATATCATCCGCTCCAAAAAGGAGTGCGAGCTGGGCTATCTTTTCGCCAAGCATGATCCAGTAGGCCTTGATGTGGGCAAAGTTATCAAGAAAGAGTCGTGACACGGCGATGGTCTTCAGATCCTCAAGGCCCGACGGAGACGTTCTGGTCTTGATTCGCGTATTCCCGGGCTGGAAGGCCAGCGGGATAAACGCGTTAAACCCACCGGTTTCGTCCTGCAGATCCCTCAGCCGGCGAAGGTGGTCCACCCGGTCCTCAGGGCTTTCGAGATGTCCGTAGAGCATGGTCGCATTGGTCCGGAGCCCTTCCTTGTGACAGGCCCGCATGACCTCCAGCCATCGCTTGCCAGAAATCTTCTCCGGACATATCCGGCGTCGCACCCGGCTCCCCAGAATCTCCGCGCCGCCCCCTGGAAGGGAATCCAGGCCCGCATCCTTCATCAGCATTATAATTCGGTTTAAGGAAAGTCCTGAACTCTTTGCCAAATAATCGATTTCAACAGCGGTGAAAGCCTTAAGATGAACCGCAGGGAAATGTTCCTTGAGGGCGGAGAGCATGTCCGTATACCGTTCGAGGGACCAATCCGGATGGAGTCCGCCCACGATATGAAACTCCCGGACACCCTCGGGGGCCTGACGCGCCCGTTCCAGAACCTCGGCCACGGAGAGCTCAAAGGCCCCCTTCTCGCCCCGGGAACGACTGAAGGCGCAAAACCGGCAACGGTTCACGCAGAGATTGGTGGGATTGATGTGCCGGTTCTGAACGAAATAAACATGGTTTCCGTTTCGGACACCTGAAGCATAGGAGGCGAGGCGCCCGAGACCGAAGATATCTTCGGTGCGGAAGAGCCGGAGGGCGTCATCAGGCGTAAGTCTCTTTCCGGAAAGGACTTTCTTCTCAATACGCTTGTCAGGCACCGAACATTATAAATCCTTTGCGCCCCTAAACGCGCGCCGCCCTGGGAAAGGCCAGACGCGGAGACAAACTCTCTTCTTGACGCCCACTCCAATGCTGATAAAATGCGTTAATACGGCAAGATACGTTTGGTCTTGGACGGAGGGAAACCTTGAAGACAGCGCTGCTTTGGGAGCCGGTCCCCGGGGATGAGAAGAAGGTCCACTGTCTGCTGTGCCGGCATGAGTGCGAAATCGCCGAGGGCCGTCGGGGTATCTGCGGCGTTCGCCTGAACGACGGCGGTACCCTCTGGACCCTGAATTACGGGCTCCTGGTAGCGGCCAATATCGACCCAGTAGAGAAGAAGCCCCTGTACCACTTTCTCCCCGGGACAGGCTCCTTCTCCATCGCCTCAGCCGGGTGCAACTTCCGGTGCACGCATTGCCAGAACAGTTCGATTTCTCAGGTTCGGCATTTCGAACCCGACAAAATCCCGGGCGAAGCGAGCACTCCCGAATCCGTCGTAGCCGCCGCCCTGCGCACCGGCTGCCAGAGTATTTCGTATACCTATACGGAGCCCACAATTTTTTTTGAATTCGCACTGGAAACTGCCAGGCTTGCTGCCGATAAGGGTTTGAAAAACATTTTTGTCAGCAACGGTTACACCGGTTCCAAGGCAATAGAGATGATG
>QJVM01000207.1 GCA_003235715.1 Nitrospirota bacterium
CTGGTGGACATGGGTTGTGTTCCGGATACCCTGCCCGGCGGACGCCCCCTTCAGCTGGAGGGTTTCCGGAAGCGGTATGAAGAAGCCTGCGGGCTGGCCGCGCCTGATTCCGAGGGGCTCACCCTGCTTGAAATGATTCCGGCCATGGTGGAGGGCCGCATCAAGGCGCTCTACGTCATGGGGGAAAACCCCGTGTTCAATGTACCGGGGGGCACGGCCATTACCGATGCCCTGGACAAGCTTGAGTTTCTCGTGGTTCAGGATATCTTCCTGACCGAGACGGCCCGACGGGCCGACGTGGTATTGCCCGCCCTGTCGTGGGCGGAACGGGACGGATCCTATACCAATCTGGAGCGACGCATTCAGTCCGTCCGGCGAGGCGTGCGGAGGGATGGAAAGGAAGACTGGCGGATTATCGCCGAGGTGTCCTCCCGTATGGGCACTCCCATGGCCTTTGAGAATGCCGGCGACATCCTTTCCGAGATTGCGCGCGTGTCGCCCATCCACCGGGACCTGCATGCGGATGAGGTGGAAAGCGGCCGCATGGTGTGGCCCTACCACGGCGAACCCCTGAGAGGGGAATCCGCCTCCTTTACCGTGGAAGGCGGGACGTGGGAGAAGGTCCCGGCCGGGGAGACGGCGCTCCTGGTGGACCGGCCTCTCTTTTCCTCGGGGACGCTGATTCGCAAGGCTCCCGCCATTGGGAAACTGCACGGGAGCCCCCTGGCCCGACTGCATCCGGCTCACGCCCAGAAACTGGACGTGGCTGAAGGCCAGAAGGTGCGGCTGACGGCCAACGGCGTATCGGTCGTGGCCGAGGCCCGACTGGATGCCTTCGTTCCGGTGGGCGCGGTCCGGCTTTCGAACCATTTTGAAGGGGCCGGGGTTTTTGGGTTGATGGCGCCGGCCGGCTTCGACCCCGTGACCAAGGCCCCTGCCCTGGAGCCCTGCCGTGTGAAGGTGGAACTTTACAAGGGAGACCAATAGCGTGGAAATCGCCGGAGCCTTTGATACCTTTCTCAATATCCTCGGCATCCTCATCAAGATGGCCGTGGTGATCGCGATCGTCATGCTTCACGTCGCTTATGCCACGTGGTTCGAGCGGAAGATCATCGCCCATATGCAGATTCGTCTCGGACCCATGGAAGTCGGGTGGCACGGTCTGCTCCAGCCCATCGCCGACGGGGTCAAGTTGCTGTTCAAGGAAGATATCATCCCGGCCAAGGCCGACCGATACGTGTTCATGATTGCGCCGCTCATCTGCTTCTTTGCGGCCATGAGTTCGGTCGTCGTGGTCCCGTTCTTCGGGAGCTTCACGCTGGGTCCCTTCGAAGTCAGCGGGGTCCTGGCCAACATCAACATCGGGATTCTCTTCATTCTGGCCATGTCGTCGCTGGGGGCTTACGGGGTGATCATGGCGGGGTGGGCCTCGAACTCAAAATATGCGTTCCTGGGAGGACTCCGGTCTTCCGCCCAGGTCATCAGCTACGAGATTGCCATGGGGCTGTCCCTGGTCGGCGTGATGATGCTGTCCGGTTCCATGAATCTCACCACGATTGTGGAGGCCCAGGCCGCAACGGGGTATAAATGGTACGTGGTTCCACAATTCATCGCCTTCGCGGTGTTCTGCGTGTCAGCGCTGGCCGAGACCAACCGGACCCCTTTTGACCTGCCGGAGGCCGAAAGCGAACTGGTGGCCGGGTACTTTACGGAGTACTCCGGTTTCCGCTTTGCCCTCTTCTTCCTCGCCGAATATCTCGGCATGATCATCATGGCGTCCTTCGGGACCATCTGTTTCCTGGGCGGGTGGCAACCCGTCCCCGGTCTGGGCTGGCTCCTTCCCTCGGGCGTCTGGTGGTTTCTGGTGAAGGTGTACGCCCTGTTCTTCATGTACGTGTGGGTCAGAACCACGCTGCCCCGCTATCGTTATGACCAGCTGATGGCTCTCGGCTGGAAGTTCCTGATTCCCCTGGCCCTGTTCAACATTTTTGCCACTGGCATGTGGAAGGTGCTTTTCCCATGAGCGAATTTCTGAAGAAGATCTTCCTTGTCGAGATCGCTCAGGGTATGGCCCTGACCATGAAGGTCTGGATCAGCGCCCTCTTCGATCCGTTCAAGAAGACCAACAAGACGATTGTCACGCGCCGGTATCCGAAGGTTCCCCGGTATTCCGAGGCCGGGTTCCGGGGTCTCCATGCCCTTGCCAAGGACGAGAGCGGGAAGATGAAATGCGTGGGCTGCGGCATGTGCGCGGCCATGTGCCCGTCCCAGTGCATCCACATTCACACGGCGGAAGGGCCGGACTTCAAGAAGGTGGTGACTTCGTACCGGATCGAGGTGCTTCGCTGCGTGTACTGTGCGCTCTGCGTGGAGGCCTGCCCCTACGGAGCCATTGTGCTCACTGAGCATTTCGAATACTCGAACTATCATCGCGAGGATTTTGATTACGACATGCCCCGGCTTCTTGAGAACTGGGACAAATACATGGCCGGAGACAAGGGCCGGAATTACTTTGAGAAATTCTGGCTTCCCAAAGCCAGGATGTTTTCGAGGACCGAACGTGCTTCCTGAACTCCTTTTCTTTTACTTTGCCATTGCGATTACGGGGCTGTCGCTGCTCGTGGTGACCCGACGGAACCCGGTTCACAGCGTGCTCTGGATGCTTCTGCTGTTCTTCCATATTGCGGCCCTGTATGTGCTGCTGAACGCAGAACTCATGGCGGCAGTCCAGGTGATCGTGTACGCAGGGGCTATCCTGGTTCTGTTTCTCTTCGTGGTGCTTCTGCTCGACCTGAAGAAGGAGGTCGAGGATGAGCCCTACGTGGACGGGTGGCCCGTCGGAATTGCCCTGGCCCTGGCGCTCTTCCTCTCCATTGGGGTCACGATTCATGCTCTGGAACCGGCTGCTCCGGGGGCTTACACCGTGGCGAAGATCCAGAGCCTGACGCATCCGGTTGCGGTTGGGGAGAAACTTTATACGGAGTTTTTGTTCCCCTTCGAGGTGGTCTCCATGGTGCTTCTGGTCGCGGTGGTGGGCGCCATTGTGCTGGCCAAAAGGAAACTGAAGGAATGAGGGACTAAGGTATGGTACCGCTCAGCTGGTATATGGGGCTTTCCGCGGCGGTGTTCAGCATCGGGATCTTCGGCTTTCTGACGCGCCGGAATATCATCATCATGTTCATGTCCATCGAATTGATGTTGAATGCCGTGAATATCAATCTGGTGGCCATGAGCCACTACCTTCAGGACATCCGGGGGCAGGTCATGGTGATGTTCATCATTGCCGTGGCGGCGGCGGAGGCCGCCATCGGGCTGGCCATTATCATCGCCATTTTCCGCAACCGGGCCACGGTCCATGTGGACGAGATCAACGAGATGAAGGGGTAATTATGGATATCACAATGGTGCATATCCTGATTCCGGCGCTGCCGTTTCTCGCTTTCCTGGTCAACGGCCTTCTGGGCGCCCGGCTCATCAGGGACCAGGCCCACTGGGTGGCCACGCTGGCGGTGGCCGGGTCCTGGGTCCTGTCGGTGATGACGCTCATGGACGTCCTTCACGGGAAGACCTTTTACGGCAATATCTATACCTGGATTTCCTCCGGCGGCCTCGACGTCTCGGTGGGTTTCAGCATCGATCCCCTGACGGCCGTCATGCTGATTGTGGTCACCACCGTGTCCACGCTGGTGCACGTGTATTCGGTGGGCTACATGCATGGCGAAAGGGGATACTGGCGGTTCTATGCGTATCTCAGCCTGTTTACCTTCTCGATGCTGATGCTGGTCATGTCCAACAATTTCGTCCAGCTTTTCTTTGGGTGGGAGGCCGTGGGGCTTTGCTCCTATCTGCTGATCGGCTTTTATTACGACAAGGAAGCGGCGGCGGTTGCCGGAAGCAAGGCCTTTATCGTCAACCGATTCGGCGATTTCGGTTTTGCTCTGGGAGTTTTTCTGGTCTTCCTGACGTTCGGATCACTGGATTACCGGACCGTGTTTGCCGCACTCTCCGGCTGGGAAAGTCCGGTCGTGGAAGTGTTCGGCCTCGAGGCGGATCTCGTCACCGTGATCGCGCTCCTTCTGTTCTGCGGGGCCGTGGGGAAATCCGCACAGATTCCGCTCCACGTCTGGTTGCCGGATGCCATGGAAGGCCCCACCCCGGTCAGCGCGCTGATTCACGCCGCCACGATGGTTACGGCGGGGGTGTTTCTCGTGGCCCGCTGCAACCCTCTTTTCAATCTTTCCGCCACGGCCATGTCCACCGTGGCCATTGTCGGAGCCATCACTTCTCTCTTTGCCGCGACCATCGCGCTGGTTCAGAACGACATCAAGCGGGTGGTGGCCTACTCGACCATCAGCCAGCTCGGCTATATGGTGCTGGCCTGCGGGGTCGGAGCCTATTCCGCGGGCATCTTTCATCTCTACACGCATGCCTTCTTCAAGGCCCTGCTGTTTCTGGGTGCGGGCAGCGTGATCCATGCCGTGCACGACCAGGATATCCGTAACATGGGCGGACTTTTCAAACACATGAAGATCACCGCGATCACCTTCTGGATCGCCTCGCTGAGCATCTCCGGATTTCCCCTGCTGGCGGGTTTCTTCAGCAAGGACGAGATCCTTTGGATGGCCTACGCTTCGGGCGGGGTGCAGGGAAAACTCCTGTGGCTGGTGGGCACGCTGGTGGCGCTTCTGACGGCCTTTTACTCCTTCCGCCTGATCTTCCTCACGTTTCATGGCGAATTCCGGGGCGGCCATGAGAAGGAACACCACCTGCATGAATCGTCCCCGGTTATAACCGTTCCGCTCATCATCCTCTGTGTGGGCGCGGTGGCCTCCGGATGGGTAGGGCTGCCCCCCGTCTTCGGAATGGAGAACCAGTTTGCCCACTTCCTCCAGCCTGTGCTTGGGCATCCCGAAGCCCACGGAACGCACGCGGAAGAGTGGATGGTCATGGGCGTGTCAGTGGCCGTGGGTCTGCTCGGAATCGGTGCCGCGTGGGTCCTGTACGGAAGAAGGAGTGATTTGCCCGCACGGCTCGGTGCACTGGCCAACGGAGTTCCCTACCGGTGGCTGTTGAACAAGTATTATGTGGACGAGCTTTACAATCTCGTCTTTATCCGTGCGACCGTCGCGGCGGCCCGGAACGTTCTCGTGGCCGTGACCGACGGAGCGGTGATCGAGGGCATTGTCAACGGGGTGCCCGCGATGATCGGCCGGATCAGCGAAAAGGTCAGGGGCCTCCAGACGGGGGTTCTCCATCACTACGCATCCATCATGGCGTTTGGAGTCCTCCTCCTGTTTGCCATCGTGATCGGCTGGGGCGGGGGGTGACCGACTTGGATTCCATGATTCCCAATACGCTGGCCTATCCCATCCTGACGGTGCTCACCTTCCTGCCCATCGTCGGGGGACTGCTGCTCATGCTGGTCCCCTCATCGAGCCACCGTCTGATTCGGACTTCGGCCCTGGGCATGACCCTGCTGACCTTCCTGCTCTCGCTTCCACTCTTTACCTCCTTTGACAAGAGCACGTGGATGATGCAGTTCACAGAAAACCGGCCGTGGATCGAGGCCTGGAATATCAACTATAGCCTGGGTGTGGACGGGATCAGCGTCCTGTTTGTGCTTCTGTCCACCCTTGTGGCGATTCTCTGCGTCCTCATCTCCTGGACGGCCATCGAACAGAAGGTCAAGGAGTTTCATGTGGCCATCCTCATCATCGAGGGCGCGATGATCGGAGTCTTCTGTTCCCTGGACCTCTTTCTCTTCTATGTGTTTTGGGAGGCGATGCTCATTCCCATGTATCTGCTCATCGGGATCTGGGGGGGACCGGGCCGGCTGTATGCGACCATCAAGTTCTTTCTTTATACCCTCGTCGGAAGCCTTCTCATGCTGATCGGGATCATCACGCTCTATTTGAAGGGCGGCCAGACCTTCTCCATCCCGGAACTGATGGCGCAGGCCCCGGGTTTTTCCGTTGAGCTGCAACTGACGCTCTGGGTCGCCTTCTTTGCCGCCTTTGCCGTAAAGGTCCCCATGTTTCCGGTGCATACGTGGCTTCCGGATGCGCACACGGAGGCTCCCACGGCGGGTTCCGTGATCCTGGCGGCGGTGCTCATCAAGATGGGGGCTTACGGGTTCCTACGGTTCTCCATTCCGTTCTTTCCGGGAGCCACGCAGTTGATGGCCGTTCCGATGATGGCGCTCTCGGTGGTCGCTATCGTTTACGGTGCGGTCATCTGCTATGGCCAGACCGACCTGAAACGGCTGATTGCCTACAGTTCCGTGAGCCATATGGGCTTTGTGACCCTGGGGATTTTTGCCCTGAATACGCAGGGCCTGGAAGGCGGTATCCTTCAGATGCTGAATCACGGGGTGGTGACCGGCGGCCTGTTCCTTATGGTCGGCGCCGTCTACGAGCGGACCCACAGCCGCGAGATTGCTTATTACGGCGGCATGGCCCGCTCGCTTCCGGTCTACGCCGTGTTCTTCATGGTTCTCACGCTTTCGGCCATCGGTTTCCCGACGACGAACGGTTTCATCGGGGAGTTTCTCATCCTGCTGGGCGGATTTGCGCGACACAAGCCCCTGGGCGTGGTGGCCGCCACGGGAGTCATTCTGGGGGCCGGCTATATGCTTTGGCTGTACCGTCGCGTGTTTTTCCAGGAAACGTCGGAAAACGTGTCTGCGCTTCAGGATTTGACGGGAAGGGAGATCGTGGCGGTTCTTCCGATGCTGATTTTCGTTTTCTGGATCGGTTTGTATCCGAACGCCTTTCTGGGGTTCATGCATGCCTCGGTGGAACACCTGATTGCTCAAGTGGGACAGGCTGAGGAGACGCTGACCCTGGCCCAGGTCCTTATGGGGAGATGACCGGTATGGATTTGGAACTCTGGAACCTTGCATACAGCCTTCCGGAACTCGTGATGACCGGAGGCTCGCTCTTCCTGCTGCTCCTGGGCGTGTTCCGCTCCGGCCGGCACACGATGTCGGTAGCGACGCTGCTGGTCATCGGCATAACAGCGCTCAGTCTGAGAAACGTTCCCGAGGGCGTCACCTTCTCGGGGATGTTTGTGGTGGACGGGTACAGCAATTTCTTCAAGTGGGTGTTTCTCGTTTCGGCGGCCCTTACGGTGCTGGTTTCAGGGCGGTACCTGGAGTCGAGGCAGGAGAACCATGGGGAATACTACGCCCTGCTCACCTCGGCGACGCTGGGGATGATGGTTATGGCTTCGGCCGCGGACCTCATCAGCCTTTACGTGGGGCTCGAGCTGATGGCCCTGTCCACCTATGTGCTGGCCGGTTTCCTGCGAAACCGAACCCGCTCCAACGAATCAGCGCTGAAGTACTTTCTGATGGGGTCTTTCTCCTCCGGGCTGTTGCTCTATGCCATCTCCCTCATGTACGGGTTCACCGGCAAGACCTCCCTTACGGCTATCGCGGCCGCGGTCAGCGACGGCGACCTTGCCGGAAATCCCCTGGTCATGGTGGCTCTCCTCATGTTCGTGGCGGCCTTTGGTTTCAAGATTGCCGCGGCCCCCTTCCACATGTGGGCGCCGGATGTCTATGAGGGTGCGCCCACGCCGGTGACCGCTTTCATGTCCGTGGGCCCCAAGGCCGCCGGGTTTGCGGTTCTGGCGCGGGTCTTTACGGTGGCCCTGGAACCACTTCAGACCGAATGGACGCAGCTCCTGAGCGTGGTGGCTGTTTTCACCATGGCCGTCGGGAATGTCATCGCCCTCAGCCAGACCAACATCAAGCGTATGCTGGCCTACTCCTCGATCGCCCATGCCGGTTATGCGCTGCTGGGCGTGATTGCAGGAACGGCCGAGGGGCTGAGCAGTGTCATGAATTACATGATGATCTATGCCTTCATGAATATTGGAGCTTTCTCGGTCCTGATCCTTCTGGACCGCCAGGGGACCGATGTCGAGCAACTGGAGGACCTGAAAGGCCTTTCGAAGACCAAACCGGTTCTGGCTTTTCTCATGCTGATTTTCATGTTCTCGCTTACGGGCATTCCTCCGACCGCGGGATTTATAGGCAAATTCTATGTCTTTGTTGCTGCCCTGAAGGCGGGCCACACGGGCCTCGTGATCTGGGCCGTCGTGTTCAGTGCGATATCCGCGTATTACTATCTCCGGGTGGTGAAGCTCATGTACATGGAGGCTCCGGCCCCTGAGGCCACGGGCCCGGTGGAGGTTTCCCTTTCTACCCGTCTGGCCGTGACCGTGGCTTTGGCCGGAGTTCTGGTCATTGGCCTTTACCCCGACATTCTTCTCGGGGTGTCCATGACCGCCCGGCAGCTTTTCTGACCCGAGCACAACACTCCGATGCTGCGGGGATGCCCCCTCCCTGAGGCCGGAACGTCCCCATTCCGGATGGCGACGGTGAATTTCTCAATCTGGTATGGTAACAGCGTCAGGCCCCCGGCTCGGGGTCTCACCTGAACAGCGCATGGCATCTTTCCTCATCACCATCAAGGACAAGTTCATCCACAGCTTCAGCGGCAAGCTGATTCTGTCCGTCGGGAGCATGCTGATCATCGGGAATTTTTTCCTGATCAAGTTCCTTCTGCACGAAGGGCGCGGGGAACACCTTGTGGCCATCATCATCTATCTGATGGTTTTTGAGTTCTTCTTCTGTCTGGGGCTTTGCATCGCCCTTCTGCTCTGGGTGAAAAGGCCACTCGTGGAACTGTTGAAGGCCATCAATACGGTGGCCAAGGGAAACTTTGATTATGAAATACCGGTCGAGTCCCAGGATGAACTGGGCGACCTGGCCGCCTCTTTCAACTTCATGACCCGACAGCTCTCCACGGCCAAGGAGTCCCTGATGGAGTGGGCCCAGACGCTGGAGGAGAAGGTGGAGGAGAAGACCGAAGAAATCCACCGGGCCCAGGATTCCCTCATCCATTCGGAGAAACTGGCGTCCCTCGGAAGGATGGCGGCCGGCGTGGCCCACGAACTCAACAGTCCGCTCACCGGCGTGGTCACTTTTGGCCATCTGATGCGCGATCGCTTTCCCGAGGGCTCCCAGGACCGCGAGGACATCGAGGTCATCATTGAACAGGCAAACCGGTGCGCCAACATTATCCGCGGCCTTCTGGGCTTTGCCCGGGCCAGCTCCGAGGAGAAGGAGTTGGCCAATCTGAACGATGTGATCCAGAGCTCATTGAAGATCGTGAGGAACAAGGCGGACTTTCTGAACATCCGGGTGGAACTGGAACTGGCCGAAAGCCTCCCCCGGGTCCCCATCAATGCTCCCCAGATCCAACAGGTTTTTCTGAATATGATTGTCAATGCGGCGGATGCCATGGAGGGCCGTGGGGTCCTGACCATCCGGAGCTGGGACGGTGAGGAGGACGGCCGGCCCTGCGTTCTGGTTGAGTTCAGGGATACGGGGCCCGGGATCTCGCCTGGAGACATGGAAAAGCTTTTCGAGCCCTTCTTTACCACGAAACCGGTCGGACGAGGGACGGGGCTGGGTCTTGCGGTAAGCCACGGATTGATCAAGGACCATGGGGGGCATATCCGCGTGTCCAGCAAACCCGGCGAGGGCGCCAGTTTCGTTGTGAGCCTTCCGCTGGAGGGGGGAGGTACGGTTTGAGCATGCCAAAAATTCTGGTGGTGGATGACGAGCAGATTGTCCGGCTCAGCTGCGAACGGGCGCTGGTCCCGAAAGGCTACGAGGTCCTGCAGGCCGATCACGCCCAGGCGGGCCTCGAGGTCCTGGGTCGCGAGAAGGTGGATCTGGTTCTGACGGACCTGAAGATGCCTGGAATGGACGGACTCGAGTTCCTGAAGCAGGTGAAGGATTCCTGGCCGGAAGTGGTCGTGGTCATGATTACGGGCTACCAGACGATTGATACGGCCGTAAAGTCCATCAAACTGGGGGCTTACGATTACATCAATAAACCCTTTACTCCCGCCCAGTTGAATGATGTCGTGGGCCGGGCCCTGAACAATCTGGAGCCCTGAATCCCCGGTGTAGTATCAAGTATTGTTGATGCTATGATTTGACAAAAAGAGGGGGCTGGCCGATAATAAGCCCATAAAGCGGCCCGGATCTGGGGTCCGAAATTTGGGCTTTCAAGGAGTGAAACATGCTTACGGTAACAAAGGCAGCGATCGATATGATCAGCGAGCACATGAGCCAGAACAAGCTGGCTTCAGCGTTGAGGGTTTATCTTTCTGCGGGCGGTTGAGCGGGTCCCGCTCTGGGATTGGCTCTGGATGAGCCAAAAAGTTCCGACAAAACCTTCGATATCGAAAACCTTCAGTTTCTGGTGGACCAGCAGCTGCTGGAAAATCTGGGGGGCATCACCATCGACCATGTGGACGACGGCTTCCGTTCAGGCCTGACGATTACGTCCGACCGGCCTCTTTCCGCGGGAGGCGGCAAGTCGTGCGGGTCGTGCAAGTGTTGAGACTCTTCTCAGCGATGTGAACCCTGAGCCCGGGTCCTGGACCCGGGCTTTTTTGTATCTCCGGCCCCGGTGTGGCTCCTGGAAAAGGGGAGGCCCCGGGTCCCCGCTTATCGTTTTCGCAGAGGGCTTTTTCCGACGTCTTCGCACCCGTAAAAATGGGGTGGCGTTTTGAAAATATTCCTGTATAATCTCAGAGTGCGTTGGCGCGTTCCCTCTTTTTTGGCGCTGATTCACCTCACCGGACGTGGATTCTTTGCGTCTCAGATTTCGTTACTCAGTTCGATGATGAAGGGCCGCACGAGAAGGAGTCTTGCGGCCGTTTGGGGTATTTCGATGACTGACGCGAACAGGAGGCTTCATGGCAAAGAAGGGTAGAATTCTGGTGCTCGATGACGACCCCGCCGTGACCCTCAGCTGCCAGAGAATTCTCGGCGCCGAGGGTTACAACATCACCACGGTTGGCCGGGGCGAAGATGCCCTGAAACGAATCGGGTCCGAGGAGTTTGATATTCTGATCTCCGACGTCCGGTTGCCCGACCTCAGTGGAATCCAGGTTCTGCGCGAATCCCGGAAGATTCAGCCCGGGATGGACGTGGCCATCATCACCGGTTATCCCACTCTTGAAGACGCCAAGGAATCGGTTCGCCTGGGCGCCTTTGAGTTTATCGAGAAGCCCTTCACCCCCGACTTCATGCTCAACGTCGCCCGGCGGATATTTGACGAGAGGGGATGGATTCTCCGCCAGGCTTTCATCGACGAATTCCGAAATGAGATCGTCAAGCTCCGCGACGAGGAAAACCCCGTCATTTTCTACAAGGAGGGCACCTGGGCCCGGCCCATACAGGGCGGCCTCTGGGAGGTGGGGTGCGATCTCCGGTACTGGGTGCTGAGCGGTCAGATGGTTTCCGTGGATGTCCCGGGGTCCCTGGCCGGTATCGTGGCCGGGGAAACGTTCGGGCATGTCCTTCTCGGGGATGGTCGCTCCGAGGACCTGGTGGCCCCCATGTCCGGTCGGGTCCGGGAACTGAACACCCGGGCCAATACCGTTATCGGCGAATTTGTTCGGGAGAACCTGGCCGAGGGCTGGCTCATGTGGCTTGTTCGGATAGTTCCGGCAGAGGGGTTGAGGGCCTGAGGGATCACGTCCGTATTCCGTTCTGTTCCTTGCACGAGGCAACCCGTTTCCCGCAGTGTGAATGCGTGAGGGGAAAGGTACGGGTTGACCTTTTTTGAGTTGTTGAAGGCGGTTTCGCGAAAGGCATGAAGGGGCCGGCCAACGCAGGGCCGGCACGCATTGAAGAAACCTGTACAGGGAGCACACCTATGTCAGACAAGCCGAACATCCTGGTTGTGGACGATGAAAGCATCGTCATCCGAAGTGCGGAACTGGTACTGAAAGGTGCAGGATACGAGGTTGAAGGGGCCAACGGCGGCCGTGAGGCCATTGCCAAGATGGAACAGAAGTCGTACGGCCTCGTTTTCACGGACCTCAAGATGCCGGAGGTGGACGGCATTACCCTCATTCGGTGGGTCCGGAACGCCCGCCCGGATACGGGCATCGTGATCCTCACCGGGTACCCGTCCCAGGATACGATCAAGGAGGCGCTGAGCCTCGGCATCATCGACTATGTGCCCAAACCCTTCACCCCGGCCGTACTGCTGGACGTTACCCAACGGGCGGTCCACTGGGTGCTGGAGCGGCGTGGCGCAGCCGGGAAGGGCGAAGAGGAGAAGGAGGATTTCCCTCCGTCCATGGCCGCCGAACTGGACAAGGTCATCGAGTTTTACCGTGACAAGCCCGGAAGCCTGATTCCTGTGCTCCAGCGGGCGCAGGAGATGATCGGCTGGCTTCCTGTGCCTGCCCTCAGACGGATCGCCCAGGGCATGAACATTCCCCCGGCCGAAGTGCACAGCGTGACCACGTTCTATTCTTTCTTTACCATGAAGCCCCGGGGAGATCACAACGTGCGGGTATGCCTCGGCACGGCCTGTTATGTGAAACGGGCCGAGGAGGTTATGAAAACCCTTGAAGAGGGTCTGGGGGTCGAGGTCGGTGGCGTGACCCCTGACCGGAAGTTTTCCCTGGAAGAGGTCCGGTGTCTCGGGGCCTGCGGACTGGCTCCGGTGGTGATGGTCGACAGCGACACGTTTGCCGGCATCGACCCCAAGGCCGCCATGGACGTTCTCAAACCTTACGGATAGAGAGGTGACGAAAACCATGTCCAAGTTGACAGCGGAGGATCTGGTCAGGCTTCGGGACAAGGCCCGGGCGGCCATGGACTTTGAGAAGCAGGGGTACCGGGGCAAGGTGGTCATGCACACCGGAACCTGCGGTATTGCGGCCGGTGCGGAGAAGGTGATGGCGGTCCTGACCGCCGAATTAAAGGAGCGGAACGTGACAGACCTCGTGGTTACCACGTCAGGCTGCGCCGGCATCTGCAGCCGCGAGCCCCTGATGACGGTCCAGTTGAAGGGGCAGTCTCCGGTGAAGTACACGGAACTCACCGAGGCCAAGGTGAAGTCCATCGTGGAGGAGCATCTCGTGGGCGGCCAGCCCGTTGAGAAGCTGGCCTTTGTCATGGGATGCGAGGCGGCGTACTGACGAGGTTTCAACGGAAGTGGGTTCAAGCACGAACACGTTTTGAAGGAGAAGCAACATGGCCAATGATCTCATTCAGATATCCGTCTGCTCCGGGACCGGTTGCCTGGATGCCGGGTCGCTGCTGGTCCGGACGGCATTCGAGGATCACGTTCGCAGCCAGGGGCTCGAAAAGACGGTTGCCGTAAATTTCGGCGGATGTGCCGGGACCTGTCCCCAGGGGCCGGTGGTCACGGTGGAACCCGGTGGCGTCCTCTACCACGGCGTTCAACCCGGGGATGCCGCGGCCATTGTCGGCGAGCACCTGAAGGGCGGAGTCCTCGATCGGTTGAGATACGAGCCGCCGGAGGAACCTTCAAAGATCCCTTCCACGGGAGCCCTTCCGCTTTATCGGCACCAGGTTCTCCGGGTGCTCCGGAACAAGGGCCTGATTGATCCGGAAAGCATGGAGGAATACATCGCGCGGGACGGTTACCAGGGTGCGGCCAAGGCCCTGACCCAGATGACGGCGGAAGAGGTCGTGGCCACGGTGAAGAACTCCGGGCTTCGCGGGCGGGGAGGTGCCGGTTTCCCGACGGGTCTCAAATGGGAGTTTGCGTCCAAATCCGTGGCCGACCAGAAGTACCTGCTCTGTAACGGCGACGAAGGGGACCCCGGAGCCTTTATGGACCGGTCCGTGATGGAGGCGGATCCCCACTCCGTGGTGGAGGGGATGATCATCGGCTCCAGGGCCATCGGCGCCACCAAGGGCGTGATCTACGTCCGGGCCGAATATCCGCTGGCGGTTAAGAGGCTTCAGAAGGCCATCGACGATGCGACGGCGGCCGGGCTTCTCGGAAAGAACATCCTCGGCTCGGGCCATGACTTCGAGCTGTCGATCTACCTCGGCGCCGGGGCGTTCGTCTGCGGCGAGGAAACGGCCCTGATGCGGTCCATCGAGGGCAAGCGGGGAATGCCCCGTCCGCGACCGCCGTTCCCGGCCCACAAGGGGCTCTGGGACAAGCCGACGGTGCTGAACAACGTGGAGACCTACGCCAACGTTCCGCCCATACTCCTTCACGGGGCGGACTGGTACCGAAGCCTGGGTACCCAGAAGTCCGCTGGGACCAAGGTCTTCGCCCTCACGGGCGCTATCAAGAACGTGGGGCTCGTCGAGGTGCCCATGGGCATCCCGCTCCGCACGATCATCTACGAAGTGGGCGGCGGCATCGGCAAGAAGAACAAGAAGTTCAAGGCCGTTCAGATGGGCGGCCCTTCAGGCGGATGCATCCCGGAACACCTGCTGGATACGGCTGTAGATTTCGATTCGATCAATGCCACCGGCGCCATCATGGGGTCCGGCGGTATGGTCGTCATGGACGAGGATAACTGCATGGTGAGCCTGGCGAAGTTCTTTCTCGGGTTCACGGCCGACGAATCGTGCGGCAAGTGCCCTCCGTGTCGTGTAGGAACCCGGGTCATGCTGGACTTACTGACGGACATAACGGAAGGCCGCGGCAAGCCGGGCGATATCGAAACCCTCATCGATATCTGTGATGACATCAAGAACACCTCGCTCTGCGGTCTGGGCCAGACGGCACCGAACCCGGTCCTGACCACGATTCGTTACTTCCGCGATGAATACGAGTCTCACATTCACGACAAGTGGTGCAAGACGGGCATCTGCAGGGACCTGGCCAGCTTCGAGATCGATCCGGAGATCTGTACGGGTTGTGGCGTCTGTGCCCGGGCCTGTCCGCAGGAGGCCATCGTGGGTGAGAAGAAGAAACCTCACCGCATCATCCAGGAACTCTGCATCCAGTGCCGGACGTGTTATGACAAATGCAAGTTCAACTCGATACAGATCAAGGCCTCCCGGAAACTGACCGGCGTGGCCGCAGCCGCTGAAGGGGGTAAGCACTGATGATCGAGCTCACCATAAACGGTCGCACGGTTCAGGCCGAGGACGGCCAGACCATCCTCAAGGTCGCCAAGAGCAGCGGCATCAAGATTCCCAA
>QJVM01000070.1 GCA_003235715.1 Nitrospirota bacterium
AGGGCGGGCAATACCACGTCGGCCCGCCGGGCCGTCTCGGTCAGGAAGATATCCTGAACCACGAGAAACTCCAGCTTGTCCAGGGCATCGGTAATGGCCGTGCCCCCCGGCACATTGAACACGGGATTTTCCCCCATGACGTAGAGCGCCTTGATGCGGCCCTCCATCATGGCGGGAATCATTTCAAGCAGGGTAAGCCCCTCGGAATCGGGCGCGGCCAGCCCGCAGGCTTCTTCATACCGTTTCCGGAAACCCTCCAGCTGAAGGGGGCGTCCGCCGGGCAGGGTATCCGGAACACAACCCATGTCCACCAGGCCCTGCTCATTCGGTCGGTCGGCCAGAAGAAAGATGCGTCCGCCCTTCAGGTAAGAAAGGGCGCCCGTGAAGAAGAGACCGCGGTGGCCGTCTTTTCGCTGGATGATCTCCTTGCCCACCACAATGGCCAGGGACTGGGCTCCCAGAAGAATCTCCAAAGCCTCGGCCATGGAGGCCGCATCCACGCCCGCCCTACGGGCCGCCTCTTCCGCACCCAGGGAAGCGGTGCTCTGGATCCGCTCTTCCAGATGAGGCAGTTCGCCACTCATCGTAACCTTTCCGAGCAGCCCTGAAACGAGGCCCTCGAGCACGATATTCTCTGCGAAAAGGTCCGGAACAATCCGTAGAGGGAAGAAATGGTCGAGCCCGGGAACCGAGTCCAGCGAGACCACCCGGGCCCCCTTGCGGGCCGCGGCGCGCACCTGAAGACCGAGAACGGGCGTCACGGCCGTGGGGTCGCCGCCCACAATGAGGATCACGTCCGCTTCGCGGAGACCCGAAACAAGGTTCGCCGTCACGCCCTGGCCCCGCAGGCTTTCCAGGTACATCTGCGCACCGGCAAAACCGAGCCGCGCGGTCGAGTCGATATGGTTGGATCCGACCACCCCTCTCATGAATTTCTGAAAAACGTAGTTGTCCTCGTTGGTACAGCGGGGAGAGGCCATCCCGGCGATGGCGGTTCCTCCGGCCGCGGCGCGGACCGCCCCCAGTCTTTCCGCCACCACGTCCAGGGCCTCGGCCCAGGTCGTTTCCTCGAGTTTCCCGTTTCGCCGAACCATCGGAGCCGTCAGACGTTCCGGACTGTCGACATATTCATAACCAAAGCGGCCCCGGACGCACAGAAGGCCCTTGTTCAGGCCCTGTGGAATACGGGGCAGCACCCGTTTGATGGCCTCGTCCCGAACCTGGATGTCGAAAGAGCATCCCACTCCGCAATAGCCGCAGACCGTGCCAACGGTTCGTTCCACCTGCCACGGCCGGTAGGAATCCTTGTAAAGCCGGGAGAGAATCGAACCCACGGGACAGACGGTCAGACAGTTTCCGCAGTATTCGCATTCGAAGACCCCGCCGGAAAACGGCTCCATCTGTGTCGCATGCCCGCGGTTCACCATGGCGATCTTCTGGGCCCCCTGCACGCCTTCGCACATCCGCACGCACCGGGTGCATGCGATACAGCGCTCGATGTTCCGCGTGAGAATGGGGTCCACGTTGCTCTCGGGGTGTTTCGGTTTGGGTTCTGCAAAACGCCCCTCGGTCCCGCCATAAAGGTAAACGAGGTCCTGGAGCTCGCATTCACCGGCCTTGTCGCAGAAGGGGCAATCCAGGGGATGGTTGGTGAGGATGAACTCCAGCATGGCCTTGCGGGCTGCCGCAATCTGGTCGTTCTCCGTCGTGACCACCATTCCGTCCGTCACCATGGTGGTGCAGGAGGTCTGGAGACGGGGCACCTTCTCGATCTCCACGAGGCACAGGCGGCAGCCGCCGTAGACTTCCAAACCCTCGTGGTGGCACAGGGTCGGAATCTTGATCCCCGCCTGCCGGGCGGCCTCAAGAATCGACACCTGCTTTTCCAGCTCGATTTCCTTGCCGTTAATCGTAACCTTGATCATGGGAGGGGACACCCCTTCCGGCTGATGTGCTCGACAAATTCCTCGCGGAAGTGCTTCACGAAGTTCTGGACCACGGAGGCCGCCCCCTCGCCAAGGGGACAGAACGTGCGCCCGGACATGTTCGCCGCGACCTGCACGAGCAGGTCCACATCCCCTTCACGCCCTTCTCCATGCTCGATACGCCCGAGAATTTTTCTCAGCCAGATCACCCCTTCCTTGCAGGGGGTGCACTTGCCGCAGGATTCGTGCTCGAAAAACTTGATCGCCCGGTAACACACCTTGACCAGGCAGACGGACTCGTCCATGACAATGACCGCGCCGGAGCCCAGCATGCTGCCGTGCTTGGGCATGTTCACGAAATCCATGGGGCAGTCGATCTTGTCCGGCGGAAGCACCGGCGTGGAGATCCCGCCCGGGATCACGGCCTTGAGCTTCTTGCCGTTCTTCATGCCGCCGCAATGGTCAAAGATGATCTCCTTCAGAGAGGTCCCCATGGGCAGTTCGAGGACCCCGGGATTCTTCACGTGCCCGCTCACGCAGAACAGCTTGGGCCCCGGGCATTCGGGGGTGCCGATCTGCGCATAGGCTTCGGGACCGACCCGGATCAGGAGCGGCAGGTTTGAAAGGGTTTCCACGTTGTTCACGATGGTGGGCATGCCCCAGGCCCCCACGTTCACCGGAAAGGGCGGCTTGATGCGGGGTTGACCCTTCTTGCCTTCAAGCGACTCGATGAGGGCCGTCTCTTCCCCGCAGATATAGGCCCCGGCGCCCTGATGCACGACGAGCCGGAATTTCTTTCCCGAACCCATCATGTTGTCGCCGACATACCCCTTTTCTTCAGCCTCCCGAATGGCGGCATCGAGGATATCCTTGGCTTCCGGATATTCGCCCCGCAGGTAGATGTACCCGTACTCCGCCTTCAGCGCATGCCCGGAAATGGCCATGCCCTCGATCAGAAGATGAGGGTTCCGTTCCAGAATGGGACGGTCCTTGAAGGTCCCGGGCTCGCCCTCGTCCGCGTTGCAGACGAGGTACTTCGGGAACTTGGGGTCCCCGGAAGCAAACATCCATTTCATTCCCGTTGGAAAGCCGGCGCCCCCGCGGCCGCGGAGGCCCGCCTTCTTCACCATCTCAATGATGTCCTTCGGCTCCATTTCGAGAGCCTTCTTCAGACTCTCGTAGCCGCCCTTCTCCACGTAGAAGGCGGCTTCCCGGGACCGGGGATTCTCGATGTTCGCAAGGAGTGCCTTTTCCATGGTGACCCTGTAGCGGAATTCCCCCTATTTATACCGTTCGAGAATGTCCAGAATGTTCCCGGCGGTCAGATTCTCATGAAAGTCCGTATTCACGAGCATGGCCGGCGCCGTGCCGCAGGCACCGATGCATTCCATGATGATGAGAGAAAAACGTCCGTCCGGGCTCGTGCCCCCGGGCTGCACATCAAAGGTTTTTGAGATCAAGTCCACCAGGGATTCCGCGCCCATGATCATGCAGGCCACGTTCGTACAGAGCTGGATCACGTTCCGGCCCACGGGAGCCTTGTGAAACATCGCATAGAAGGAGGCCACCCCCCGGACCGTGGCCTCCGGGATGCGCAGTTCCCGCGATACCGCCCGGAACGCCTCGGGGCTCAGCCATCCGTGTTCCCTCTGGGCGATATACAGGGCCGGAAGCAAAGCTCCCCGCGCGCTCGGATAGAGCTTTCGCACGTCCTGAATCTTCTGTCTGGCCGTATCGGAAAGCATCATCTTCGGTTCTCCCGCTCCTGGTCCGTGGGCCTTCAGGTCGGCCGCACGCACAATTCCCCCGCAGTCCCTGATTCCGGAATTTTCTGAACCCCTCCGGTGAGCGAACCGGGCGCCTTACCGGTCGCACTCGCCCAGCACGATGTCAATCGTACCGATGTTGGCGATGACGTCAGCCACCATATGCCCCTCGCTCATGCGACCCAGCACGGAGGCATGCACAAAGGATGGCGAACGCACATGCATCCGGTACGGTTTGCCCGTGCCATCGCTGACAATATAGAAACCGAGTTCGCCTTTGGGCACCTCGGTCGCCACGTACAGCTCTCCCTCCGGCGTCTTGGGGCCCTTCGCCACCAGCACGAAGTGGTGGATGAGGTGTTCCATGTCCTTGAGCACCTCGTCCTTGGCCGGAAGAATGAATTTCATCTCCTCCGCCAGCACCGGACCCTCCGGGAGCTGGTCAATGCACTGCCGGATGATCCGGTTGGCCTGAAGCAGTTCCACCATCCGGCAACGATACCGATCGTAGACGTCGCCGGCCCGGCCCACGGGCACGTCGAATTCCACCTCGGGATAGGCATCATAGGGCATGTACTTCCGGATATCGTAATCGCTGCCCGACCCACGTAGGGTGGCGGCCGAGAGACCCCAATTCACGGCCTCGGCCTCGTCCATGACCCCGATGCCCTTGGTCCGCTTGAGCCAGATGCGGTTCTGGTCAATCAGGGTCTCGTATTCTTTCATATGGTCCGGAAAGTCATCCGTGAATTTTCGCAGGGTATCGAGCCACGCCTGGTCCGGAATGTCGTTGCGCACCCCCCCGATTCTCGGGTAGCTCACGGTCAGCCGGGCGCCGCACAGTTGTTCGAAGAGGTCCAGGATGACTTCGCGTTCGCGGAAGGCATAAAGAAACACGGTCATAGCGCCGATGTCGAGGGCA
>QJVM01000230.1 GCA_003235715.1 Nitrospirota bacterium
CAGGATGTGTGACCATTCCCTGGCCTTAGGGGCCGCCTTTCGTTCCTGCGGCATGGAAGCGGAATGCCTTCCGCTTTCGAATACGGCCACCACGGAGACGGGTCGCAAGTATGTGTCCGGAAAGGAGTGCTACCCCTGTACCGTGACAACAGGAGACATGGTCAAGAAGGTCATGGCCCCGGACTTCGATCCGGCCCGTTCGGCATTTCTGATGCCGTCGGGTATTGGCCCTTGCCGGTTCGGCCAGTACAACGCCTATCACCGGATGGTCCTGGATGAATTGGGATTCCGAGAGGTTCCCATTTTTGCCCCGGTTCAGGATGCCGGTTTTTACAGGGAACTGGGTTTTGTGGGTCGGGACTTTGTGAGAAGGGTGATATCCGGCGTGGTCGCCACGGACCTCCTGATAAAGTGTCTGCATGAAATCCGACCCTATGAGCGGTGTGCCGGAGAGACCAATGCGGTATATGATAAAGCTCTGGCGGGCCTGACCGCGCGTCTGACCGCGGGCGACGAGGATATCGACGGTTTCCTCTCGCGGGTTGCCAGGGAATTTGAAGAGATTCCAAGGTTTAAGGAGGGAAAACCCCTCATCGGGGTGGTGGGGGAAATTTACGTCCGTTCGAACCGATACACCAATGAGGACCTCGTGAGCAAGATCGAAGCGCTCGGCGGTGAGGTCTGGCTCTCACCGATATCCGAGTGGTTCTTTTATCTCAATTTTACGGGGCTGCGCCGCGCGAAATCGAAGCGTAACTGGAAGGCGGTTCTCAGCGAATATCTGAGCTGGCGGTTTCAATCGAAGCTGGAACACCGTTACGCGTCGAGATTTAACGGAGGATATCGAACGATTTCCGAACTGGGTATCCAGCAGATTATAGAAAAGGCGGCCCCCTATGTGGATGCTTCCTTCGAAGGGGAAGCCATATTGACCATCGGAAAGGCGGTGGACCTGGCTCAACGGGGAGCCGCTGGCGTGATCAATGCGATGCCGTTTGGTTGCATGCCGGGGACCATTTCCGGGGCCCTCCTCAAGGCCGTAAAGGATGATCACGGGTTGCCTTACATGAATGCCGCATACGACGGTACGGATTCAAGCAGTTTCTCGATACAGCTTGAAACATTCATGCATCAGGTAGGGGCGAGGCGCGACCTTCGGGAAAGGGGCAAGTCACTGTGAATACGAACGAGAATGCCTATACCTTATCTGATCCGGATTGGCTGCGTGCGGTGGAGTTCCACGGCCACATGTGCCCGGGTCTGGCTTACGGGTTCAGGGCGGCCAAGGTGGCCATGAGAGAATTTCAGGTTCGGTCGCTTGACGAAGAGATCGTGGCTGTAGTTGAGAACGATTCGTGTGCGGTCGATGCCATCCAGACACTGGTCGGATGCACGTTCGGAAAGGGAAACCTTGTTTTCAGGGATATGGGAAAGCAGGTGTATACGTTCTTCAGCAGGGGGACGGGCAAGGGCCTTCGCATTGCCGTAGAGTTCCGGGATGATGAAACACCGGAGGAATCAGGAGTTTGGCAAAGATTCCGGGAAGGCGACCGGAGTGCGGATACCCTGGAAAGGGTAAACCGGTTGCGGGAAAGCAAAATACGGAAAATACTGGGGGCTCGGGAGGAGGCCATCCTGAAGGTGTCGGCCCCCGAGACAGGACTCCCTGCAAAGGCCAGAATCTACCCGTCTGTTCGTTGTTCGCGTTGCGGGGAAAAGGTGATGGAACCCAGAACCCGACTCCATGATGGAGCTGTTTTCTGCATCCCCTGTCACGAGAAGCGATAGAGAATGTTGGAGGGTCTACTGATGGCCCGTCGACCCGAAGCCTCCTGAATTACGTTCCGTATCAGAGAGAGACGGGCTCTCCTGGAAGTTCAGTTGCTCGACCCGCATGATGACTCCCTGCGCAATCCGGTCTCCGGCCTGAACGATGAAGGGTTCCCTGCCGTGATTAACAAGGATGACCTTCAAGGGGCCCCGGTAATCCGAATCGATGGTTCCCGGCCCGTTCAGAACCGTAACGCCGTGCGTGATCGCCAAACCGCTTCGAGGCCGGACCTGCATCTCAAATCCGGTCGGGATCGCCACGGACCACCCCGTGTCAAATAGACAGAACGTCCCGGGAGAAAGGACTCCATCCTCCACGCTGTGAAGATCAAAGCCTGAAGCGCCTGCCGTCTGATAACGGGGCAAGATGGCTTCGGGATGCAATTTCTTCCAGTGAATAAGCGGGTGGGGCGAGGAATCCTTCATGGTGGGCGGGCTGGCTCCCTGACCTCAGCTCTACGGGGCCGATGAAACCATAGACTGACGGAATATATAGCGATAAAGGATCGCCTCAGAGGATGGAGCCCAACAAGGATTCCTTGATGAGCTTTTCGGCTACGTCAGAACCCTTCACGTTATAGGTGCCGGATTTAATGGCTTCCCGAAGTCTGAGTACGAGGTCCTCGCGTACATCCGATACCTTCTTGGCCTCCTCCATGATGCGGGCGGCCTCGCGGGCCCTGGACGCGATATCCACCCCCCCGGCCGGACTGCCCTTTTGGGACCGCTCATGGTGCTGTCGGTTCCCCGGCCCTGAAGCCGTGTGCCCCGCAGGCTGCCCTGTAGGGTGGTTGTTTCTCTCTGTCTTCATTCCTTTTTTTCCCTGTGGCCGAACCGGCACCTTGGTACAAAAAAGGTACCACGGGTCCATGCATCGGGTCAATTCCTTATAGATCGGAGCTCAGGCCGCGACCGGTTATGAGGGAAATTCATGAATGCCCGTCAAAAGGAAAGGAAGTGATGTTTCGAAGCGCTAAATTGACACTTGTCCGCGATGCTGAAAGAATACATTCGGGCGTAAGGCCTCCTGAGGGATGGGCCTGATTTTGGCCTATCTGAACCAGAAGCGTCGCGGCCCTGCATTCAAGGTGGACCTAGAATTTGCCGTTAATAAACAAGGCATTCCATGGACAGAGATTCAGTCGCCCCTGCCTTTAAACTCGAAGTGGAACCCACGGGTTCGGGGGACGTCCGCGTGCGTATTTGCGGTCGGGCAGACCGGGAAGCAGCGGCGGCGCTTTTGGCGGACATGACCTCCATCATCAAAAATCACAACCCGCACGAGCTATGGCTGGACTTGTCCCAGGCCTCACTGGATGATTTCGGCGTCTTTGTCCTGTTTGAAATCCGAAAACGCATGCGTGCCATGGACGGCTCCATGGTGGTCTCATCTGCATCTAATTCCGTGCATGGTCTCCTGGACAGAATGCATTTTGATACATCCGCCGATTCCAGACCCCTTCGGGAAAGGAAGCGGGAGCCGTGGATGACCAGGTTGGGTGAAGCCAGCCTGAAGGTGCTTCATACGACGAACCATACGGTCTCTTTCGTTGGCTCCGTGGTGCTCTGCTTCCTTGAGGTAGCCCGGCGCCCCGGGGCTCTCCGCCGGGGTGACACCCTGGTGCAGATGGAAAAGACCGGTGCGGATGCCCTTCCGATAGTCGGTCTCATCAGTTTTCTTCTCGGGCTGATCATGGCCTTCATGTCATCCGTTCAGCTGGAGCAGTTTGGGGCGAACATTTATGTGGCATCCCTGGTCTCCCTGGCCATGGCCTCGGAACTGGGGCCCATCATGACCGCCATTGTTGTGGCCGGACGTTCCGGTTCGGCCTACGCCGCAGAAATCGGAGCCATGAGGATTTCTGAGGAGATCGATGCTCTTTACACGATGGGATTCAACCCGACGCTGTTTCTTGCCGTACCCCGGGTGATCGCATGCGCCGTGGTGGTTCCTCTTCTGACCATATTCTCCGTTATGTTTGCGATCTCCGGAGGCCTTGTGCTGGGGGTCCTGATGCTGGATCTCACTCCGGCCTCCTATATGGCCCAGACCATTAAATCTCTAACGCTCTTCGAGGTGTTCTGGGGAATCAGCAAGAGCATTGTTTTTGCGGTTCTCATTGCTGTGGTCGGCTGTCTCCGGGGGTTTCAGGTAAGGGGCGGAGCCTCAGCCGTGGGAAACGCGGCCACCTCTGCTGTGGTGTCGAGCATATTCCTGATCATTTTATTCGACTCGATCTTCGCCATTGTGCGAACCTATTGGACCTGATATGAAGAGCCGCGCAGGAACCCCGGTCATTGAGGTGGAACAGTTGACGGCCAGCTATGGAGAGGATACCATCCTGCGGGACATTTCCTTCTCTGTCCACGAAGGGGAGATATTCGTTATCCTGGGCGAAAGCGGGTCAGGAAAATCCACCCTGATGAAGTACATGGTTGGCCTTCTTGTACCCAGGTCGGGTCGGGTACGGATCGACGGGGAAGAACTCTCGAGTCCATCCCGGGAGGTCCCGGAAGAAGTGCGGCGGAAGATCGGTATCCTTTTCCAGAGTGCGGCTCTGATCGGTTCCATGACGGTAGGCGAGAATGTGGCCCTTCCGTTGGCAGCCTATTCCGGTCTTCCGGGGAACGTGGTTACGAACCTTGTGAACTGGAAACTCGAACTGGTGGGGCTCCAAGGGTATGCAGACCATCTGCCGTCGGAAATCAGTGGTGGGATGAAGAAGCGGGCGGGCCTTGCCCGGGCTTTGGCGTTAAACCCCAAGATTCTTTTCCTGGATGAGCCATCCGCTGGACTGGATCCGGTTACGGCGGCCGAGATCGACGAACTGATTCTTCAGATCAACCATTCCCTGGGGACCACCATGGTGATTGTGACCCATGAACTCGACAGCATTTACCGCGTGGCCGACCGTGTCATCATGTTGGACCGGGCGACCCAAAACATTATTGCCGAAGGAGACCCGCGCCAACTGAAGAAGGAATCCGGTAACGAAACCGTACGAAGATTCTTCAACAGGGAACCACGAACCGAAGCGCCTACCCTGATTCCAAGGCACAGGCCCGCGGCAAGCTCCTAGCATCTCGTCTATGGCGACCAAGAAGACAAAGTACACCGTTGGCCTGTTCGTGGTTATCGGTACAAGCATCGGCATATTGGCCATCATCTGGCTCGGCATGTCGCATTATTTCGACAAGGGCCGATACTACGTTGCGTATTTCGACGAATCCGTGCAGGGTCTGGACCGGGACTCGCCCGTCAAGTATCGTGGCGTGTCCGTCGGGCGTGTGGACCGCATTGCCGTGGCACCCGACGGCAACCTCATCGAGGTTATCATGAGTATCGAGGCTGAACTCGATAATCTGGAGGACGTGGTGGCGCGTTTGAAGTCCGTGGGGATAACGGGGATTATGTTTATAGAGTTGGAACACATGCAGCCGGAAGAGGAGGATGTGTCACCGGTCCTGTCCTTCAATGTCCCCTATCCCGTCATCAAGACCAAGCCTTCTGACATCGAAAACTTCATGAAGGGGATTGACACGCTCCTTCTGCGCTTGAATGAACTGGACGTTGGAGGGATATCCCGGGACCTGCGGGATGCAATTTCGTCGGTGACGGCAGCGATAGAGGGGGCGCGGGTTCCGGAACTTTCGAAGGAGATCAGGGTATTGGTTGCGAGAGCTGAGGACATCCTGGGAGGGGAGGAATGGAAGCGGGGGGTGGAGGTTCTGGACGATCTTCGGAACAGCTTCAGCGTAGTGCTGCAGAATGGCAACAGTGCGATAGAAGAAATCCGCGTTCTGGTTAGAGATAACGAGGACGAAATATCCGAGGCTCTGGTCGATTTCAGGAAAGCAATGTCCGAGGCGACGATGATGATGGAGGAAGGAAGCAAGATGGTCAATTCAGCGGACAGCAGTATCGTGGCTCTGCAGCGAAGTCTGACGGTGACAGCCCAGAACCTTGAAGTCGCCAGTGTAAAGTTGAACCGGCTGGTCGACCTTGTTTCCGACCAGCCGTCCCAACTCTTGTTCGGTGAGCCTCCGGCCGGGAGGCCGGTGGAACCCTAGGCGTTCACACACGGGAGGCTTTCTTGTTTGGAAGGAAATACGTCTTTTTAAGGACCCTATGGTTAAGCGGGCTGGCGGGGCTTCTCGTCTTTTGGGCGGGATGCGCCGGGTCCGGCCAGCCGAGCCTTAAAGTGGACTACTATGGCCTTGAATATAATCTCCCTTCAATGGGAGAAGGCGCGGTCCTGGCGTACGTTATTGAGGTCAAGCGCTTCACCGTGTCGCCGTTGTTAAACTCCGAACGTATCATCTACCGGGATAAGGCCTACCGGCGCAACGAGTATGTTTATCACCGGTGGCGGGCGAATCCGGCTGACCTCGTGACGTTCTACCTCGCCCGTGATCTTCGGGATAGCGGGAGATTCTCCGGCGTTTTTGCTCTGGGAGGGGCTCTGGCCCCGACCCACTTTCTGGAGGGGGCGGTGGAAGGATTTCACGAAGAGGATGGGCCGGATGGGTGGGAGGGGGTTTTGTCTGTCAGCATAACCCTTCTTGACCGACTTGAACCGGATGTGTCGCGACGGGTTCTGCTGCAGAAGAAGTATAGTGAGCGGGAGCCTTGTCTCCGGAAGAATCCGGAGGCCCTGGCCGAAGCCCTAAGTCAGGCCATGCTTCGAGTGTCCGGGCGTATATCCGAGGATATTCAACGTTCCCTGTCGGCCTTGCCCAGCGGGCCCAGTTCTCAGAGATAGGTCATGGACGATACTTCCGCCTTCTTGCGGACAGGAAGGCGGATGAGGGCTCTGGTTCCCTGAGCGGGGGCCCTGGATTCAAACGAAAGGATACCCCCATGTTCCTGGACAAAGACCCGGGATATGGTGAGTCCGAGACCCGAGCCCCCACGTCCCTGTTTGGTTGTAAAGAAGGGCTCCTGGATGCGACTCAGGATGTCCGCGGGAATGCCTGCGCCTTCGTCCTCCACCTGCACTACCACTTCTTCAGTTTCCGGAGAGTACTCTGTAAGTATAGTAACGGCCGCGCCTTGGTCCGCAAGCGATTCCAGAGCGTTGGAGATCAGGTTGATCACCACCTGTTCGAGCCTCTGCCTATTCCCCTGGAAGGTGGGGATGCCTTCCCCTGGTGTGAAAATGAAATGTTCGGTCTGTTTCCGGATCCGGTGACGGAGCAGGGCGATGGCATTTTCCACCACCTCGTTGATATAAACCGAATCCTTGAGGGTCGTCTCTTCGGAGCGTGCGAAGGCCATGAGGTTGCTTACAATCTTTGAAATTCGGTCAGAGCCTATCCGGATATCGAGAATCGCCCGGGGGACAGCCTCCGCGACCTCCGCAAGGGGGAGGCCCCCAAGGTAGACTCCGGGATTGTTGCTGTAGATATGGCCAAGGGCGGCTATGGCATCAGGCCAGACTTCGGATAGAAGCGAGATATTGGACGCCACAAGCTGGTTCGGGTTGTTGATGTCATGGGCAAAACCCGACACCATGGTTCCGAGGAAAGCCATCTTCTCGGCCTGGATCAGCTTCTCGAGACTTTGTCTCCAATATTCGTCCAGGCGGACCTTCTCGGTCAGGTCCCATAGAGAGCAATAATAAACATTCTCTCCCCGAAGGCGGATGAGCCGAGCATTGAACGTCAGAGTGAGAATCTCCCCGTCCTGGCGATACATCTTCTGGCGTTCAATGACGAAACCTTCTCTGAGTTCGGGATTGAGAAGGCGCTCCTGAAGGGAACTGACTTCGGAATGGGTCATCAACGGGGTGAATCCTTTGCGCACAAGGTCCTTCTTCTTGTAACCAAGAAGAGAAGTCGCGGCTTCGTTGGCATCCACAATGCTGGCGGAAACGGCACTCACGAGGAGCACGGGCTCGGCGCTTTCCTGAAAGATATTCCTGAATCTCTGCTCGCTTTCGAAAAGGGCGCGTTCGGTCACTCTTCGTGCGGTCAGGTCATGAATGAGTTCAAGGCCGGCGACAATCTGGCCTGAAGCGTCCCGAAGGGGTGTTGCGGATATCTCAAGGTAACGGCCGAGGGAGGGAAGCCAGCGTTCAATCTTTTGGGCCTGGCCGGTGGCAAACATCCTCTCCAAGGGGCAGCGCTCGCAGGGACGATCCGTGTCGTCCAGAACAGAATAACAACGTTGTCCCACCTCGTCTCCGAACATACTCCTATGGCGGTCATTCTGGTACATGATTTCATAGGACCGGTTCTGAATACTGAGACCATCCGCAACGGCTTCGACGATCGCTTCACTTCGGTGTCTGGCCTCATGTTCCCGGCTCTGCAAATCTTCCCAGTACACCCAGGTGAAGATGGGGATGGCCCAGATATGGAGGTTGTGGCTGATGGGGGCCAGTGCGCGTGCATAATGTTCCTTCGTGTAAAGGTTGATAACCATGAGGATTTCATCAAGGAGGAGAAAACTCGTGGCCGCAAGGAGAGTTATCGGAATTTTGGACGTGCGGATGCGGTGGTAGACGAAGACAGCCACCGGAACCGCCAGCAGGAGAGTCTGGGTAAGGCGGAAAGCCATGTCGCCCCAAAAGGCGCCGAAACCGGTATGTGGCTGCCGCTGAAGATAAGGCAGCCAGGCGAGGGCCACAACGATATAGAGGATGGCCACAACAGGAAGGGCCGCACGGAGATAAAAAGTTGAGAATTCCTGGCCTACGAAATACCGGAGAAAAGCATAGGCAATCAGGATTCCGGAAAGCATGGTCAGAACGCGCTCAACAGGAGGGAAGAAGGGGTAAACGCTCGGGAACGAGACATACCCGAGATAACTTCCGTATTCTGCTCCAAATAGAACGAATTCCCGGACGATGCCGAGCAAGGCCCCGAGCAGGATCAGCCGATCACGTCCATCCCTCCGGTTTCTCCACTCCATCCCTGAGACATAGGCCAGAGTTGTCCAGAAAAAGGCCGCCAGAAGAAAACGAACGGCGGCGTTGCCGGTCGGCCCACGTCCTCCACCGAATTCTGCGAGGATATCGAGAAGATGTTCAAATAACATGCGTTAAGAGAAATGGTCCTATCGTACCGGTTCCTTGGGACGCCCCGAAAGCATGATGGACCAGAGTTCCGCAGTGTCCGGTGGCCTCATTCGGCAGAACCCTCTATCACCCTTCGGAAGATCTCCTCAAGGCATGAGTCCAAGCCCTTGGAGTTGAGAAGCGCAAACGTTATATCGCGTATATTAAAGCATGGTTGGGAGGGGTTTCTGCACGGCACCGCGGTTCGGGAGGCAAGGGTCATGTTACACCCGGCCCGGCACGAAGGGTCATGAAATTCCGTCTACGAAATGTCCGGAAAGAGCCTCGGGGGAACCCACACCCCCCGCCCGGATTACTTCCAGAATCTTCGAAGCCCCCAATCTAGGCCGAGCACCAGAAGGCTTAAGAGCAGCAGGGACCAAACAGGCCATATTTCATCAAGTTTTCTCCCTACGACTTCCCGGTCGGCACGCCCCAGCGCTTCCAGATGGTCCAGGAGCGTATCCATTTCATTCAGCGCCAGGGTACGGCCTCCCGAACTCTGACTCAACCGGTCAAGGTAGGGCCGATTGATACCCAGTTTCATGAGTTCGTCAGTCTCGGGCAGGACCGCGAAACCGAGCCCGTCCTTTCCAAGAAGGGTATCGCCGAGGCGGCCGGAGACCTCGACCCGCCAGGATCCTGGCGAAGGAAGCATAACGGGGGCCGTTCGATATTCCCCGGGATTTGTTCCGGTCCATGACAGGGCGATTTTCTTATGTCCTGCGCCGCCGCTTGCATAACCCTCGAGCGTGGCTCCGGACGCAGGGGCATAGTGTCGGTCCAGAACACGCGCCTCAAATCGGAGGGGTCGCCCTGCCCGGACGGGTTCCGGAGGGATGGCCAGTCGCACCAGTTCCATATCCGGGTCGTGGACCAGCCATTTGAGTGCACGGGTCCAGAAGTCCCGATAGGCCGCCGAATCCCCCCCGGCACCGGCGTTGGGGAGGCCCCATTTCCAGAGGTTGTCTGACGCGACCAGGAGACTGCGTCCCGAACCGAATTCTCCCGTGACAATAAAAGGCATGGGGCCATATTCGTTTCTCTGTTCAGGACTTTCGGCGAGGACGAGCCCTCCTGTCTTCGCCCGCAGGAGCCAGTTCAGCCCCCTCATTCGGGGCAGGCTGTTCCAGTAGGAACGATTTTCCTGCAGCGTGGATTTCCACTGCATGATGGGGTGGGATTCCCCGGTTCGGGTCAAACGGGGTCGGAAGTCCAGGCTCTGG
Organism: Nitrospirota bacterium; assembly: GCA_003235715.1. Classification (GTDB taxonomy): domain Bacteria; phylum Nitrospirota; class Thermodesulfovibrionia; order SZUA-242; family SZUA-242; genus SZUA-242. The sequence goes on from QJVM01000230.1 coordinate 10,118, forward strand.
TATTCCGTACCAGGCGCTGCACCGGTAATTTCCGCCGGGAGAATCTGTTCCAACGGGGTTCCTGCATACCCTCCCAGGGCAAACGAACGGTCACCCCCGAGCATTACGAAACCGCCTCCGTCATCTCTTACGAACTTAACGAGGTTCTCCAGGTATTGAACGGGGACGTACGGTCCGTAATTAAAGTTTGCGAAGATTACGGCATCAAAGGACGGGAGTTCCTCGCTGAAGAGTTCCTTGGTGGGGAAGGGGATGAGGGACATTTCGTTCTGTGGAACAAGGTTCAGGTCCTGCGGCGTTCTCAGGATAAGAAATGTGATGAGGTCCACGCCCGGATCCTGCTTCAAACGTCGCCTCAGGAACTTGACATCCCACGTGGGTGTACCGGACACGAGGAGAACGCGCGTCTTGTCACGAATGACGCGAAGTGAAAATCGAGCCCGATTGTTCTCAAGAACGCTTTCTCCCGCCCACGGTGAAACCTCCAAAGTGTAGGCCCATCGACCGGTCCGGCGGGGGGTGAAGCTCAGTTGCACTTCAGCCCTGCCATCCTTGGTGGTCGCAGATTGTGAGGCCATAAAACGCCCTTCCTCCATAAGGGTAACGGTGGCGGACTGAGACGGGTAACCGGATGAGCCAAGCAGAACTCGAATAGTGACCGGCGTACGCACAAAAGCGACCGGTGGTGTGTTGACCTCGTCGATTCGAAGGTCCCTGACGGACGTCTCCTGTCCGGTAACCGAATAGACCGGAAACGGCAGGGCTTGGGGCGGGTTGTCCGGGGAAAGCGTGTCCTGCCCGTCTGACATCAGGACGAGCCCCGCGAGGTCCTTCCGGGTGCGGGCCAGATGTTCCAGAGTTTCCCGTAGGGGGCTTTCCTCGACCGTGAAAGGAAAGGCCTCCTTGAGGTCGGCAGGGTTTATAACGGGCGGCGGTGAGCCAAGACCCACGTAATCTATTCGGTAATATTCTTGGAGGCGAGTGATGCGACCCTTGTGTGCAGATAACGCTTCAACCAGAGACCGGCCGGTGTTGGTACCACCGTAAACCATGCTTTGCGAGGTGTCCAGCATGAAGATCAGAGGGGGTTTGCGGAGTCGGGTGATATCGTCCAGTCGGGCCGGTCGGAGAATAGCCGCAGAGAGCAACAGCAGGCCAGCCAAACGAAGCCCAAAGAGAAGCAGGCGGCGATTGCGCGGGAGACCGGACGAGGAACGTATCCCCGAAACCATGGAAAGAAAGACAACGGCCAAAAGCGCGAGGCTAATCGCGGCCGTAGCGCCGACAAAGGTCCATCCTGTTCCGGAAGTCATCGGATCAACTGTCTCCGCTTCAGGATGAACGGAATATGAACCTGGTCCTTCTTGTAATTGCCCGTCAGCGCATACATGACGAGGTTGATCCCGAGTCGGAACGTCATCTCCCTCTGGGTCTCACCGCCGGGTGTGCATGCATACGTATATCCTGACGCATCACCGTCCCAGGCCCCGCACAAGTCGTTCTGGGAGAAGACCACGGGCGTGAGATCCTCCAAATCGATTCCGTAGAGGAAGGGTTTGACAATCTTTCTCCCGGCAACGTGCTGAAGCAGGTAAAAACTCTGAAACAGGGTGTGGTCAGAGGCCAAAGGGGCCACCCGGCGGCCCGGAAGGATGGCAGAAACAAGGTCGACCGCCGATACGAAAAATGCTGAATCCTCAACACCGGCGGCATCGTCAAAGAGAATGAAACCGCCATGTTCGATGTACCGACGCAGGTTGTCCCGGCCCTTGGCCGAGAATTCAGGCAGCGCCGAACGACCGGAGACATAGAGAAAGGGCAAATCAAAGATCTCCGGATGGGTCAGTTCGACCGGCCGGGGTTGAGGCTGCACCTCAACGCTTGTACGACGGAACAGTACAGAAAGAAACCGGGAGACGGCCCTGGGGTTTGGATTCCAGAAGCCGTCATAACGCAATTGTGCCCACGTGAAATAACTATTCTGCGCAAAACTGCGTACAGGGGCCTTGAGCATGAGATGGGCCAGGGACGCGAATCCGAAACCCAGGAGGGTCCGCCTTGAGAGAGTCACAGAGGGCGCTCCCAAAGGGTCTCGGTCTTCTTTCGTCTCCAAGGGGTAGCCAGAAGGGCCTCGGCGAGAATCGCCCCGAGGAGGACCACGGAGACCAAAGGAGTCACATCGTCCCGCGCACGATACCGACGGGCCAGAGGAGCCTCTCCAGGTCCGGCAAGCACGAAATTGTCGGACCCGAGAAGTTCCGCAAGCCTGGCTCTGCTCAAGCGCGTGAGATCAGACTCCTCCGGAGGGAAAACGGCTGAAAAGACCCCGATCTTCTCATCGTTCTTCCAGAGGGTGTAGGCGCCCGGTTCGGGAGGGACAAAGGCTGCTGAATGGGCTTCAAGAAAGGTCCGGACTCCATCAGGTCCGCTTACGGTCACGGGCCAGGCAAAGTCCAGTGAGACGGCCTGCCCGGCCGGCGACAGAGACGGGAGATCGGGGCGCAGACGGTCGGCCGCATGGAGTACGAGCCGATGAACAAAGGGAAGAAAGGCGGGCTGAAGGCAGAGGTCTCCTTCGTCCCTATCCATGCTTGTCGCCAGTACAAGGCTTCGACCCAGTCCCTGTCGCTTCTCCAACAGAATGGGGGCGCCGTTCTGTAGGCTCAGGAACACCTCGACGAAGGCATCCGGTGCCGTCTCAAATACCCAGTAGGACCGGACCTGAACGTTCCCAAAGTCTCCGGTTTCGGGGTTGGCGAAGGCCGTAAAAGGCCCGGAAAATGACGCGGGGTCAATCCGCTCGAACGGCGGGCGCAGGGGGTCACCGACCGGAACGGTTACCTGGTCGCGCAAGGGGAGGGGAAGAAGGGATTCGAGGGCCCGTTCTTCCTGTGAGGGGGTGCGTCCCGTCGCGGTGAGGGGCTTCCAGTTCGATCCCGACGTAAAGATGAGCCCCGTTCCTTTGTCACGGGCAGAACGAAGCACCTCGGCGGCTTCCGTCGACAGAGAACCCACGTTCGCCAGAATAACGACCTCCGTGGAAGCAGTCACTGCCAAGGGAATCTCCGAGGGACGGACCTCCTGGTATCGAACCTTACGAAGCGATGTACTTTCCACGGCGAGCGCCTTTCGCAGGAAAAGGGTCTCGTCTCTGAGGACAAAGCCGTGGGGATCCCCGTTCACCACGAGGACGTTGACATAATCGTTCCGGGCCACCGGAAAGTCGATGGTATCATCAACGGACAGGTAGCCCCCGGGAACCACGGTGGCCGAAACGAGTTCTTCCTTATGAAAGGCCGGCGAGGGGAATCTGACCTTGCCGGACCTTGCCCGCGCGGTAAGGCGTTTGCCGCTGGCAGCTTCAAGCCGTACCTGGGGTTCGTCTCCCTCCGTTATGGACGGTGAACGGCCCAGGCTTAGCAGAAATTCCTCTTCCTCCTGCGCGATGGAGGCGATCCAGGTATTCACAGCATCCGGAAATCCGGTATCGAGGATGTGGATAAAATGTCCTTTCGGCGGGGTGCCGGCCTGGCTCCAGGAGTGGGTCTGGAGGTCTGTGGCCAGAACGACCCGGCCGTCCTGAACCTCGGCGAGGATACCAAGAGCTCGTTCCAAGGCCGTACGGATATCGTGCTTGCCGTAACGAATATTCACGTTGGAAAGGGCCGCCAGAACACTGGGGCGGTCTGAAGAAAAACCAGATATCCAGCCCGATGAGGCGGACTCTTCAGTCGTCACCACCATGAAACGGTCATGGTCGCGAGCTTCCATCAGAAGCTGGCTGAGCTGGTTTCGGGCCCTTTCCAGGGCAGAGGGTCCTCCATCGGTAGCCAGCATGCTCGGGGAATTGTCCAGGATAAAAATCCAGGAAAGGGGAGCCTCTCCTCCGGCAGAGGGCCTCATACATCCCGGGCCTGAAAAGAGAAGGGACAGCGCGGCCACGACGAGGAGCCTGGAGACAAGCAGCAGGATTCGTCTTAGACGCCAACGGGCCGAGGCCCGGGCCTGGGCCCGCCGCAGAAACCTGATGGTGGTGAAGGGAACCGTTCGGACCTTTCTCCGCCCCAGGAGATGGATGGCTATGGGAATGGCGAGTCCAAAGAGACCCAGGAGAAACCCGGGCCTGAGAAAGGACAGACTTTCCATTACGCGCGTTTCACCTGCCAGATCAGGGCCTGAAGCGCCGGAACCGGGTCCTCGTCTGCCGTAAGGAAGACGTACGGGATCCCCCGCTCTTCCGCGGCATTGGATACGTACCTGACAAAGTCCCGGATCTCCTCGGAGTAGGCTCTGCGCACGGATTCCGGGTCGAGGGTAATGGAATCAGGACCCTCCATGTCGATGAACCGCGTGGTGCTGTCATAGGCCAGTTCCACCTCATCGCGGTGAAGGACATGGACGAGGCGGGGCCGGATGCCGCGGCCTCTCAGCATCTGGATGGTTTCGAGGTCCTTATCCGGGCTGTCGAGAAAATCTGAAACGACGAAGAGGGCGGCCGCGCCCTTGAGCTGTTCGCCCACGGCATTGACCGCATGGGGGAGCATGGCTTCATCCCCGGGTTCGGTTCCGCTCAGAATCTCAGTTATGGCTTCGGACTGGCCTTGGCCGCTTCTGGGCGGGAGGAAAACCGAGGGCCGACGTCCCCCAGCCGTACCGAGGCCCACGGCGTCACCCTGGTGGATAAGAAGGGTCGAGAGAGCCCAGACGATGCGTGCGGCGTAGTGGTACTTGGACCCCTTCAGTCCTGCATCAACTTCCGCACCAAAACTCATGGAGGCACTGGCATCCAGGAGGAAGGAGGCCCTCTGCAGTCGTTCGTCCT
>QJVM01000160.1 GCA_003235715.1 Nitrospirota bacterium
CTCCCCATCATCAATACCATCATGCCGGAGTCCATTGTCTGGTCCGGAGCCCAAGCGGATATATGGGTGGATAACGTGACTTCAACGGCAACGGTGAACCAGGTATGGGCGGTTGTCACCCCTCCTGACGTTTCGGCCGGAGGGGTTCCTGCGGAAAGTCTGCCGCGCGTGGATCTTCTACCCGTAGGTAGCGGTCGCTACGCCGGAACCTTCAGCGGACTCTCGACTCCAGGCAGCTATCGGGTTTCTGCTTATGCCATTGATGATATGGGTCGCCTTTCAGAGCCTCGGCAAACGACGCTTTGCTACCTCGTATGTCGGGACGGATACGAACCGGATGACATGGCCGGGGAGGCCAGCCTTATCCTGGTAAGTGACGATGAACCCCAGTGGCACAACCTTCATGAGCAGACGGATGCCGACTGGGTGACGTTCTATGCCGAGGCAGGCCGATCCTATGAATTCGAACTCGTACCGGATGCCGGATCCCAAGTCGACTTTCTTCTTGAGATATTTACTTCCACCAACATCGCGGACCCGGTTGGCAGTGCGGATACACTGGGCACCCCGGAGATTCTATATACGTGGCCTGAGATCCCCGACCCGGGAAATCCAGCCGCGGGATTCCATTATGTGAAGGTAAGTCCCCTGGCCTATCCGGCGGACGGCTCCAACACAGGCTATGAACTCCGGATTAGGGACACCTCTCTTGATACCCTTGTGACAGTGGACGGTATGGTCATGGATACAAACGGCGCTCCCGTGTCTGCGGCCTCGGTAAAGTTCTTCTACAACGGTTCTCCAGGACCGGAAACCAGTTCCGGAGGGGACGGCAAGTTCTCTCAGAAGATTCCGGCCAGTACATCCACGCATATTGAGGTGACCAAGGCCGGATATTCGCAAGCCGCGGGGACTGCGTTTTCCGTTGAGCCGGTCCCCGGATATGCCTATAAGGTCTTCGTGCTTCAGTCGAGTTCCTTTGTTGTGACCGCATCCGTGGTTGAAGGGGCCGGCTCTATCAGCCCGGCAGGGGTTGCGGGTCCTTACAGTGCGGGCGAACCCTCGGACGATTTCAATATGACCGCGTCGCCCGGCTCTGTACTCAGTGAAGTCCGCGTGGACAGCACGCCTGTTCCTGAGGCCATGGGAAACCCGGCGTATACCTATGCGTTCAGCGAGGTGACGGCCAACCACACCATCGAGGCGAGTTTCAAAAATGATCCGCCTGTGGCCTATTCGTCCTCCCTGGCTCTGGGTCAGGGCGATATTTCGAAATCCGGCACCCTCTCAGGGAGCGACCCGGAGGGTTCCGCATTGGATTTCGAGCTGGCAGATCCGCAACCGGCTCTGGGTACGGTTCAGGTTCAGATGGATGGCTCCTTCATTTATTGGCCTGACAGTTCGGATGTGAGCGGTGCGGACAGTTTTGCTTTCGTTGTACGCGACCCGGGCGGCCTTGTTTCCTCGCCGGCACTGGTAACGGTCACGATTTCCCCCCAGACTCTTATTTCCCTGCGGGCCGGGCTTAATTTCGTGGGGTATCCGACTAACGTTCCCGGAGGCTATATGGCCTCAGGGCTGCAGACCGACCTGGGTGACTCGGTGGTGAGCCGGATTGAAAGATTGGACGGAAACGTGCTTCAGGCGTACCCGGGGGCGGACTTTGCCGTGACAGAAGGTGCCGGCTATTACGTGACCATGCTTTCGGACCATACGGCGGTCATCCCCGGTCCAAGAGTCTGTCCGGCGACCTATTCGTTCGAGGCCGGGGTCAACCTTGTCTCCTTTGCCTGCGCGACCCCGGGATATTCGTCCTATGATTTATTGGTGGATCTCCAGAGCAGTGTGGGGAACGTCGTCAGCATTCAACGGCTCAATCCTGAAACCGGAGCCCTTGAAACAACGGCCCTCTCGGGCCTTGGACCCGTCGGTGTAGACTACCCCGTAATCCCGGGTGAGGGTTACATCGTGAACATGAGCGCTCAAGGTTCGGGTCCATTCATTCTGCCATAAGGTCACATCGACGGATTTCTTTGAGTAACGGGGTTCCTTTGAACTAATATTCTCTGTCCAGGCGAGCACCGGGCAGGGCCGGGGGAGCGACACGGTCACGGAGAAGCGGGCCAATCGACTTTACAGGGGGCACGAATGTCTCAAGGCGAGTTGGGAAGAATATATCGTGACGGGGAAGCCATCTTCCGGGAGGGCGACGACGGTCATAACATGTTTGTTATCCAGGCCGGCAAGGTCCGGATCACCAAGAAATCGGACGAGAGCGATATCCCCATTGTCACGTTGGACGCCGGCGAAATCTTTGGGGAGATGGCCCTCTTTGACCGTCTTCCCCGTTCGGCCACGGCGACGGCGGAGGGTGAGGCCCGGGTGCTGAGTATAGACAAGAAGAAGCTGTTTTCGACCATAAGCAAGGACCCGACGGTGGTTCTGAAGATTCTCGAGTCCATGAGCGGAACCATCCGTCGCCTGAGCCGTGATTTCACGGCGCTCAAGGAACAGAAGAAGAATACGCTTCAGGTCTGCATGAACACCGATGAGGTCTGCGGCATGATTCTGGGTGAAGTGAGGAGACATATCCGGGCGACCGGAGGAGCCGTGATGCTTGTGGATGCGGATGGAGCCTCGCTCACGGCCAAGGCGGTCTTTGTTCCGGAAGGGACCTCGGACACCGGCCTTCCCCTGAGCCCGGCGCTTTCCCTCCGTGTTCTGGAGACGGGTCGTCCGGAAACGACCAGTGGAAATCCTGCCGAAATTTGCGTGCCGCTCAAATGCGACGAAACCGTTTTCGGACTCGTCGGCCTGTCCCGGGAGGGAGCCTTCTCGGTTCAAGAGACTGAACTCCTCGGGTCTTTTGCCGCCCAGGCCTCCATTGCGTTGAAGAATGCCATCAGCATATCAGGCTTCAGCAGGCTGGCGGACGAGGTGCTGTCGCACGCGTTTATGGCCGGACCAGTCTGAACAGATGATTTGGATGACGCCGGGGAGGATCGATGAATAAACAGAATTGCTGGGAATATTTCCGGTGTGGCCGGGAAGAGGGGGGCGAAAACGTGCATGAACTGGGGGTGTGTCCCGCCGCCGTGGACACCTCTGCCCAGGGCCTGAACGGAGGGATGAATGCCGGACGAATCTGCTGGGCCGTGGCCGGAACCCTGTGCGACGGCGAGGTCATGGGAACCCGGGCGGAAAAGGAACGCTTCTGTGGGGCCTGCGACTTCTACCGGATGGTGAGAGCCGAGGAGGGCTTCATGCATTACGTCATGTACAAACCTGAACAGATCCTGGATTAAGGGCGTCTGGAAGCCTGGGTGGGAGTATTACGCCTCGCCCCATGCCATTCGTGCAGAGATAATTGATTTATAATCAGCAGGTTATGTATTCAGAGCTAAGATTTAACTGTAAATCATGGGGCACGGTTGAATCTTCAGGAGGTCTCATCCGCCCCTGCCGTTAAGCCTCAGCCCCAGAACAGGAGGGCATTCAGGAATCCGATGAGTGCCCCGAGCAGGGCCCCGAAGAGATTGATGTATTTGAACTGCTCTTTCATGATGCCCTGAATCAGGTCTTCCACGGCGAGCAGGTCGAGCCGGTTCACCCGGTCTTCAACCATCCGACTGACGTCCACGGTCTCGATGAGCGTCGGAACCTCCTTACGTACCAGTTCCATCGTCTGCTCGGTCATGTAAGCGACCATCTCGTGAAGCACCTCCGCGGGGACGAGAGCTGAAAGGCGACCGATTCGTCGGTTCCGGATCCCTTCTGTAAAGAAGTCGCGCACCCCTGTCTCGAGAAGAACCACCACTTCGTCGGAAACAAAGAAGCCTCGCACCTTTTCCTTGGCCGAAAGCATGAAGCCCTCAAGGCTATCCTTGCCGCAGACGACGGCAAGGTTTCGGGCCAGTGTTTCTGAAGAAAATCGGTCAACCAGGGGACGTACGGCGGCTATCAGTCTCTGACGGAACTCGTCCGCCTGGAGCATGCCGAGAAACTTCTCCTTGATATAGCTTCGGGCCGCATTCACCTTTTCATAGGGAAGACGAGCCAGAAGATCGGATACGGGCTGGGCCAAAACCTGGTCGAGCTTTTCCTCCAGGATTCGGATGATCTCTGCCTGGGTTTCGGGCTCGCGGAGTGCGGATGCGATCTCAGGGCCGTGTTCCGCGAGGAATTCATCGATTCTTGAATCCAGCGTTTCATCGCTCAGGACCGAAGAGAAAAGGCTGGCGATGATGCCGAGCCTTCTGGCCAGGCCTCGAAGCCCATCCCTGATCCGGCTGCCGAGGCGCGCCCTGAAAGCCGGGTCGTGGAACATGCCGCCTACCCGGTCCAGAAGGGCGGGCAATTCCGCGACCATCTGCCGGAGGATGGCATCCCGGAATCCGGCAGGGAGGATGTCGGCCAGAGCCCCCCCCTTATCCAGGAAGATATCGATGCGGCTGTCGACAAACTTCCCGATCCAGTCCGAAAGTTCCGGGCTCCGCTGAATGGCCGAAAGTCTTTGTTGAAGTAACGGCTCAATCTCGGCTGCGGATAAGCCGGGGAACTCGGAGAGCGGGGTGAAGGCGGCCCGCTTGACCTGACGCTCGACGAGTCGGTCCAGGGCCTTGTGGAATACCGGGGTTTCCACATAGGCGCGAACCGAGCGGACGGTGGCTGCTTCCAGATGATCGAGAAGGCCCTGCCACGTCTGGAGAAGCGGGTCGGGAAGGATATGTTCTGCCTGGCCCAGATCCCTGTCCAGTATTTCGTAAAGGTTCGACTCGATGGCCTGGGCCACCCGGGACCGGAAGCTTTCGCCCGATACGGTTCCCATGATGTCGTCTCGGGTGAACAGTTTTTCCCCGACCACCCGGCCAATGTTTCTGGCGAGTTCCGCACGGCGCGCGGGAATGACCCCCGGGGTCATGGGCACACGTACCCCAAGGATTCTCCAGGCCTTCAAGGGCCGAAAGAGCATCCGGATGGCCAGATAATTGGTAACGTAACCGATGACGGCGCCGCTGGCGGCCGGAAGAATATATTGGAGGGCCGGTTCCATCAGGCTCAGTATACCCCGAACCGCACAGTCCCACGGCCCTGCCGCTAGAATAGAGACATGCGTGCAGCCTCCCTCAAGGCACGGCTCGACCGGCTCTACGAACAATACGATTTTGAAGCGCGTCGATCCCATGATCCCATTGACCTGGTGCACCGTTATTCGAGGCCTGAGGATATCGAAACCGCCGGCCTTTTCGTCTCCGCACTGGCCTACGGAAGGGTCGCCCTCTTTATGCAGGTCACCCGGAGACTTTTGGATCATATGGGAAATTCTCCGAATGATTTCGTCCGGTCCTTTTGCCGGAAGAGGAGGAAGTTCCCGGATATCTCGTACCGGTTTGCCCGACCGGAGGATTTGCATGCCCTTGTTTATGCGGTTTCGGTCCTGGTCAACCGGCACGGGTCGCTGGAAAGGCTTTTCACGTCGGCTGTGGCCTCCTCGGACCAGACCATTTATAGCGGCATTGTTCACGGGGTGCGGGAGATCCGGGCCGTCGACCTGTCCGGGGTATACGGCCGAAACGTCGCCTCTCCCGGATTCCTGCACCTTGTTTCAAGCCCGGAGACCGGCGGCGCGGCCAAGAGAATGGCGCTGTATTTCCGGTGGATGGTGAGGACCCGGGATATCGATTTCGGTATCTGGAAGAAGGTGGGGGCCAACCGGCTCGTCATTCCGCTGGACACGCACATTGCAAGGATTTCCCGCTGTCTGGGGTTTACGCGACGCCTGGGTCCGGGCTGGAAGACCGCAGCGGAAATTACGGAGAGTCTGAAGGCCATGGACCCGCAGGACCCCCTGAAATACGACTTCGTGCTCTGCCACCAGGGGATATCGGGTCAATGCCCCCGAAACCGCAGCGTGCAGACCTGTTCCCATTGTGAGCTCCGTTAGCCGGTCGGCAGGGGTGGCCATAAAGCGGGGGTTTACAGGGCATTTCCGGCATTGGTAACATTCTTAACCGTTTGAATGAACGGAGAAATCGTGAACAAGGCAGGTGGGACGTCCAGTCATGCAAAAGATTCCCATGACCCCGGAGGGGTATAAGAAACTCGAGAGCGAACTCGAACATCTCATGAAGGTCGAAAGACCCAAGAATGTGAAGGACATTGCCGAGGCCCGCGCGCATGGCGACCTTTCGGAAAATGCCGAGTATCACGCGGCCAAGGAGCGGCAGGGGTTCATCGGAGCCCGTATCTCGGAACTGCAGGTCAAGCTCTCAAGAGCCGAAGTGATAGACCCGTCGAGCCTGTCGGGCGAAAAGGTCGTGTTCGGGGCCACGGTGGGGATCCTTGACCTCGAGACCGACGAGGAAAAGACCTACCAGATTGTGGGCCCGGACGAGGGAGACGTGAAGAACAGCCGGATCTCCGTGACCTCGCCCATGGCCCGGGCCCTCATCGGCAAGAGCGTCGGAGATGAGGTCAGGGTCCAGACGCCGGTCCGCACGGCAGAGTACGAAATCCTGTCGATTCGTTTTGAGTAGGCTCTTCAAAGTCCCGCTTCTGTCCAATACGGAGGTGGCCGATGGACACCGGCTCGCCTCGTTTGCTCTGCCTCGGGAGACCCGGGCGCCGCAGGCCGGTCAGTTCTTCATGGTGGGAATCCCGGGCCTTCAGGACCCGTTGCTCAAGAGGCCCTTCAGCCTCCACCGGATGACTGACGAAGGCCGTGTAGAGATTCTTTATCGCATCCGGGGAAAAGGCACGCGTCTTCTTGCGGAACGGACGACCGGGGACGTGATAGAGGTCCTGGGTCCCCTCGGGAAACCCTTTCCCCTGGATTCAACCGGCAGGCCTGTACTTGTGGGTGGGGGGCTCGGGGCCGTTCCTCTGGTCCAGCTGGCCCTTTCGCTTGCCGGGCGCTCACCAAGAATATTCCTTGGGGCCCGAGCGGGGGCCGAACTCCTCTCTCTGGACTGGTTTCGCAAGGCAGACCCTGAAACGGTTGTTTCCACGGAGAATGGAGAAGCCGGATTGAAGGGGTTCGTAACAGAACCTTTTCGTGCCTACCTCGAGGATTCGGGTCCCACCTGCACGGTTTACGCTTGCGGACCAACGCCGATGCTTGCGGCGGTTTCGGCCATCTGCCGCGATCGGGGAATTCCGGGTTATGTATCGCTGGAGGAACACATGGCCTGCGGGGTAGGGGCCTGCATGGGGTGTGTAACCGAGACGGTCGAGGGTTACAAATCTGTCTGCCGGGAGGGGCCGGTTTTTCCCATGGAACAGGTCAGATTTTCGTTTCCAGGCGGAAGCCCGGAGAGGGGAGGACCCTAGACACCATGCCTTCCCTGGAGACGCGCATTGGCGAACTTCGGCTCCGGAATCCCGTCATGACGGCCTCCGGCACGTTCGGTTACGGACAGGAGTATGCGGAGTTTGTGGATCTGAACCGGCTGGGAGCCGTGGTCGTGAAGGGGATATCCCTTGAGCCCATGCAGGGCAATCCGGTGCCTCGGGTGGTGGAGACTCCGTGCGGCATGCTCAATGCGATTGGCCTTCAGAATGTCGGACTGAAAGCCTTTCTGAACGAAAAGCTTCCGTTTCTGAGGCAGTTCGATACTCGGGTCATCGTCAACATTCTTGGAAATTCCGTGAAAGACTACGTTCGCCTTTGCCAGCACCTCTCGGATGCCGGAGTGGACGCCATTGAACTGAATGTCTCGTGCCCGAATGTGAAGAAAGGCGGCATCGCCTTTGGAACCGATGCAGCCGAGCTGGGCCGGCTGGTCGAATCGGTCCGCAAGGCCTCCAGCGTTCCGCTCATCACCAAACTTTCACCCAACGTGGGGGACGTGGCTCTCTTTGCCCGTGTGGCCGCCGAGGCTGGAACGGATGCCGTTTCGCTCATCAATACCCTCGTGGGCATGGTCATCGACACCGTCACCCGGAGGCCGAAACTGTCCAACATCACGGGCGGACTTTCCGGACCCGCGATCCGGCCGGTGGCTGTGCGAATGGTTTGGGAGGTTCATCGCAAGACCGGGCTTCCCATTATCGGGATGGGCGGAATCATGACCACGGAAGACGCCCTGGAATTCATCCTTGCCGGCGCTTCGGCGGTGGCGGTGGGCACGGCCAACTTTGTGAATCCCGGAGCCAGCGTGGAAATCGTCGACGGGCTAGAGCGTTATCTGGCCAAGGCCCGTGTTTCATCGGTCCGCGAACTCGTGGGAGCGGTTCGAACCTGATCGTGCTTCACCGGACAAGTCCGGACCTCTCCTGAGGCCCGGCCCCTTATGACTGACCAAGAGCTTCCCCTTGTCACCCTGACCACGGATTTCGGGTACAAAGATCCCTTTGTGGGAACCATGAAAGGCGTCATCCTGGGCATCTGCCCTCAGGCACGGATTGTGGACCTTGTTCACGAGGTGGAGTCGCAGGACATCGGCCGTGCGAGCCGTATTCTGGCCGACGCTTACCGGTTCTTCCCGGAAGGGACCGTTCATATGGCCGTGGTGGACCCTGGGGTGGGCACCCGAAGACGCGCTCTGGCCATGAAGTCCGGGGGCCAGGGTTTCGTGGGACCTGACAACGGGATCTTTACCGACGTTATCCGTTCCCGAGAAGAGGAGCCTACAATCCACGCTCTCGTGAACCCGCGATATTTTCTCCCCAGGGTCTCCCGGACCTTTCATGGCAGGGATGTTTTCGCCCCGGTCGCGGCATGGCTGGCCGCAGGGACTCGGATCGAAGAGTTTGGCCCACCCCTGTCCGACCCGATCCTGCTGGAACACGAGGGCCCTCGCCTTGTCCCAGACGAACGGGTTATCGGCAGGATTATGGGTTTCGACCGATTCGGAAATGCTGAAACCAATATCACGGCAAAGGACCTTGTGAAGGCCTTTGGAGAGAAAGTTCCGGTGGCCTTGTATCTATCCCACGGGGAAAGGCTATCCCTTGTTGGGTCCTACAGCGAGGGCGAACCAGGGAAGGGGGCCGCTCTCGTGAACAGCTGGGATCGTCTTGAGGTGTTCATCGGTAGGGGAAATGCCAGGGAAAAAATGGGACTGGAACTCGGGGAACAGGTACAGATCAAACGGATAAGGGCCGGCTCGTAAGTCTGAGGCCGGCCTCGGGCAACGCCTTGGGATAAGGACAACACCGCCGGCCGGTCCGATCAAAACCGCCCGATGATTTCTTCGCACTTCTGCTCCAGTATCTTGGCCTTGCTCTCGCTGATGGTCAGCTTTACCACCTTCTTGCAGTTCTGGAGACTGGCCATGAGGCCCCCTCGATCCGTCGGGGCCTCACGGATCTTTTCAACGATTCGCGGAGCATCCTCCCCCAGAACGTCCAGTGCCGCCTGGACCAGGGCCTCCTTGATCGCCATCACATCCTTTAAGCCGGACTTCGCGGAGGAAGGACCGTTTGCCGTCAGGACCGGGTTTCCCGGACCGGTCTGGATAAAGCCGGCCCGAAGAAGGTCGTCGACCACGGCAGACCCATTTCCAACCCCGTGAACGGATTGGAGCAGCCGTTCCAGCGGCGACTTTCCGTCCACCAGGATAAGGACGCGCCGCACGGCCATAGGCAGGCCGTACTTTCGTGACGTTACCTCTTCCTCGCCCTTTGGCGTTCGGGAAAAGACCGTTCCGGCGTCCATGCTAATCGGTCAGCTCCCTGATGACCGTGTGAATCAGGTTGATGGTAATCACCACATAGATGGACCCGAAGAAGAAGATGACGCCCACAAACAGCCGGAGCAGACTGTTGGGAAGCAGGTTGAAGAAGGGTGAGAAGATGAATCCCAGCGTGAAGAAGACCACGAGCAGGGTCAGGAAGTTCCAGCGCTTGCCCACCACGCCGCCGGGGACCGACCTCCGGAACGCGAGGACCTGGTAAAACCCAACGAGCATAACCAGGATCGACCCCAGGCTGAGAACAAGAGTCACGTTCAGTTCAAGTTTCTGGATCAACTCCATCATAACGACTATCTCCTTTCGATACCCTTCCGCAATCCGGGCCTCCCGCTACTTGGACGCGGCCTTCAGGGCGTCCTCCAGGTTCCCCGGTGCGGACATGATTTTGGTAAAGGTGCCCATGGTCAGGTCCGGAAAGCTGAGGGCGATCCGGAAGCGACCGTGAAGCATATAAACCTTGCCTCCTGAAACGACCAGTTCATACGGAAGATAAGCGGTGTGCTTGAGCGGGGCTCCGTCGATAATGCCCATAATCCCTTCGTCGTGATTCGTCGCCACGCCAAACACCGCCTCTTCCTTGCCCGGTACGTCGACCCGGTAAATCTTCTTCGTCCCGCCCTTGCCGGCTGACAGTCCCTTTTCGACCGCATCGACGGCCGCCTTGAAACTGCCGTGGCTGGCCAGCGTAATCGGGTCGTCGAAATACGGCATGCCGAACATATAGTGGTACTTACGCAGTTCCTTGGCCGAAAGACCTTTCTCAGACCCGAACGAGGCCTTGTCGCCGAGGGCGCTTCTGAGCTGTTGGTCCACGGCAGACAGGTCGTTCTTCATCCGGTACACGTTGGCCATGTAAACCGGATTGGTAAAGGAAACCTGCAGGTTACTCCCGGACTGGCTTACGGCCACCCTCTGGACCGCTCCATAGGCTCCGAATTCACTCTGGGAGGCGTTCGCCTTAAGGTCGCCGTTTGTGACCACGAGAATATGGGCTCCGGAATACGGAACGTAGTCACCCACAATTTCAAAGCCCTGGCCCGAGAGGGCGTTTCGCACCTCCTCCGTCTTTTCCTCCACCTGTCCGGTCCCCTCCCAGGCCAAAACGTAAGGCCTGAGAGTCTCGGAAAAGGCGAGCGAAGGATGCAAAAGCACCAGCGTCAAAAGTGCAACCATGTACCGAAATTTGTTGATCATGATGCGTACCCCCTCCAGATTGTTTAGATTCTTTTGGGCTCTTCGCCGGAAACAGGACAAAACCCCGAAGGGTTGTAACAGTGCCTTCCCGTCGCTGTTCGGTAACTCAATGACTCTTCTTGAATACAGAAATATAGGGGAGATTGCGGTAATGGCCATTGAAGTCCAGGCCGTAACCCACAAGGAAAAAGTTTGGGACCGTAAATCCCACATAGTCGAGCGGAACATTGACTTCCCGGCGCTCCCGTTTGTCGAGCAGCGTACAGATTTTCAGGGTGTCCGGGGCCCGGTTGAGCACACTGCCCCGGATGGAATTTAGGGTGACCCCGGTGTCCACGATATCCTCGACCAGAAGGACGTGGCGTCCGCGGAGGGGTTCTCGCAGGTCGGCATGGATTTCCACCTTGCCTGTGGTGTTCGTCATGACGTAACTGGAGGCGATGATGAAATCTATGGTAATCGGGATCTGGATCTGGCGGACGAAATCGCTGAAGAACATGAACGCTCCCTTCAGGAGTCCTACGACCACCAGGTCACGGCCCTTATACTCTTCACTCACCTTCCGGGCCAGTTCCCTGACCCTCTTCGAGATCGTTTCTTCGGTGAGAAACGGTTTGCCGGTAATCATCCCCTCGAAACCTCCTGAATGGCCTCAGACCGCAAGTTACCCCATCCTTACGTGCCGGGATAGAATAGCCCATGTCCCTCGGGCTTTACATCCACATCCCCTTCTGCAGAACCAAGTGTCTTTATTGCGATTTCTATTCTGTCAGATTCGACCCTGATGTCAACAGGGATTACATCCGGGGTCTCGGCCTCGAACTGAAGAGCAGGGCTGTGGGCCTGAAGGGGCGGCCCGTGGACACGGTGTTCTTCGGTGGCGGGACTCCCTCCCTGCTGTCGGTGAAGGACGTGGCCCACATCCTGGAACAGGTCACCCGGGCGTTTCCAGGCTGGCCCGGGGAAATCACGCTGGAATGCAACCCCGGCACCCTCTCGCTGGAGTATCTTCGGGACTTGTCCGGTACCGGCGTCAACCGGCTGAGCCTGGGGGTCCAGTCTCTGGATTCCGGCAGCCTGAGGGTCCTGGGACGGACGCACACGGTTGAGGACGGCGTGCAGGCCTTCCACATGGCACGACGCGCGGGATACCGGAACGTAAGTGTAGACCTGATCTTTGGCGTGCCGGGTCAGAGCCTCTCCAGCTGGAGGGAAACGCTCCAGGGCGTCGTAAGGCTGGAACCGGAACACGTATCGGTCTATGAACTTACGCTGGACGGGCCAAGCCCGCTCAAGGCCGCGGTGGAGACGGGAAAGGTTCGCCTGCTATCCGAAGGGCTCCTCGAAGACATGTACCGCCTGACAAGGGATATCCTGGAACACGCCGGACTTCGACAGTACGAGATTTCGAACTTTGGCCGGCCCGGGGCAGAGTGCCTCCATAACATGAACTGCTGGCAGTACGGAGAATATATCGGAGTCGGGCCCGCGGCCCATTCCTTTATTGGGGGGCGGCGTTCCTGGAACCTACCGGACGTAACCGCGTATCTGGCCGCGGTGATCCGAACAGGCTCGGCTGAAGCCGGTCACGAAATCCTCTCGCAAAGGGACGCGGAGTTTGAACGGACGATGCTTGCCCTGAGGATGAGAAGCGGGATGGCCAGGGACCGGATCTCCGGCAACCTGTCGAAGTCTTTTGACGAACTCCGCAACGCGGGTTTCCTTGAGGAGGTGGAGGGAAGAGTCCGTCTCACGGTTCGGGGCATGCTGCTTTCGAACGAGGTTCTTCTCAGGCTTCGCTAACCTCGGGTTTCTTCCAATAATTCGCCTGCTTAGGTCACGACCTGGATCGCCCCGAGCGGGTTTACTAACCTCACCGAGGGTGGTATACTCCGGCGTTTCCAACTCCCCGGGATTTAAGAGAGAAAGGACCCTTCCTTGAAGCGTCTCTGCTTCGTTCTTCTGACCTTCGGTCTGTTCTGGATGTCTTGCGTTCCGGCCCATGGCGCGGAGGACCCGCCGCCGGTCGTCAAGTCCATCGAGGTCGAGGGAAACCGCAAGATCGATACCAACAGCATCAAGGCCCGCATTGATGCCCGGCCCGGAACCCCCCTGTCCATGGACACGGTCCGTCGGGATATCCGGGAGCTGTTTTCCATCGGCTATTTCGATGATGTCCGGGTGGATATCGAACCCTACGAGGGCGGGGTCAGGCTGCTCTATGTCCTTGCGGAGAAGCCTTCCCTTGCCAAGGTCGAGTTCGTGGGGAACAAGGAAATCAGTGAGGAGACCATTCGTAAGGACATCACCCTTACGGCCGGGTCCATGGCCGATTTCCGCCTGATCAATGACAATGTCGAGAAACTGCGGCTCATGTACGAGAGCGAGGGATTTTTGAACGCCACAGTCTTTCCCATTCTCCGGGTTATTTCGGAAAGCGCGGCGACCCTGACCTTTCAGGTGGAGGAGGGGGAAAAGGTCAAGGTCGATGAAATCAATTTCACAGGCAATACCGTTTTCACCGATTCCGAGATCAAGAAGGTCATGCAGACCAAAGAGGCCTCTCTCTTCTCCTTTATCACGGGATCGGGAAAATATGTGCGCGCTCAGATGAAGGGGGACCAGGAAAGGATCCGGAACCTCTATCAGACCAGGGGATACATTCAATCGCAGGTTTCAGAACCGGAACTCCAGGTCAGTGACGACCGCGAGGAACTGACCGTTACCCTTAAGATCCAGGAGGGCCTCCAGTTTTCACTGGGCAAGGTTTCCGTGACAGGGGTGGAAAAGGTTCCTCTGGAGGAGGTGCAGAAGCGGGTCACCCTCAAGTCCGGGGAGGTGTTCAATCGCGACACGCTCAGGTCAAACATCCTGGCCGTCAGTGACTACTATGCAGACCAGGGGTACTCCTTTGCAGATGTGGTTCCGGACCTTGACATCCATGAAGAGGAGCGCCTCGTAGATATCGAGATCGATGTGGCCGAAAACCAGATCGTCCGGGTGAACCGGATCAACATCATTGGAAACACCTCGACCCGCGACAAGGTGATCCGGCGCGAGGTTCGCCTTGACGAGGGCGATATTTTTCATCCGAAGAAGCTGAAGCGTAGCTACAGCCGGATCAACAACCTGAACTATTTTGATGCTGTTGAAGTCATTCCCGAGCCCCGACCCGCCGAGGGAACCATGGATATCACGGTGAGGGTCAAGGAACGACCCACGGGGAGCTTCTCCATCGGCGGCGGTTACAGTTCGCTGGATGGGTTCATTGCCACGGGTGAAATCACCGAGGGCAACCTCTTTGGACGTGGTCAGACGGTCAAACTCAAAGGGGAGCTTGGCGGCCGCAGGCAGGAATACTACCTCCGTTTTACCGAACCCTGGCTCTTCGATCGGCCCATCAGCTTTGACGCGACCCTCTACAATCAGACCGTCAAGTATATCGACTATTCCAAGGAGGCCACCGGCTTCTCCGTAACCTTCGGCAAATGGTTTACGGAATACACCGGGGGGAGCCTCGGCTACAGTTTCGAGCGGGCCAACATCCGCGACGTGGCCGAAGACGCCTCCGAACTGGTGAAGGACCAGGCGGGCAAGAAGGACACGAGCAAGGTCATGACCAGTCTGAAGCGGGATTCTGTGGACAACCGGCTGTACCCGCGAGACGGCAGTCTGAACGCCATCTATGCCGACTTTGCTGGCTTGGGCGGAGACAACGGCTTCTACTCGGTAACGGGCGATTCCGGCTGGCACTTCCCGCTGTTTACCGAGAGTGCTTTCTCGGTTCGGGGCCGCGTGTCGTTTGCGGACGGGATCCTCGGAAAGGAGCTCCCGCTCTATGAACGTTTCTACGTGGGCGGCATCAACTCGGTCCGGGGGCATGAGTACGGCAAAGCGGGCCCGCAGGATGAATTCGGAGAGTACATCGGTGGCAACAAACAGTTGATTT
>QJVM01000226.1 GCA_003235715.1 Nitrospirota bacterium
TCGCGACCGTTCCCTATCGCGGGCGCTCCGCCTGCCTGGCCTGCCGGGCCTGCAAGTTCTGTCCGTCCGGAGCCCGGTATTCCCCGGACCGGGTCCATGTCCCTCTGATCGACGTCATGCCGAATGTGACGATCATGGACAAGATCAGTCTGAGGCGGCTTGAAACCAACGGGCAGGGCAACCGGATCACGGCCGCCCACGGGCTTCGGGTGGAAGACCGTTCGCCGGTTGTGGTTACCGCAGATCGCTTTGTCGTGGCTATGGGCGGCGTCGAAACCACGCGCATCCTGATGCTCTCGGCAGGCTCGGGCCCGCATAACGAGGGTCTTGGAAACCTGGGCGGCCAGCTGGGCCAGCATTTCAGCGATCATTTCAACATCTTCGCCGCCTTTGACGCGGGCCGACGGGTGGGAAGCCGGCTCGGGTTCGAAACCATGACCTCGGAACATTTCCGGGTCAACGTCGACAGACGGGAACAACCCACATTCATCCTCTATACGGCCCCGGCGGCGGACTGGCTGCCCACAGGGATTTACGCCACCGAGTGGGCGACGAACGGCAATGTCCTGGACCTCTCCGGCCTGAGGGGGAGCATTCCACAGATGGCTTTCATGTACTCCATGACCGAACTCGGTGGCAACGGTTCCATCAGCCTGGACGGAGAAACGCGGGACGCTTTTGGCGACCCGGTGGCCAAGGTCACGATGACCCTGTCCGACTGGGACCGTCAGGGTCACAAAGCCTACGAAAACCTCGTTCCAAAGATCGCTGAATCCATGGGCGCCCGGCATGTTTCCGCCATCTACCCGGATTACGGTATGGGCTATCACCCCTCGGGCGCCACGGCCATGGCCAACTCGCCGGACCAGGGAGTGTGTGACGCGAACCTCCGCGTCTTCGGCCTGGATAACCTTTATTTGGTGAGCAATTCCGTCTTTCCCCACATGGGGTCGAATCCACCCACCCTCACCATTGCCGCGCTTGCGCTTCGTCTTGCATCACACCTTGAGAGGAGGGGCTGATCATGACGACCCTGGACCAGAGCAGACGGGAATTTCTCAAGTTACTTGCTTCGCTGCCCGTTGTGTACATGGTCGGGTGCGATACCGGCACAGCGCCTCCCGCCGGGAAGGTAGAGCTGTTGAGCCCGGAGGAATCGGTACGGAAGCTGATTCACCTGCTTGGCCCGTGGAAGGACAGGACTGAGGCCGACGACTTTGTGAGACGTTTCCTTGCCGTGGAGGAAAGCATCGCGCCCTATATTCCCGACGGCGGCAAGTCGCTCCAGTACCTGGCGAGCCGCTTTCCGGACGCGGAACTGCCAGCGGAAAAGATCGACCTGCACGCCCTCCCGGAAGCGGAACGGAATCTGCTGCTCGAACTGAGCAAACAACTCTATACGTTCATCGAGGTGAGATTCCTGGTTTCGGGCGAGCCCCCGTGGGGTGTATGCGGGGCAGACGATCCGCTTCGATATACTCGCGCCCCATCGTGAAGAGTGGTTCCGGGAGGCAAGGCTCGTTCTTAGAACCCACTAATGTGTGAATCGTTTAATTGCCCGCCCTGAATGCACCACTGCGGGGCTGACCCATTCCCTTGTATTGCGCCCTACTTATATTCAGGGCTGGTGCATATGCCCTTGATCCTCAATCTGCGTTCCAGTTTCGTGTACGCCGCGTTCTCTAAATTACAGTCGAGTGTGACGCGCTGGGTTTTGTTCCGGTTACCCAGCTGATACACATGCAAATCGAAGCCCTCGTAAAAAGCGTCCCCATCGGCAATGCATACCCCCCATCCTTCCCATCGGCCCACAAGGTAAACCGAGAAGACATTGAATCTATTCTTTAGTTCGAACTCAAAGTGCCCTTCACGATCTGTACGGGTCTGATATTTGCTTTCGACGCTACAGCGACCGTAGTCGAAATATACGGCCGCGTTATCCATCGGTTTTTCATTTCTATGAACAGTGCCTGTTATGGCCGGCGCCATCGTTTCAAGGTGAGGAATCGGAGCGCAGGCGCCTAACATCACCAGTACCAGGCTGATGGTCTGAAGCCTCATTCTTATCATGGCCGTGTCAGAAGACCTTCCCGCGTTTTGAGAGATCGTTGATTCGGTTTCGACCATCATTATGTCGCAACTCCGGCAGGCGCGGCACGAAAATAGTTGCGGTTTCAGTGGTTGCCTGTCTTACTTCGGTACAGATTAAGACGGAACAGTGGAATGAATGAGGATTTTCTGGAACGGTCAAGCTCGCCTGCCCGAGGGGGCATCATAGACAGTGAAGACTTGATCCCGCAACCGCGTGCGTCGGGAATGACCAGTCGGTTCGCAATAGGGCCTTTCGTTTCATTTCTTCCAAACATTTCTGCTGCGTGCAATCTTTTTCTGAACAACAGCCCAGTTCTTCCTTGAGAGAAACGATTCGTCAGACCTTGCCAGCATCTGTTCGAACAGGGGATACGGAACCGTGAAGGAAAGCTCGTCATTGGCAAAAAATTTCCGGGCCGAGATGTCCCATCCTCCGAGAACCGCTTTTGTCTGATTGTTCTGTAGATATTTCAGCGGCCATGTCACGAGATCGGAACAGGCAGCGCCCCACGGAGAGGTGACGACTTCAGGGTCATTGGTGACAAAAAAGGCGAGCTGATGAAGACCGCATAAGGGTTCAGGCCTGGCAAAGAAGACCACCAACAGGGGTTCTTCGTCAGATGAAAACTGGCTTATCGGTTTGAACACACAAAACGGCTTGGGGGCGGAAGGCGGATCGATGGCCTCAAATGTCTCACCTAACGCCTCAGGGGATTCACAGTAGAATTCGCCTTCCATGTGGTGCGGAATTCCGGAAGAAACATAGTGGATAATTGTGTCGGTCTGCGGCTTCATATAACCCAGCCAGAAAGCTCCGCCGGGGCAGCCGAAGCGTTCCGCGCTGAAGAACGCCGCTGTGTTCTTCCGACGGGCACGCCAGATATTTCCCATCACGCATGAAAAGCCGCCGAACACAGCACCCCAGTTGATGTCATTGTTGATTTCCTTCTCTCGCGTCGGCAAATCCAGCGGATCCGGTGAAACCCCGATTTCCGGCGGCTGGTCGGTGAAATAACATCCCATCGGTTCCTCATCCAACCCTAACACTTCAATGAATTTCGGCAAATGGTTATGGATCTCTGACTTCATCGTTTTCCTCCTCACGGCGGTCAGGTTGTCTTAATACATTGGGTTTAGCTTATCTCATGGATCATATCCGCGTTGCTTTTGGGGTCAGGTCTTTACTCCTTACCTTGCTATCACTCACCCCAACGTGCATTCAGGATTGGACTGAGAGAGATGGAGCCTTAGCTCTTATGGGTCGGGCTTATTTGAAGAACTCTGAGTAGACCATAAGGGCAAGACTGAGAGTAGAGGCCGCGAAGAACATTAACATGCCCATCCGGTTGCCCTTCTTCCTGTCATTATTGGCGGCAAGGAAGGCGAAGGCCAGGAACACAACCGTCAAGACGAGAAAATACGCGCGATTTTTAGTGACCCACGTTCCGAGGGTTGCGCTTCCCAGCCCCAAACTGGCCAGGGCGATCGTAACCTGTCAACAGAACGCAAAAACAAACGAAGAAATAACAGCACCTATATTTGCCAGTGGCTTCTTCATAACCCTATGTATGGATTATAACCGACCACGTTACTTTCCTCTTTTGCCGCGATCTGCGGGGTATGATTTCTTAATAGTTTTCCCCCAAAAGACGGGCTCGCCATCCACGAGACCAGCGCTGCCCTGCTGAATCTCAGGTGGCGGACTCGATGGAGGAAAGGCGGTTGCAATGACACACTATTGTCGTCACCGCTACCGAATCGATTGGTCAGACCATCGCGCGTCGGGTCGGTGCCGGCAAACCGATATGCACGAAACAAGACCTGACGCCAAGGGCCCTCTTACTGTTGCCTGACGGTCATCCTGTCAATCGACCCGCAATACGATCTTTCCCGTAACTCGGCCGGTTTCACTGCGCGCATGCGCCTCACGGACCTTGTCCAGGGGATACACTTCCTCAACAACGGGGACCAGGGATCCTTCTTCGACCATTTCCTTGAGTATATTCAGGTCGCCTGAACTCGGTTTTACGAGAATAGTCTTTGCCTTTTTTGCACTGAACATATTGATCAGAGGACCCAGGACCATCGATTCAAACGAAGGCAGCGTCGTAACGTAAGCGCCTCGTGGTTTAAGGGTTCCCTTTGCCCGAGAGAAGGATTGATTGGCCACGGCATCGAAGAATATGTCGTAAGCAGCCCGGTCCTTCAGAATGTCCACCTTCGTATAATCCAGAACATGATCAGCCCCCATCTTCGTGGCCAATTCCAGGTTCCTTGTCCCGCACACACCGGTGACCTCACATCCCTTGGCTTTCGCAATTTGCACCCCGGCAAGACCGACGCCGCCTGAACACCCGTTGACCATCACGTGGTCGCCCCTCTGCAGCCGTCCCTTGTGAATCAGGGATTGATAGGCCGTCAAGGCAACCAGGGGAACGGAGGCCGCCTCTTCAAAACCCAGGTTC
>QJVM01000058.1 GCA_003235715.1 Nitrospirota bacterium
GCGGTTTGCGAGGGAGGTCGGCAAAAGAAGGCCAGCCTGGGATCTCGGGTGCGGGCCGGGCCAGACGGCCCGGTATCTGACAGACCTCGGGATTGAAGTATCCGGGCTGGATCTCTCAGAAGAGATCCTGAAGGAGGCCCGAAGACTCAATCCCGGGATATTCTTTCAGAAAGGAGACATTCTTGACCTCGGGTTTGGAGACAATTCCATTGCAGGCATCGTGGCCTTCTACGCTTTCGTGCATTTCACCAAAGAGCAATTGGCCCGAGCGCTGAGTGAGATATTTCGGGTGCTCCAGCCGGGAGGGCTATTCCTCTTCACCTATCACGTAGGTGAGGCGCCTCTTCATCTGGAGAGTTTTCTTAGCCAGGAGGTCGATATTGATGTCATGTTCTTTCCTTCGGATTTCGTGGAACGCTGTCTGAAAACCTCCGGGTATGAAAAGATAGAGATAATTGAGAGAAACCCGTATCCGGAAGTGGAATATCCCAGCCGAAGGGCCTATGTGTTTGCCAGAATACCATAGTGACCCGAGGCAACAACCGTACAGCCGGTCTGATCATGGCTGTTCGGTCAAGGAAGGAATCACGTGGTCCATGGCCGCCAATCTGCAGATATGGGTCGCGCGTGGTGTCACCTCGGGGAGTTACTGGAATTGCTCTGACCCCCTCGTGGGCTATACGTCTCCCCGAAGTCTGATCCTGCATATATAATGATCAACAGGGATTTCGCCAACAGCCGTTCGCGACGGAATCCACAACTTCTGCCGAAGGTGTAATCGCATGAAGACCGCATACGATTTCTTCCGGAAATACCTCGCAGAGAACATCTCGGACGCGGACACGCTCGAAAGGATGCGCCAGGTCATCTCCGAGTTTGCGGCCCGGGCTCCCAAGATGGTGGTCATGAAATGCATTGACGGCCGCGTTCACGGAAGCAATGCCAAGGGCTACCCTCCCACCACCATCCGTTTTGGGCGTACGGACGGGAACAAGGTATCGCTGGACAAGAGCAATTTCTGGTACTGGAACCGCATTGACCGGGCCGTCAAGGATGCCCATTTCAACACCCCCGGGACGCCGGCGGTGTTTATCGCCTTCATGCACCACTCGGCCAAGGGGTTCGGATGCGCCTCGCACAATAACGACAATGCCCGGGCTCTCGAATCCGTGGAGGCCCAGGTCCGGGAAGTCAGAAAGACCTACCAGGAATCCGAACTCTACGTCATGGGAGGCGACACCAACACCGACATCATGGCCGAAACCCTCATCTTTCCGGGCAATGTCCGCATCGATACCGAGGATATCATCCGTTACTGCAATTTAAAGAATCCCCGGGATGTATTCCATGAATTCTTTCTCCGAAACAGGATCAACGATGTGGCGACGTCGCGGAACGTGGGCAACCAGACCCCGGACGAGCTGCTTCAGGGAATCCACCCGGAAATCTTTTCCAATTTCCAGACCAGGCTCAACATGGAAAACTATCTTCTGAGGGAGATTACGACGACCTTCAACAAGGACCGGGGCGACCTGAAGCGCATCATCCGGCCTGATATTCTCGACTATATCTTCCTCACGCTGGACCGTCTTTCCATCCCCCAGACTCTTGTGGGCCCCATCCTGTACCAGATTATCTGGAATGTGACCTACGCCCTGTGCCAGATCAACCTGAATGCAACCCTGACCCCTGAGGCCCTCGAAAACTCCCTGGACCATGCCGAGGAACTGGTGTGCTATGGGGACGGCTTTGAAATGCTTCCGAGAAACAAGACCGTTCTGGTCAAGACAGGCAGGGGAGACGATGTGGATGCGCTCACCGTGGCCAAGAGGGTGCTCGAGTACAACCGCAAACGCTACAAACAGGATCACAGCCTCCTTGTGCATATCAATATTGAAGTCAATGGCGAGATGATGTCCTGGGACGATTTCAACGATAATGTGGGTTCGCGGATTCTGACCATGCGCCGGAACGTGGACTATGTTTTTGGCATGGATGTGGCCATCCTGACCTCGTACTCGTATCGCGACCAGAAACGCTTCTATCCGGTCATCATCTCGAAGAATGATCCTCGTATCGTGTTCTGTGCCGACGTGATTTCAGAGATAAATTCCACCCAGAAATTCAGTAACATCTCCCTGAAAGCTCAGGAAATGCTCTACAAGGCCCGCTGTATCGGAGACATGGGCTGTCAGTCGCTCGATGCATGAAGATCCGTGGACCGCAAATCCCGCATGCGTTTTCCACCCTCGTGACTTGACGGAGCACAACCTGCGTACCATGACCCGGGACTTCCTCTATTTTGCCTACGGCTCCAACATGTTCACCCATCGGCTCCGCGCGAGGGTTCCATCGGCAAAAGCCGTCGGAACCGGCTATATCCGGAAACACCGGCTTTGCTGGCACAAGCGGGGTTGGAAGGACGGGTCGGGCAAATGTGATATCTCCTTTACTGGCGACAGAGACCACCGCGTATATGGAGTGCTCTTCACCATGTCCTTCTCGGGCAAAGCAAAGCTTGACAGGGCTGAGGGATTGGGAAACGGCTATGATGAAAAGACCGTGGAGGTCATAACTCCCTCGGGAGCAGTCCTCGCCGGGACCTATTACGCGACAGCCGTGGATCCGCAATTGCATCCGTACACCTGGTACAAACGCTATGTGATCGAAGGCGCCAGGGAACACGGGCTTCCTGAAACCTGGGTGCGGACGCTGGACGCTGTGGAAACAATCGATGATCCGGACCCGGAGCGGGCCCAAAGAGAAACCCGCCTCCTGGACAACGATTAATCCTGCCCCGTTTCGTTCCGGACCCTGCGCATTGTGCTCGCCGGGCAATCCTCAGAAGCATTATCTTCCCGTTCACAGTGTGGTATCTTTGAAACAGGTGACCACCGCTGTAATGTCATAACCCCGCATCGTATACGAGGAGCTATGAGCGAGCATTTTGACCTGACCACCTTGATAGTTATTGTGGTAACTTTCGTGCTATTCGTGGCCGCCCTGTTCAGCAAGGGTTTTACGCACGACCTTTTTCTGGAGGCTGGCGTTTTCCTTGTTTCTGTAAAGCTCATTCTGATGGGATACCGAAACAGCGTGATGAACCGGGAGATCACGGAACAGTTGCGTGAAATCAAGGCCAGACTGGAGAAACATGGGAATTAGGGCCGGACGCCTGTTCAGAACGGCATTCAATCAGGGTTCCGGACACGAACGAGCGGAGCGCAGGGACACGCACGCAGACCAACCACGCATGGAAATGAGCGCCAGACGAGAGACCCATTCCCGATATGTCCAGTACGGTTGTGGACTAACCGCGCCTCGTGAATGGCGCAATTTTGATGCGTCCCCCCGGTTACGCTTTGAACGCCTCCCACTTCCCGGTTTTCTTTACGGGAGATACAAATTCCTGTTTCCACGGAACGCAGAGTACGGCGATATCGTGAAAGGCTTACCGGTTTCTCCGGAGTCCTGCGCCGGGATTTACTGCTCCCATGTCCTTGAACATCTGTCCCTTGAGGACGCCACGACCGCCTTGCAGCACACCTTTCATTACCTCCGGCCGGGCGGCATTTTCAGGCTTGTGTTGCCGGATTTGGAGTACCTGATAAAGCAGTATCTGAGCGCCCATTCCAAGGACGCCGCGACCTCTTTCATGAAGGAGACAGGGCTGGGTTACGAACACCGGCCCCGAAGCCTTAAGGCGTTTATTGCCTCATGGCTGGGCCATTCCCAGCATCGATGGATGTGGGATTTCAGGGCCCTGGAATCGGCCCTGCGGGACGTGGGCTTTGTGGAAATCAGGCGAGCCTTTCCAGGCGACTCGGCCGACCCCATGTTTGAAATGGTCGAAAGCAGGGAACGGTGGGAGAACTGCCTTGGAGCCGAGTGCAGGAAGCCCGTCTGAGCCGGATCATCGATTTTCTCGTTTTCCCTGAGATCCTATGCATCCGGACCGGTCCTTACTCACCCCCCGACGGGTGAGACCCGTGTTCACGGATGGCCTTTTCCCTCGTATTCTCTCCATACTGTTGGGTGCCGCCGTGGCTATGAACACGACCGGATGCGCGACCGTACCTCCGCCGCCTTCACCTGAAACACGCCGGGAACTGGGAACCATTGGCATCGTTGCGTTGTCATCCACGCCAAGAGTAGAGTTCCAGACCTTTGCGAAGGGATGGGCCGTCGGCGCCTCCAAGGGTGGGGCCTACGGGATGTTGGATGGATTTCTTTACGGTTTGGGCGAAAGCATTAGAAACCCGACGTCCGGTCCGTTCGCCGGAGCGGTCATACTCATCGGCGCCGTGGTCATGACCACGGTCAACACCCTGGTTTACGGCGTGGCCGGAGGATTAGAAGCAGTACCCGGAAAGACAGCGGAACAAATTGAAAAGGACTTGAATTCAGCACTCGGGGACGCCAGCCTAGCGGGTGTTTTGGCGGAGAGAATTCATGCTGTGGCGGCGTACCGGCAGGACCTGGATCGGTATACAGTGACCCATCTGGGTTCGCACCCATCGGGCACTGGGACTTCCTGGCGAGATT
>QJVM01000188.1:2500-14651 GCA_003235715.1 Nitrospirota bacterium
ATCGGTACGGAGCAGGGCCGCCCAAGATCGGCCCTTGAACCAGGCGCAACCGGTGTAACAGCACTTAAACCCAGAGGTGAAAACATGTGCCGTTTGAGCGCCATAACCGCAGCTCGGTATTTCTCTCCAATGGAAAACATCCTGGCCCTCGAGACGATGAAGGAGGGGCACGACGGATCGGGTCTGGGCCTGATGTTGAAGGACCTGGGCGGAGAATTCGAACATCTCAAGGGGTATCCCATCCTTTCGGGCATCTGTTCTCACAAGGGCATGGATATTCTCGATGATTATATGGTGGACAAAGGCTTCCGGGTGAAGCATAAATGGTCACCGGACATTCGCCCCACGCCCGGAATCCGGAAGCGCGACCACTATCTTGCAAAGGCCTACGAGTATCCGGAGCCGTACCGGGACAGACCCATGGCGGAGAAAGAGGACCTCCTGATGCGCACCCGGCTCGAACTCCGGGCCATCGGTGAGCCGGACGAATCCATTTTTGTTTTCTCCTTCTACCCGGACATCCTCACCTTGAAGGAAGTGGGAGATCCCCTGGAAGTAGGCGAATTCTTCGGGCTTGACAAGGACCCTCTGAAGGCCAAGATCATCTTTGCCCAGGGACGCCAGAACACGAACTACGCCATCTACCTGTACGCCTGCCATCCGTTCTTCATACAGGGATATGCCACCATGACCAACGGGGAAAACACGGCCTTTGTCCCTATCCGGGAGTTCTTGTCCGGTCGCGGAAATCCCGGGTACATGGGATATAACTCGGACAGCGAGGTTTTTACCCATATCCTTCACTACACCTGCCGGACCCTGGGATATCCTCTGACGTACTACAAGGATGTGATCACCCCCCTCAAGAACAATGAGATCGAGGGACGGAGCGATCGCGATGCATTGAAACTGATTCGGAAGACGTTGAGACCCCTGACGATTGACGGGCCCAATTGCGTCATAGGGTTCACGCCCGACGGACATGTGTTCATGACCCAGGACGCAAAGAAACTGAGGCCCGGTGCCGTGGGTGGAGTCAAAGGAAAGTATGCCCTCATGTCGGAGGAATGCGGGGTCAACCGCGCCATTCCGAAGCGGGATACCTCCACGGACATCTATCCCATGAAATACGACATGGTCATTGTTTCCCCCAACGCCGAGGAGGTCACGGTATGGAATCAGCTGGACAACTGATACAGAGCGACGAACTCACCTATCAGGATTTCCCCTATATCATTGAGTGGCGGGAGGATCGGTGCACCCGGTGCGGAAAATGCACGGCCGTCTGCCCCGTGAAGGCCATCGAGCCCACCGTGAGAACCCAGCGGGTCGTTCGCTCCGAGGGCAGTACGCCGGTGCCCACGGCAAAACGGATAACGGTGTCCGTCGTGTCCCAGAGCCGGGATATTGAACGATATTGCGTCGGCTGCGGGACCTGTTCCATGGTGTGCCCCACCGAGGCCATTCGACCCGTTTACAACTCCCATCACCGGTTCCTGATTTACAAGAATAAGGGCGGAAATGCCTATACACGGGGTGGCCGACGGAACGATCCCTCGCCGTCCACGGTGGAACAGCTCAAATTCACCCGGATTTCGATGCTCACGGACCCGGCCCTTGATGCAGGCCGACACGAATTTCACATCCGTACGCTTCTTGGACGAAATCTCCCGCCCGAACAGCTGCCCGTCCGCGTGGAAGGCCGCAAGCTCGTGAAGGATGCGGAGGCCTTCATCCCGCCGGTCCGGGAGATATTCCCCATACGGATCGGAAGCATGTCCGTCGGGGCTCTCTCCCCCCACATGTGGGAAGGCCTGGCCATGGGCGTGGCCTACCTGAACGAAGTGGAGGGCCTTCCGGTCGTCATGTGCACCGGGGAGGGGGGCATCCCGCCCCGCCTGCTCAAATCGCGGTTTGCCCGGTATATGATTCTCCAGATCGCCTCGGGATACTTTGGATGGGACGAGATCGTCCATGCCATCCCGGAGATGAAAGAGGACCCCTGCGCCATTGAAATCAAGTACGGACAGGGGGCCAAACCGGGCGACGGGGGGCTCCTCATGGCCTACAAGGTGTTGAAGCTCATCGCCGAGATTCGGGGGGTTCCGCAGTTCGTCGATCTGGCCTCCCCCCCGACCCATCAAACCAAATACTCCATCGAGGAGGCTGTGGCCAAGATGATCCAGGCCATGTCCATGGCCTGGGGTTTCCGGGTCCCCGTGTATCCGAAGATTTCCGGCACGCGCACCGCTCAAGCCGTGCTGAATAATCTGGCCCGCAATCCTTATGCCGCGGCCCTGTGCATCGACGGTGAGGACGGCGGTACCGGTGCCGCGTACAACGTCTCCATGGACAAGATGGGGCACCCCGTGGCCTCCAACATCAGGGATTGCTATCTGGATCTGGTCAAGCAGGGCAAACAGAACGAACTTCCGCTCATAGCGGCCGGCGGCATGGGGAAATCAGGACATCTGGCGGCCAATGCGGCAGCTATGATCATGCTCGGGGCATCGGCCGTGGATATCGGCAAGTACATCATGCAAGCCACGGCCAATTGTCTCGGGGATGAATACAACCGGTGCAACCTCTGCAACACGGGCCGGTGTCCCCGGGGGATCACCACGCAGGATCCCAAACTGTACCGCAGGCTGGACCCCGACATGGTCGCCCAGCGAGTCGTGGACGTCTTTCGTGTGGCGGACACGGAATTGAAGAAGATTTTTGCGCCTATGGGCCGTTCCACAGAACTTCCCATCGGAATGTCGGACGGCCTTTCGGTGAGCAACCGGGAGATCGCGGACCGGCTGAAGATCAATTACGCGTGTTAGGCCCAGAGCCAGGGAGATAGAGATCATGGCAGTTTCCAAGAAGACGAAGAATTCACCTCAGAACAGCAAGGAACCCACGGTTCCGAAGGCGGTCACCGTTTCCGGGAACCTGGACGGGAAACGAGTCTCCTCACGGGTCCTTGAAGAGCGGATACAAAAGGCCGTGGCCGAGGGGGCAAGAACGCTGACCGTCGTGGCCGACGGTCAGCACGGGATCGGCGGCCGGATCTGGCCCCGCGGGGAGAAGGTTCGGATCACGGTGGAAGGCCCGTCCGGCCAGCGTCTGGGCTGCATGGGCATGGTCGGGACCGAGATCGTGCTTAAAGGCAATGCCTCCGACGATGTGGGGTGGATCAATTGCGGCGCCAGGATCACCGTTCTGGGTGATGTCACCAACGGGGCACACAACGCGGGAGCCCAGGGAATTCTGTATGTCCAGGGCAGCGGAGGTGCACGGTGCGAGACCATGACCAAGCGGAACCCCCGATTCGAACCGCTTCAGTCATGGTATTTCCGGAACGTGGGGGACTCCTTTGCCGAATTCAAGGCCGGTGGAATCGCAGTGGTCTGCGGCGTGAATTCACGGAATCCGAAGAATGTCCTCGGTTATCGTCCGTGCGTGGGCATGGTCGGCGGAACCGTTTATTTCAGAGGCCCGATCCAGGGGTACAGTGAGGTGGACGTTCACCTCGAGGAACTGACGCCGGCGGACTGGGACTGGCTGACGACCCACATCGGGCCCTTTCTGAAAGCCGTGCGCCGGGAATCCTATCTTGAGGAACTCACCCGCTCGGCGGCTGACTGGAGGAAGCTGATTGCCTGGACTCCAGCGGAAAAGGCCGCACGGAAAGGGAAAGGCAAACCCGGCATGAAGGACTTCCGGCTGCAGACCTGGGAAGCCGAGGTCGGACCAGGCGGTATCTTTGGCCCATACATCGACCATCCGCGAACCCTGTTGCCGTATGTCCCCACGGGAACCGACCGGAGAAATCGTCCGGTGTGGAACAACGAGAAATACCTGCCGCCCTGTGCCGGGGCGTGTCCCTCACGGATTCCGTCCCACAAGCGGGCGAGTCTGATCCGCCAGAACCGCCTGGAAGATGCCCTTGCCCTGGTCCTCCAGTACAGTCCGTTTCCCGGCACCGTCTGCGGCCAAATATGCCCGAACCTTTGCATGGACGCCTGCACACGGGGCCATATCGACAAGCCCCTGGACATTAAGAACCTTGGCAGCCTGAGTCTTGAGATTCCCGCGCCGGCCAAGGCCCGGTCCACCGGTCGGAAAGTCGCCGTCATCGGAGGAGGACCGGCCGGCCTCTCCACCGCCTGGCAGCTGGCGCTGGACGGCCATGAAATTGACCTCTACGAGGCCGGGGACAAGATCGGCGGAAAAATCGAGATGTGCATCCCCCGGGAACGCCTTCCCCAGGAGGTCCTGGAAAAGGAGATTTCGCGCTTTTCGGAAATGGGCGTGAAGGTTCACGTGAAAACCCCCGTGGACAAGAAGCGGTTTCAGAAGATCTATGATGAACACGAGATCGTGGTCGTTGCCGTTGGCGCACACCAGCCCCGAACCATTCCGTTCGAGGGACACGAGGACGTGGTGCCGGGCATCGAATTCCTGAAAGAAGTTAATTTCGGGAAACCCCGCAAGATGAAGGGGCAGAGCGTCGTCGTCATCGGTGCCGGAAACGTGGGGATGGACATCGCCTGTCAGGCCTGGTCGCTTGGCGCAAGCCGGGTCACAACGGTGGACGTACAGAAGCCGGCCGCCTTTGGCAAGGAAATGGAAATGGCCACGTCATACGGGACGGAGATTCTGTGGCCCAAATTCACGCAGAAGTATGACAAGAAGAAGAAGAAACTCCACTTCAAGGACGGCACCTCGGTCGATGCCGATACGGTGATCATCTCCATCGGGGAAACGCCCATACTGGATTTTCTCCCGGCCTCGGTCAATACGGTGCGGGGATATATCCAGGTTTCCGATTCGGGCCAGACCTCGGACGTGAAGGTCTATGCCATCGGAGATGCCACCCGACCGGGTCTTGTCACGCACGCCATTGGGGCGGGGCGGGTCGCGGCGGAAGCCATCCATGCACAGCTGATGCAGTACGATTACATGGCAGAAATCAAAACCGTGATCCCGTACGATAAGGTCAAGACCATGTATTACGAGGCCTGTCGGCCGGACTTTTCGGGTGGCGGACTGAACCTCAAGAAATTCTCTGCTGAAGCTGAGGCGAACAAGTGCATGTCCTGTGGTTCGTGCCGCGACTGCCACATGTGTGAAGCCACCTGTTACTGGGGGGCCATCAGCCGCACGGAAGGAGAAGGCGGCACGTATGAATACATTGTGGATCCGGAACGCTGTATCGGCTGCGGGTTCTGCGTGGGCATTTGCCCTTGCGGTATCTGGGAGATGGAGGAAAACCGGTAGCTGTCAGAAGGGGAAAACGGGCCCGGTCTCCCGCCCGAAGGTCCTTCCGGTTTTCTCCGGTCAGGCATCCGACGGGAACCGGTCCCGGAGCTTGGGAAATATCCGGACCTGGCCCCGGTTGTAATCGATAAGACCTTCTTTCCTGAACTTGTTCATGGACCGTATGGTCGTTTCCACCGTCGTTCCCACCATCTCCGCGATCTCCTGCATGGTGAGTCCAAGGTCCATCACAATTTCATCGACCTCCCTCTGACCAATGCGCTCACCGAAACGGAGCAGAAGCGAGGCAATCCGCCGCTCCACCCGTTCCACGGAAATGCTCCTGAGCATGTCATAGGCATTCCGAAGACGTTCGCCAAAATAAATGCTCGCCTCAACGGCGAGCACGTGAAACCGGTCAATGAGCCCGAGAAACTCCTCTCGCGACAGACTGATGACCTCGCATTTTTCCATGGCCTGAGCAGACGCAGGATAGGCCCGGCCGTCAAGCACAGCCACCCCTCCAAAGATCTCGGGGGGCGAGATGATCTCCAGAATCACATCCTTGCCTTCGTCTGTATGCTTCACAATCTTCACCCGACCGCTGGCCGCAATGCAGAGGCTCGTGGAGGCCTCGCCTTCCAGGAATATGTGGTCCCCCTCGTTATAAGAGTCCGCCCTGAACAGACCTGCCACCTCTTCCATCTCCGAGGGGCTAAGACCGGCAAACAAACGGTTCCTTTTGAGAGTCTCGACAATGATCGCCTTCATGCTGGCATCCCTCCAGAAAACAGATATTCTTGCGCCGTCCCCTGCCCGGGAAAGCTAAGACCGCTCCAGGAACGCAAGGGATTCAATATGGCTGGTCTGTGGAAACAGGTCGATCACCTGGATACCGACAAGCCGGTAACCCTTTTCCAAACGGGACAGATCCCGGGCCAGAGTGGCCGGGTCACATGAAACGTATCGGATGCTGGGAAACCGCCTCCCGAGAATCCAGTCCGTCAGCCCCAGGTGGGCTCCCCCCCGGGGCGGATCCATCACCAGCACATTGATCTCGCGCAGCCTCTCCCTGTTCAGGCCGGCGGCCCTTCCGGATAGGTTCCTCCGGAGAAACCGGACGCCATTCAGCCCGTTGTCCCGGGCATTCTTTCGGCCATCAGCAATCAGCGTCTGGTCTCCCTCGACGGCGGTCACCGAGCATCCGCGCGCGGCAAGGTAGAGGGCGAAGTTGCCCGCACCAGAGTAAAGGTCGAGAACTTCCGCGTTTTGAGGAACAGACAGGGCCACGGCCCTTGCAAGTTCATGGTTGAGTTCCCAGTTGGCCTGAAAAAAACCTCCGGGACGGATGATAAATCCCAGGCCCTCCAATTCCAGCCGCGAATGGCCCTCGCCGTGACAAGCACCCCCCCGGATTGTGCAGCCCGAAAGCCCGGTCGCCTCAAGAAGTTCCCGCGGCGTTCCCCGCAAATTTCTGCTCACCAAGGCGACCACTCCCTGTGCCCCCTGCGACAGCGAAATCTCGGCGTCTCGCGGGAGCAACGTCCGGCAAGCCCCGAATCGTCGGACGATCTGGTTCAGGTGTGGCGTCAGAATCAGGCACCGGTCCACCGGGATAAGGGCCCGGCTCCGGCGACGGAAGAACCCGACCTGCCCCCGGTCATCGGTCCGGAGCCGGACTCTCCATCGATACCCAAAGGCGGAGCCTGTGATGGATTTCCTCAGGGGCAGGGATATACGGGCAATCCGACTCAGGCACTCAGCAAGAATCTGTTCCTTGAACTGGACCTGGGAGGGGTACCGGATATGCTGCCAGTCACACCCCCCGCACTCCCCGTAGTAAGGACATGGGGCCGGGGTTCGTTCCGTCGCCGGACGAAGCACCTCAAGGGTCCGGGCCGACGCCCAACTGCGCTTGCGCTCCGTAATCTCAGCCCGGACCAGCTCCCCGGGCAGGGCCCCCTCCACAAAGACAGGCCCGGTATCGGTACGGGCCAGACCTCGCCCGCCCTTGACGATACCGGAGATCTCTAGGTTACGGACCTCCAATGAGTTTGTGGATCGTATTCTTCAACTCGGCAAGGTCTGAGGACTTGACCAGGTAGGCCTCGGATGCCCAGACCGCAAAGTCGTCCCGGTAGTCATAGGCCGTGGACATGATCACGGGAAGTTGAGGTTTCTTTTCCTTCATTTTCCGAAGCACCTGGATCCCGTCGATATCCGGCATCAGAATGTCCAGCGTCACCAGGTCCGGCTCTATCTCCTCAAACTTCTCCAGGGCCTCGGTGCCCGAACCGGCAATGAAGACCTCGTATCCCTCCTCCTCCAGTTCGGCCTGATAGAGGAGCTGGATTCGCTTGTCGTCATCCACCACCAGAATCTTCATGCCAGTTCCTCCTCAAGAGGTAAATAGATTGTAAATAACGTACCAACTCCCATCTGAGATTTTACCTCAATTCTCCCTCCATGCAACTCCACGATTCTCTGGGTTATGGCCAGACCGAGACCGGTTCCGCTGATCTTCGTGGTGAAGAAGGGGTCAAAGATGTGCTTTAGGTCATCCGGCGACATGCCCGCGCCGTTGTCTTCGATCTCAATCACCGCCTCCGAGTCCGTCTTGCTTATGGCCACCCGTATGTGTCCGCCTGTTTGCAGAGCCTGCTCCGCGTTCGTGATCAGGTTGGTGAACGCCTCCCGTATCTTGTTGGAATCCACGGGGACCTGGAGGCTGACCTCACGGTAATCCTTGACGATGGCAATGCCGCGTTCCTTGAACGATGGCGCAAACAGGGAGATGATCTGCTCCAGGATTTCAACGATATCGCCGTTGACAACGATAATGGGAGTTTCCCGCACGAACCCGAGGATATCCTTCAAAATAACCTCAAGGTGATTCACAGAGTCCACGATAATGGTGGCGTAGTCCTTCTCGGAACCCGCCAGTTTTTTCTCGAGACGCCGCGCAAAGCCCCCGACGGAGATGAGAGGGTTCCGGATTTCGTGGGCAATCTTGGCCGCCATTTCTCCCAAGGCCGCCATCTTCTCTGCCCGCAAGAGCTGCTCCCGGAGCCGTCGCGACTCCGAAATGTCCCGGGAGATATGAACCGTGCCGATAAGGTCTCCACCCCGTCCGAAGATGGGCGATGAGGAAACCATGAAGGCTCCACCGAGGAACGGGTCCTCCACCTCCTCCATGTAGGCCCGGCCGGTCATGACGGTCTTGGTATGGGGACACTTGTGCCACGGCCGGTCCATGCCGTGGAAGACTTCGTAGCATTTCCGGCCGATGATCTGCTCTTCGGGTTGACCAATACGCTCCACCACCGCCTTGTTCACCTTGCGTATGGTGAAATCCTTGTCGTTGAAATAGACCATGTCGGAGATGGAAGAGAAGATGTTCTCGAGTTCGGCCTCAGCCATGGACACCTGCTCAAACAGACGTGCATTCTCGATCGCGGAGGCCACATGGTTGGCAAATCCCGAGAGAAAACGGATATCGTCTTCCGTGATGGGTCTGCGGTTGAACAGGTTGTCCATCCAAAGAACCCCCACGACCTTGTCCTGGGAGATGAGCGGGATCAGCGCAAAGGCCTCGGTTCCCAGTTGTTGAATCAGCACAGGGTCCACGCGCGCGTCGCTCCGGGCATCCAGAACGTTTACTGCCTCGCGATTCCGCACCACCGCCGTCAGCACGCCTTCGGGAGTCTCGTCCATGGATATCCTGAGGTTCTGGGCCAACCCGTCGAGAAACGTCTTGGGCCGGGCCGGCACTTCGACGATCTCGGTCATGATGTCCTCCAGCGTCTTCCGCTCCATGGCCAGTTCGCCCCAGACCTTCCACGCCTCTTCCAGACTCCCGGGGCCCACGCCCATCACCCCCCGAATCTCCCCTTTCTTTTCATCGACCTCGAACAAGATGGCTCGGTTGAATCCGAGACCGTCGGACATGGTCACCGCGGTCAGGGTCATCCTGAGCAGGCTCGTGATGTCCAGGGTCGAGCGCATGGCGTTACTGATG
Organism: Nitrospirota bacterium; assembly: GCA_003235715.1. GTDB lineage: Bacteria > Nitrospirota > Thermodesulfovibrionia > SZUA-242 > SZUA-242 > SZUA-242. Next base: position 11,766 of record QJVM01000188.1, read on the forward strand.
AACAGGAGGCGGGAAAGTTCCTGGTTCCGTCTCGTGAGTTCCTGCTCCACGCGTCGCTTGTCCGTAATGTCCCTGGATATGCCACTGATCCCGATGACCTCCCCCCGCTCATCCAGGATGGGGGAAAGGGTGAGGCTCACTTCGATCAGAGCCCCGTCCTTGTTTCGTCGCAGGGTTTCCATGTCCCGAAGCGTCTCTTTCCTCTTCACGCGTTCTGAATTCTCGGCTTCCGCCGGCAGGAGGAACTCCGGCATGATGCTCAGGGTCTTGCCGATGACCTCCTCACCCTTGAACCCGTATATTCGTTCGGCCCCTTTATTCCAGGAGGTCACCAGGTTGTTCAGGTCCGTAGTCACGATGGCATCCGCCGAATTGTTGATGAGCGACTCAAGGTAGACCTTGGTGTTGTTCACCTCACGGTACAGCGAGAGAATTTCCTCCTCCGCCCTGACCCGGTCTGTGATGTCCTGGATGAAGACGACCACCTCATGAACATGGTCTGCCTCACCCATGGGATAGGTGGAAATCTCGAATGTGGCCTCCGGGTCACCCGGAGCGCCCCTGTGCGTGAACTTGTTCGGGGTGCCGGTCGCGAAGGTTTGGGCCACCGGGTCTTCATTACAGACCGCAAACGTTTCGCCGAAGACATCTTCACAGGTCTTTCCCACAAGACCCTGTCCCTGGGCCGCCCATCGTTCCACAAATCGATTCGCCGAAAGAATCACATGCTCCCGGTTGACCGTAATGATGCCCCCCTGAACACTTTCAAACAGGGTCAACAGTCTCTGACCGGCCCGCCGTATCTGCTCTTCGCGGACCCGCTCCTCCTGGTAAAGCCGGGCGTTCTCAAGGGCAATGGCGGCCATGGCGGCTACAGCCGAAAGACTTTCCAGATCTTCTATAGTGAAACCGATGGATTTTTCGGCCACTCTCTTGTTGTAGTGTCCGATGGTTCCGATCACCCGGTTGCCAATCCGAAGCGGAACCGCGAGAACAGAAGTCGTCTCAATCCCGGGCACTCGCAGATTTTCCGGCATTTCCCGGGCATCCGTAACCAGAAGCGGACGCCCCTCCAGAGCCACTCGCCCGGCAATCCCCTCTCCGAGCGGTAGCGGCTGGGTCACATCGAAGGTTTCCGGGAGTCCGTAGGAAGCCCGGATCCGAAGCAGGTTTCCCTCCAGAAGCCTAACAATGGCCCCTTCGGCCTGTAGAAACTCCGCAGTCTTCCTGCAGATATCATTGAGCAGACGGTCCAGGTCCAGAATCGAGCTAATATCCATCCCAAGCTCGTGGATCACCTTGAGCCGACGGAACTGGCGGAGCGCCCCCTCGTACAGTTCGGCGTTCCGGATCGCGCCGGACAGACTGTGGCTGATCGCAAGCAACAGATCCGTTTCATCCTCCGTATAGGCATGGGCCGTCGTCGTCTGCAGGGTGACGGCTCCAAGACAGACATCGTCGCGGATGATGGGCACCGTGAGCATGGACATATATCGGGATTCGCCGATCGAGGGGATGTACTTGAAACGCGCGTCCTTTGAGACATCCGCTACGGCAGTGGTTCGGAGATGCCTCACCGCATCGCCGACAATGCCCTCGCCCATCGGAATTCGCACCTGTCCCACCGCGGCGGGATCCAGCCCCCGTGTCGCCCTCAGAACCAGACTCGACCGGTCATCCGAGATAAGGTAGATCGAACAGACCTCCTTCTGGAGCGTTTCAGACACCGTATCCGCCACCATGGCAAGAATCGAATTGAGGTCAAGCGTCGAATTGGCAATTCGGGCCACCTCGGCCAGGAGTTCCGTCTCCTCCAGTTTCCTGCTCAATCGGCGATTGGAGGTTCCCAGGACTTCGGCCATCTCATCAAAGGTTTGAGACAGGACTCCGAACTCATCGCGCCTCTTCAATCCAATCCTGTGTGCGAAGTCGCCATCGATGATCTTTCGGGTTCCGTCTATGAGGCCTGCAATGGGCCCCGTGACCCAGCGGGCCATCTGCCCCAGGGAGATCAGGGTTAATGAAAACAGGGCGATCCCCGAGAAGACGAGAAACCGCACCAGCCTCCACTGAGCCCGTTCGCTCCCGTCCAGGGCAGCGGTCACCTCGCCCGCCGCGCTGTGCTCAAGCTGGTCACACTGGTCGGCAAGGACCCCCCCATGGGAGGCCAGGATCCCCACCAGGTCCAGCATCCTGTCCGGTTCCCGGTCGCGGATGGCCGAGACGATCGCCTCCGCCACTTCAAAGAGATCCTTCAGGGAATCCGAGGCTCTTAACAGCAAGGTCCGCTCCATCTGATGGTCGGCCATCGCCTGGGCTCTTTGAACGGCCTCCTGGCAAGCCCCTTCGAGTTGTTTCATCGCCTTGACGTCCTGAAGGTCCCGGAAGCGGACCAGCCGCTCGACCGCCATGATGTAACGATTAATCTCGGATTTCAGGCGCACATAGGCCTCGCGTTCCTGGTGCGACTGGTTCAGTTCGTTCAGGTCATAGCGCATGGTGCTCACCGTGGAGTAGGCCACGAGCCCGATCATGCCGGCGCATGCCAGGTACACCGCCGCAAAAAGAGTGAGCCTGCGCTTCAGCTTCACGCGGTCAGGCCTCCTTCCGATCCATCAGCAGTTCGGCATAGAGACGCACATACTCGTCCACGCGACGCGACCATGAATAATCGCCCGTCATGCCGTTGGTCATTCGGCAGGTCCACTCCTCTTCCCGGGAAAAATCCGCCAGGGCCCTTTGAACCGCACCCATGAAGGAGGCGGGCGCTTTACCTGAAAAGACGTAACCATTCCGATCCGGTCCTTTCTCCCGGACCGTATCCGCAAGGCCGCCGGTCTTTCGAACGACGGGGACGGCTCCGTAACGCATGGCGATCATCTGACC
>QJVM01000157.1 GCA_003235715.1 Nitrospirota bacterium
GTCCATGTTCCGGACTCAGACAAGAGTGGGTGACGCTGTGGCGTTCCGGTCGCATCTTGCCTATACGGAAACTACTCCAGATACGCCGGCGTTTGCAAGGGGCACCGGCCCCAGACCGGCTTCAAGGTGCAGTCAGTCTTCCGAGGGAGGGGGCGGAAGATTAAAACGATTCATGGCCGCATCCAGCCCGTAATTCACGGCGTAATCGATGGCCCGAACGGCACGTTCCAAGGTCTCTCGGATAACGGGCCATTCCTGCTCGGTGAAGGGTTCCAGCACAAAATCCGTCACGGGCGTCCCGGGAGGCCGCCCAATGCCCAACTTGAGGCGTGCGAAGTCACCGTGTCCAAGATGGTCCATGATGTTCGCGATACCGCGGTGCCCTCCATGACTTCCCCTTTTGCGGAATCGGAGTCGCCCGACCCCAAGGTCAAGGTCATCGTGTACAACCAGGAGTTGTGCTTCTTCTCCCAGTTCCAGGAGTCCGGCCGCAACGGCTTCACCGCTGTGATTCATATAGGTCATCGGTTTACAGAGATGCAGAACGTGCGAGCCCAATGTACAAAGCCCATACAGTCCGCCTGGGCCCTCATGCATCGCGGACGCACCACAGGTGCGGACCAGGGCGTCAACAACCATGAAACCAATATTGTGGCGGGTGGAAGCATAGCGGGCCCCGGGATTGCCGAGGCCCGCGATCAACCAGGGAGACACGCTTTGAGAAGGGGCCGAAGGGAACCCGTTAGGCTCCCCTTCGACAGGAAACTCCTGTTATTTCTTTGAACCCGAATCAGCCGGCTTGGACTCGGGAGCAGCAGCCGCAGGCGCCTCGGAGGCCTCAGCCGGTTCGGCAGCAGCCTCGGCGGCAGCAACCGTGCTGACCTGACAGAGGACGGTCTTCGGAGGACTCTTCAATGTCAGGCCCGAAGGAAGAGAGAGATCGGATGCATGAACCGTCTTTCCCGGTCCCACTGACGAGATGTCCATCTCCACGCGGTCTACGATGTCAGAGGGCAGACAATCAAAATCCAGAGACCACGTCACCACCCTGAGCTGGCCACCGAGTTTGACACCGACCGGAGTCCCCTTGAGAATGACGGGCAGATGAATTCTCACCTTTTCTTCGGCCTTCACCTCGCGGAAGTCCACGTGAATGAGTTCACGGGTCACCGGATGCACCTGGAATTCCTTGACCATGGCCATGCGGGACTTCTGGTCCGGAGCGTTGGTCATGTTGAGGTTCAGAACCGCATATCCGCTCTTCTTTGTGTTGATCAGTTTAACCAGGGATTTCTTGTCCACGTCCAGGGCGGTCGTCTTCCCGCCGTGGTTGAGAACCCCCGGAATTCTCTCGGCCCTGCGGAGCTTCCGGGCAACCCCCTTGCCCGATTTCTCTCGGACAGCCGCGTCAATCGTTATGGTTTCCATCCTTCCATTACCTCCTTCATCCCTCCCGCGGGAGGGCCTTGACTTCCAGCAGTATGGTCCAGGGGATGCGCTTCGCCCCCCCTGGTTTCAAACGAACAGGGAACTTACCGTAGTCTCTTCGTGGATGCTCCGAATGGCCTCTCCCAGAAGGGGAGCCGTCGTAAGCTCGACCAGTTTCGAACATTGGTCACGCTTGCTGTTCAACGGAATCGTATTGGTCACGATGACCTGGTCCAGGACCGATTCATTCAACCTCGTAATAGCCGGACCTGAAAGCACGCCGTGCGTGCATGCAGCGGCCACACTGCGGGCCCCCCTCCTCTTCAGCGCCGCAGCCGCCTGCGTAATGGTTCCCGCAGTGTCGATCATATCATCGAGGAGCAGGGTATTCATCTCCTTCACGTCACCAATAACGTGCATGACTTCTGACACGTTGGCCCGCTCCCGCCTTTTGTCCACGATCGCAAGGGACGCATCGAGTCTCTTGGCAAAGGCACGGGCCCTCTCCACGCCTCCGGCATCCGGGGACACGACCACCAGCCGGTCGTGCTCGTAGGTCTTCCGGATGTAATCCAGCAAGACGGGCGTCGCGTAAAGATGGTCCACGGGGATATTGAAGAATCCCTGAATCTGTCCCGCGTGCAAATCAATGGTCAGGATCCGATCGATCCCCGCGGCGGTAATCAGGTCCGCCACAAGCTTGGAGGATATGGGGACTCGCGGCTGGACCTTGCGGTCCTGACGGCCGTATCCGTAATACGGAATCACCGCGGTCACTCGGCCGGCCGAGGCCCGCCTGAGCGCATCAGCCATCAGAAGCAACTCCATGAGGTTGTCATTCACCGGAGCGCATGTGGGTTGAATCACGAAAACATCGCAACCCCGAACGTTGTCATCGATGTGAACCATGTTCTCGCCATCGCTGAACTTGGTAACGCGAGAGGCCCCGAGGGGCATGTCCAGGTACGCGGCCACCTCCCGGGCCAGTGCCGGGTGCGCATTTCCAGAAAGAATTGTCAGTTTTCCCTGCATGAGGCTCCTGCTCCGGGGTTCCGGGGAATCTCCACGGGTCGTTCCCGTCTTTCGACCCGGGAGAAAATCCCGAGCGTTCTATCGTGAAAAGCTACCGGGGCGACCCGGTGCCGTCCGCTATAGTGTGGCTGGGGCGCCTGGATTCGAACCAGGGATTACATGAGTCAAAGTCATGTGGCTTGCCGCTCGCCTACGCCCCATAACCTGTGAACCTCATTACAGGCCCGGCAACGGCGGCAGGCGTACCAGGGTCCGCGCCACCACATGCCATTCTCCGGAGAACCGGCGGGCTGCCTCTCTTGCCTTCTGCTCACTTTCAAAGAGGCCCGCCACAGCAGACCCGCTGCCGCTCATCACGGCACCCGCTGCTCCCGCAGAAAGCAGACGCAACTTGAGCTCTTCGATCTCCGGAAACTGCCTGAATACAGGCACCTCAAAGTCATTGGAAAGACCGGATAAAATGGCTTCAAGCCCCGTATCCGGACCACCAGAGCAGGGTAGTTTATAATTCCCGTCCCCCTTTGTCAACGAAAGCTCACGGTAAGCCCATGCGGTGGACACACGGCAGGCCGGCTTCACAAGCAGCAGGGGAATGGTCATTTTTGGAGCAAAGGGCGCCACGCATTCACCCCTTCCCGTCACCCGAGCCGCAGCTCCAGAAAGAAAGAAGGGGACGTCGGAACCCAGGCTTGCACCAAGTTTCTGGAGCTGGTCAGCCCCCAGACCCAGACCCCAGAGCAGGCTCAGTCCAAGAAGGGCGGACGCAGCATCCGAGCTTCCACCACCGAGCCCGGCTCCTGAAGGAATCTTCTTGAGAAGGCAGATACGGGCGCCCCGGGACACGCCACAGACCTCCTGCAAAAGACGGGCGGTACGGACGACGAGATTATCCTGGAGGGGGCCGGCTTCCTCGCCTTCGCATTCAAAGGAGAACTCGGCCGCGGGTTCGAGAGTCAGCGTGTCATAAAGGCTGACCTGGAAGAAGAGTGAGTCGATATCGTGGTAGCCGTCAGGCCTTCTTCCCAGTACGCGAAGGCACAGGTTTACCTTCGCCGGCGCCCTGAGCGTGAGAGGCTTCACGGAAGGCCAAGCTTTTCCCTGAGGGATTTCTCCAGGGCGTCGTTGTCACCAACCACCTCAAGAGACTTCTGCCAGGATTCCCGGGCCTCGGTCTCCTTTCCGTTCTTGAGATAAATGTCCCCGAGGTGATCGAAAAGAATGGGGTCGTCTTTAACGACTTCTGCGGCTTTCAGCTGTTGCTCAAGCGCTTCTGCATAAAAACCCTGCTGGTAAAGTACCCAGGCGTAACTGTCTCGGATATAACCGCTGTCGGGCTTAAGCGCGACGGCCTTCTCGATGAGTTCCCGAGCCTCCTTCAGGTTAATACCCCGCTCCGCATAGCTGTAACCGAGGTAATTAAGGGCATCATAATGGTCCGGGTTCCGGGCCAGCGTTTCCCGGAGCAGGTTCACCATATCGTCGAAACGACCCCGTTTCTCCTCAACGACAGCCATGTTGAACAGAAATTCGTCCTGGTTTTCCTCGGCCAACGATAACCCCTTCCGAAAGGTCTCCTGTGCCCTTTCCAGCTCCCCAACCTGCACCAGTGCCGAACCGAGATACAGATAAACCTCCGTAACAGAGGCATCGATTCGAAGGACTTCATTGTAGGCCTCAATGGCCTCCGAGGGCCGGTTCAGGCGTCCCAGCAGATATCCGATTCGAACGCGGGACTGGATTTCCTCAGGATTCGTCTCAGCAATCTGACGGTATTGATCCAGGGCCGCTTCAAACTGCTCCCGCTCCTCGTATATCAGCCCAAGATAGAATCTCGCGGATTGTTCCGACGGGGACAATTCAAGAAGCTTGAGGAAAGCCTCCTCGGCTTTGTCAAAATGACCGGCCTCGAAATAAGCCACGCCAAGTCGAAACACAAATTCGAGATTGGTTGGGTCCTCCTCCTGCAAACGTCGGTACTCGGCAATGGCCTTTTCGTAGGACTCCCCCTGAAGGAGCAGGCGGCCAATACGTTCTCTCACCCGTCTGTTGGCCGGGTTTGCG
>QJVM01000083.1 GCA_003235715.1 Nitrospirota bacterium
TACATGGGAAGGCAGTCCGCGCTCAACCGCCTCCGCTGCAGCGTCTTGTCACGCCGAGTACCCATCGAGAATTCGATTACACTCTTCGACAGATTCGGTCAGTTTCATGTTCTGAGCCGCGTCCCGAAGTGCCATCCAGTACTCTCGAGGAACGTCATTTACATGACCAAGCGCCTCGAGTTCTTCAAATGCCAAACCCAGCTCGTTATGTTGTAACCAATCCCGATATTTGTCCAGTGAGCCGTCTTCGCACTCAAGGATTGCATCGTTTGGCAAATGACGGATCGCTTTTTCAAAATGGCTCTTAGTATTGCGCCAACTCTCCAAAAGTTTCTGATCGATCATAAATTGTAAGGCAGTAGTATCGGCCAAACGTCTGGCTTCAGCGGCCAAGGTCCCAGCTGGTCCGCTGCAAACCGTTGTCAGCGCTTTCGGCTTGCATTTCTCTTTGTTCGTATAGTGCCCTTGATTACATCGTTCATATCCTGATGTTCAGGCATCGCAGGACACAAGATTTTTCTCATTTCTTCCTGAAACGTCTTATTGTCTCTTGGAGCGTGAGTGCCATGGACAATGGTGAGCCCGGGATTGTGGTCCTTTATCACCTTTTCATATTTCTTTAAAAATGGGCACAGGGCAGTCATGCAATAAGAGAAATGAAGAGCGTCAAGTCTGTATTCTGTTAATGCCCTTGTTCTTTTCAATATCTTTTCAGGTGCTGCTATCGTTGGACACCCGGCACAATTGATTATTCCGATTAATTCCAATTTCTCTTCGTTCTTGTACCTTTCGAACAAACCCTTTCGTTTGCGTAGGTCGCCGAGGCAGACAACAGAAGCGCAGTTTGCGTCCTGGGTGCAATTAGAGCATGTCAATATGCCAATTCGGGCCATTAAATTCTCCGTTGATTGGAAGAGCAAGCGTGACAGCCGGCTACAACGCCTTGTCAGGTTTCTGCTTAAATCCTGTCGTGACGTTGACAACCATATTCCAGGCCCCCGCAAAAACCTTTAGTCTATGACCTTTCTAATCCAAGCCGCGGCACAGGCCGACATAAGAGCAAATGTCCCTCCAGCGCAAGCCATAACACCAACCAGTGGTGTCGGCTCACCGCTCAGATACGCTTGGTTAAAGGCATAGACGGTAATGGGAATTAGGAGGATGCCCTTGATGAACAAGAGCCATGCTGATACTGAGATTATCATCTTGAAAATGGATGGCATATTTCCTCCTGGCCGTGGCCTGCCATGGTGGCGCTCAGGGGCGGCCTATAGGCCGGCTCCCGAAGATGTCCGCGATATCCGCAACGTAGCACCTCTACTTCCCCCCGTCAAGAACTTCCTGAGTTTGGTCCAGCTTTCGCACCAGGCGAATCAGGCGGCGCTCATTGGAAAAAGCAACAAAGAACAGAAGCACGACAACAAATGCAAAGAACAGGAGGCTAAGCACGACGATCGGCAACATGGCCACCATGAGGTTCGCTGTAGATTCAGGCAATGTGCCCGCTCTCAGGCTTTCGAAAACAACCCATGGATTAATCAAATATGGTGTCTTCAACCAGGCCCAGACGACAAACGCAGTAAGCATGGCTAGGAGGACAATCCCCACCACCGGCCAGGACTTCGCCAGCCTTTCGCGTTTCTCAACGAACAATTTTTGTGATGATGAAATGCTCATATCCCAAATTGCTGGCTGACGCCGTGCGTAAGCGGTGGCTTGGTGCGCCCGAGTTGACGCGATTGTTGGGTGTCATTACGGCCATTGCTGCTTCATAAATTGCAATACTGCTGCAAGCTGGGATTCTGCCTCTGTTGCGTAACTGTCAATAAGCGCACCAAGATCAATAGTCGGATGGCTGATGCTGCCCCCACTTTGCCACTGTTCATAGGTAACAGCCGAATAATCCCCGAATCCACGACCCATAAACGTTCTGGAGAGTGGAGATGTCTTGGGCCGTTCCTTCTTGGCCGGATGGCCAGCACAGGCATTGCGGAGAGTTCTCAATGATCGCCACCATGACAAATTGTTCGTTTTAAGAGGAGCACCCGTTACCGCTTCGTACAGTTCAGATATTGAATCCTGCTGTATGAATAACGCCTGCATCACGCCCCAAAACTCAATATAGGCTTTGAATGGATCAGATGAAAATCCTTTAGCTCGATGCGCCATCAAGCTCTCGGTCGTATCTTGTAGCAGATACATGCTCGTGTAGTAGGCGGCGTATCTTTCCTCTTGGGCTGCGGCAAAGAAAAACTGCTGACACGAAGCGCTTCCGTGGAAGTAGTTGTAAATCTCATCTCGCCGTGTAGCTATCCACTGCATAAAGACACCCAAAAAGGATTATCCGACGTTCCGGTTTTCAGCCGGACGCTGGCCTTTTATATGTTGCTGCCGAAGGCATTGTCAAGAAATAGACTTATAAAACAATAGCCTGCATGCATTAATGGTCCATGCATGGATTCTTTGTAATCCCTGATCTCGCCCCGGCGATATTCCCTATGCTTGGCTTTACCGTCCACAAGATTGCTTAACCCGCCTGTTTTCCAGTGGAGGAAGAGGCGTGCTTGACATACTAACATATGTTAGCTATAGTGGGTTTGCGATTCAATAAAGGGGGATGCACATGGATGAGCTTACCGGCAGGCAGGAGGAGATTCTGAAAGAGATTGAACGATACGTTGCGGCCGAAGGATATCCTCCGACAATCCGTGATCTGTCCGAAAAATTCCGGATGGCGGCGCCAAGCATGCTGTCGCACATCAAGGCACTGGAGCGGAAGGGGGTGATACGGAGGCGCCAGGGAAAATCCCGGGGCATCGAACTGACTGGAGTGCCTCGGGTCCCGGACATGGGGAAGGTTATGGAGGTTCCCATCCTGGGACGGGTGGCGGCAGGCGTTCCCCTTCTGGCTGAGGAAAACCGGGAGGACACGGTTTTTGTGGACAACCGGTTTGCCAAGGGGCAGAAGCTCTTTGCCCTGCGTGTGAAGGGGAACAGCATGGTGGATGCCGGCCTGTTCGAGAACGATGTCTGCATCATCCGGATGACCGACACGGCTCAGAACAACGATATTGTAGTGGCGTTTATCGATGGGGAGGCCACGGTGAAGCGGTTCCGGAAGTCGGGGAAAAAGATCACCCTGATGCCTGAGAACCCGGCGTATGAGCCCATCGTGATTTCGGAAGGGCAGGGTAGGGATTTTCGGATACTAGGAAAGGTGATTTCCCTGTACCGAAATATTTGATTTTGCCCCTTTCTGCCCGCCCAGAAAGTGGCGCAAAGAGGGCGCCCGCATCGCCTTCTGTTTCGGCCCTGGCTGCAGGCGGCTTCGGAACTCGCTCCCGGAACAGCATTGGAGCTCAAACAGCCGAAGCCGCTGTTTCTTCCGCCTGGGCCGGAAGGCGATGAAGGGGCAAATACAACGGCTAGGACAGAAACGAGGCAGGGTCCTAGAGAGAGATGTTTCTGATTTGTTTGCGTCCTCTGTAATCCCATCATCCGGACCCGTGCCGGAGGCAGAAACAGAAGGTTCGAATGTCAGATACGAACGGTTAGATAACTTCAGAAAGGCGTCTCCAAGAGACTAAATGCTAAGCATTAATTCCGGTTTGAGTTCCGTATCTTTTAACGGAACGAGTTTCGAACCTTCCTGGCGGAGGCACGCTCAGGGTCGGGTGGGGCGCCCTTCTTTTGGTTCTTTTCTTGGCCGCAAGAAAAGAACGAAAACATATTTCGGAAGGATGATTATTTGACTCGGGAAAAAGATTGAAGGACTGGATTCCAGCTTTCGCTGGAATGACGACGAATAGACATGACGTGCAAACATTCCCGCAAGATGGCGGGATTGTTTTTCTCTGAAGGAGAAGGTTCGACGGAGATTGCAGTATGGGCTTTGTACATCTTCATGTTCATTCCTGCTTCAGCTTCTATGACGGGACGGCCGGTGTGGAGCAGCTCGTGGCCCGGGCGGCAGAACAGGGCATGCCTGCCCTGGCCCTCACTGACTATAACGGGGTTTATGGCGCAGTCCGTTTCATCCGGGCCGCGAAGGAAAAGGGAATTAAACCGATCATTGGCGCCGAGGTCACGGTTGAAGGGATCGGCAAACTCGTTCTCCTGGCTCGCTCCCTGAAAGGCTACGGAAACCTCTGCCGGGCCATCTCTTCGGCCATGATGACGGATCCCCAGTTCCCGGTCATTCCGCTGGAGGTTCTCTCGGAAAACTCCGGGGGTCTTTTTGCCCTTCTCGGAAAGGCCCTTGAGAACGACGAACCGCATATTGTTGAGACGGCAGATAGAAAGGTAAGCACCTGTCTCGATCTCTTTGGCCGGGACGGCCTGCTCATCGAGCTCGAGAATTACGGGCTTGCCGGTGATGCTGAGAGGATGCACCGGTTCCGGGAGATTGCGGCCAAGTCCGGTCTTTTGGCCGTGGCCACCAACAATGTCCACCTCCTCGAACCCGGGGATTACCCGGTTCACCACGCCCTGGTTGCAACCGCCCGTGTTGTGCATCACCGGAAGGTTATGCCCCGCCCCAACAGCGAGTGCTACCTCAAATCCGGCACCCAGATGGCCCGGGCTTTCATTGGTTATGGCGAAGCCCTTTTCAATGCGGACCTCATTGCCCAGGAGTGTGCCTTGGAGCTTTCCCTGGGTGTTCCGAGGCCTCCGGCTGTAAACCTCCCGGATGAGACCTCTGCGGCGGACACCCTCCGGCGTCTCTGCTATCGGGCGCTGAACCAGCGATTCAGCGGCAACCGGACTAGCGTGGCCCGACGGCTTTCCGAAGAGCTCCGGGTAATCGACGCGAAGGGGTTCTCGGACTACTTTCTTGTGGTGGCGGACCTGGTCCGCTTTGCCCGGTCCAAAGGAATCCGGAATTCCTGCCGGGGGTCGGCCGCCGGATGCCTTGTGGCCTATCTTCTGGAGATCTCGGCCATTGACCCGGTTGAGTATGGCCTTCTCTTCGAGCGTTTTCTCAATCCCGAACGGGTCGATATTCCGGACATCGACATAGATTTCGATTCCAGGCGACGGGACGAGGTCATTGCCTATGCCATGGAACGATACCCCGGGCATGCGGCCATGGTGGCCACAGTCTCCCGGTTCCGGGGGCGGAGCGCCATCCGGGAGGTCGGCCGGGCCATGGGGCTGGATTATGAAAAGCTGGATGAACTCGTCCGTTTCTTCCGTTACATGCCGGCCTCGAAGATCCGGGAGTCCCTGAACGCCCTCCCGGAACTCCGCGATTCCGAACTGGCCGGTGAGAAGTACCAGCACCTCCTGGATATCTGCAGCCGCATCGACAAGTTCCCCCGCCATATCTCGGTTCACCTGGGGGGCGTGGTGATCTCGAAAGAGCCCATTGCGAATTACTCACCGGTGTTCCGCTCCCGGAAGGGCTGGCCCGTGCTTTCCTTTGACAAGGACGATTCCGAGATGCTCGGGCTCATCAAGACGGATCTTCTGGGGCTCCGGATGCTGAGTGCCATCGAGGAAGCCGACAGCCTGCTCCGGGAACGGGAGGGCACGGTCCGGGTGGACAGGCCGGACCGGACGGACGCCCGGGCCTATGAGCTCATGCGAAGCGCGGATACGCTTGGATGTTTCCAGGTGGAATCTCCGGGCATGCGGAGCCTGCTTGGCCAGCTTCTGCCCGAGCGCTTTGAGAACATCATTTCGGCCATCTCGATCTTCAGGCCCGGCCCCGTAAAGGCGGACATGGTCCGCCCCTATATTCATCGCCGCCTGGGCAGAGAGCGCGTGGTCTATCCCCACCGAATCCTGAAACCCATTCTGGATGAAACCTATGGCGTAGTGCTTTTCCAGGAGCAGGTCCTCAGGATTGCCCATGAAGTGGCGGGGTTTACGCTGGGGCAGGGAGATCTCATGCGGCGGGCCATGAAGGAGGCCACGTCGGAAAAGATGCGCCGGTACCGGGAAGACTTCCTGCAGGGAGCCATGACCCGCGGACTCACCCGGCCGGTGGCTGAAACCATCTTCGAGGAACTCTCGACGCTTGCTGCCTTTGGTTTCAACAAGGCCCACGCCAGTTCCTTTGCGCACATCGTGTACCAGTCTGCGCTTCTTAAGGCCTATCACCCGGCCCAGTTCATGCTGGGGGTGCTGAACAACCTGCCGGGCATGTACCCCGAGCGGGTCCTGCTTCACGAAGCGGCCCGGTGCGGGGTGGAAATCCTTGGCCCTGACATCAACCGAAGCGTTTCAGGGTATGCCCTGGAACAAGGGTCCCTCCGTGTGGGCTTGCGGGGGGTCCGGCACATGGGCCCTGCGAATCTTTCAAGAATCCTCGAGGAACGGGAACAGGGCTTCTTCTGCGGGGCCAGGGATTTCCAGGAACGGACCCGGGTGCATGAGAATCTTCTGAACTCCCTCATCCTTTCCGGGTGTTTTGACGACCTTCATCCTTCGAGGCAGGGACTGCTGGCCCGGAGTATCCGGGAAGAAAACTCTGTTCTCCCGGAACACCGGGAAGGGGATTTCTCCCTGTCCGAGAAGGTGCGCCATGAGCTGGCCCATATCGGCCTGGACCTCTCGGCGCACCTCATGTCTTTGTACCGTCCTTACCTGAGCCGGCTCGGTGTGCTCACGGCCGGAGAACTCCGCCATGCGCGGGACGGGGAACGGGTGGTGGCGGCCGGGCTGAAGATCATGCTTCATACGCCGCCGACGCGAAGCGGCATCCGCGTGGTCTTCCTCACCCTCGAGGATGAGACCGGGGTGGCTGATCTCGCGGTCTTCCCGGATGCACAGGAGAAACATGGCCGCACCGTCTTCGGGGCTGAAGTCCTGATCGTGGAAGGCACGGTGAAGCGTGTGGCGGACAGCATCTCCATCTCTGCGGATACGGTTTCTGATCTGAACACGGTGCTGGGAAAAACCCTGCAGGGCGGCAGAGTTATGGCGGCCTGATTCCAACCTGCCTTTCTGCCTTAACAATCTGGTTGCAGCAGGGCATCTGACAGGGAACGATCCCCTTCCGTTGTTCCCTGAATTCCGTGTAAAATTACATGCCTCTTCCATCAGAAACAGGACTCATCAGGTTCTGTTGCAGCTTCTGTTCAAGATCACCCCCCCTGACTCAGGCTTTCAGGCGGGGTCCGTTTTGCCAGCTTTGAGGTCGGACATGACTCTTCAGGCGTACCTGCGCGGGGGGCGCAGGAGGGACAGCCGCATGCTGAATTCGGACGGTCCAGAAAGAGGGGGCAGATGTCACGGAAACGTTTGGGTGAACTTCTGATCGAAGCCGGGCTGGTGGACGCCCTGAAGCTGGCCGTGGCCCTGGGCGACCAGAAGCAGTGGGGCGGGAAACTGGGAGCGACCCTGATTCAGAAAGGATTCATCAGCGCCAGCGATCTGGCCCATGTTCTGGCCAAACAACTCCACATCGACTGGATTTCCCTCAGAGACCGGGAGATTCCGGAAGAGGTTCTGTCCCTCATGGATGTGAAGGTGGCCAAGCGTCACAAAGCCATTCCAGTGGAGGCCGGCAACCGAAGCCTGACGGTGGCCATGGCCAATCCCACGGATCTGAAAGCGGTGGATGATATCGCCTTTGTCACAGGGAAACACATCAAGCCGGTCATGGCCGTAGAGGCGGAGATCATGCTCGCCATTGCCCGCCATTATGACAAGGTCTGGGTCGACGAGCAGAGGTTTGATAGTTCCTATCTCGCCCAAACGCTGGAAGGAAATCCGGTTACGGTGGACGGGAAGCCGCTTAAGGCAACCCCCCCGACCAGGGCCGGGGATATTGTTTCAAGCCAGAAACTGGAGGCTCTTATCCGTTTGCTGACGCGGAAGGGGCTGATTACGGAACAGGAACTGATGGGGGAACTGCAGGGCGAGCGGGCGGACACCGACGAAGATTCTCGAAATTAAGAATCCCCGAAAACCTTCCGTTTAAGGAGCCGGCGGAGGAGGTTCGCAGAACTCCTCAGGAAACTCCTTCTTCTGTTCGTCAATCAACTGGTTGATGAACTTCAAGGCTTCCTGGGCCGAATCCGGCTCGACCTTCCGCATGGCGAACCCGGCGTGCACGAGCACGTAGTCGCCCACCGTGACTTCTTCCGGAAGCAGCATGAGGTTGACCTCACGCCGCGCCCCGCAGACATCCACCACGGCCAGCATGTCGCTTCTTTCGACGATTCTTGAAGGAATGGCCAGACACATGAGCTATTTTACCCCACAGGTTTCCAGTGCGTATGTGCATCCGGCCGTTCGTTTTCGAGCTTTTCCACAGCGCAGCCAATCCGTCTGAGTTCCTCCACCACCACCTCGGCCAGACGGTTCATGGCCGCCTCCACCTCGGGAGACATCTCAAGCCTCATGACCACGTCCTTGGGTTCGATGCCGAACAGAACCATGTTTTCAGGAATGCTGTCCGTGAGCTGGGCTGTGGCCAGAAGGTCCGAGATGCCCAGCTGATGCGGCGATATGCGGGTCCTGAACCGGGCCGGCACATCCTCGCCCTCGACCCGCACCACGGTTCCCGGCGGCTGGCCGCCCTTCACGGCATCGATGAGGATCAGGTGGTCGCGGCCCTCGATGTAACGGAGGAGTTCGATGCCGGAGGTTCCGCCATCGAGCAGTTCCACGTTCTCGGGAAAACGGTACCGCTTATCCAGGAGATCGATAGCCCGCGTGCCGATCCCTTCGTCACCCATGAGGATGTTTCCTACTCCTAGAACAAGGACATTCATGATAGAGACCGTTGAATTGGTTGGATTGGTTGATTTGTTTCCAAAGTTTTGAAGACCGGTACCTGAAAACGAGGGGAAAAAGAGGGAGGGCGGCCCGGAGGGGTGGGCCGCCCCGCCGTCGATCAGACGGCTTTCACCCTGACGATTTCATTTTCCTCCGTATCGACCATGTGAATGGCGCAGGCCAGACAGGGGTCGAAGGAGTGCACGGTTCGAAGAACCTCCAGAGGTTTCTCCGGGTTGGAGACCGGGTTCCCGATAAGGGCCGCTTCGTAGGGGCCGAGGGCATCGCTGCTGTTTCTCGGGCCCGCGTTCCAGGTGGAGGGCACCACGGCCTGGTAGTTCTTGATCTTTCCGCTGTCGATCACGATCCAGTGCGACAGGATGCCCCGGGGCGCCTCGTGAAACCCGTAGCCCCTCTGCTCGCCCGCAGGGAAGGTCGGCGGATTGAACGTCGTCATATCGCCGCTGGCAATGTTGTCCATGAGCGACTGCCACTGCCCTTTAAGGGTGTCATAGAGCACCGCGCACCGGACGGAGCGGGCGGCGATACGCCCCACCGTGGAGTGGAGGGCACTGATGCCCACCTTGGCCCCGGCCAGGCTGCTCACCGTGGCTAGCATCTGATTCGTATATTTCTGGGTGGGCTTGTGCCCGGCCGCGTACATGCACAGCACGTTGGCCAGGGGCCCCACCTGGGCCGGCTTGCCCATGAAGGTCGGTGACTTCACCCAGGAATACTTGCCGTCGTCCTTGAAGTCCGAATAATTCGGGACGGTCTCCCCTTCCCACGGGTGGCGGTCCCAGTCGCCATCGTACCAGGAGTGCTTGATGCTTTCCTTGACGTTGTCCCGGAAAAAAGGATCCTGGTAACTCTTGATGGGCTGAAACTTGGTCACATCGCCGTTGGGGATATAACCGCCCGGAAGGGCGAAGACCGTGCCCTTCTCGTCCATGGGCATATCCGGGGCGGACAGGTAGTTGGTCACCCCGGCTCCGTAGGCCGTCCAGTCGGCGTAGAACGCGCCCACCGCCGCCGTGTCCACGAGAAGGACCTGTTCCACGAAGGCCCCGACCTTTTCGATGAGAGTCTTGATGTAATAGAGCCGTTCCAGCGTGAGCGTGGACTGGCTGTCCGGGTTGATGGGGTTGGCGACCCCACCCACGGCCACGTTCTGAATGTGGGGCGTCTTGCTGCCCAGAATGGCCACGACCTTGTTGATCTCCCGCTGATACTCGAGCGCCTGGATGTAATGCGTGGCCGCCAGCAGGTTCACCTCGGGAGCCAGCTTCATGGCCGGGTGACCCCAGTAGCCGCTTCCGTAGATACCCAGCTGACCGCTTTCCACGAGCGCCTTCAGCTTGTCCTGAACGCCTTTGATCTCCTGGTAGGTGTTCCGCGGCCAGGGCGACAGACTCTGGCCCAGGCTGGCGGTCTTCTTGGCATCGGCCTTCAGGGCCGAGACAATGTCCACCCAGTCCAGGGCCGCCAGATGATAGAAGTGAACGATGTGGTCATGGGTGGCATGGGCCCCCATGATCATGTTGCGGATGTACTGGGCGTTCTTCGGGACCTCCATATCCAGAGCATTTTCGACCGAACGCACTGAAGCCAGTGCGTGAACCGACGTTCAAACGCCGCAGAAGCGTTGCGTGAAGATCCACGCGTCCCGGGGGTCGCGATCCTTCAGAATGACCTCGATGCCTCGCCACATCTGCCCGGACGACCACGCGTTGGTGACCTTGCCGCCATCCACCTGACAGTCGATCCTCAGATGGCCCTCGATTCTGGTAACCGGGTCGATCGTTATCCTTTTACCCATGGGTGAATCACCTCCAAGATATTATGCGTGCCCGAGCTTCGGGAGCACGGGGAATTTCTTGACGAAGATCAGGTAGCCGATGACTTCGACAGAGATCACGCCAAGCGTGATCAGGATCTCCGACGCGGACGGGAAGTAACGCCACCCGGGGCCGGGATCGAATCCAACGAGATAGGTGTCGAACCGGTACATGGAACCGGCGATCAGAATGAGAAAGGCCGCGAGAAACAGGGTGCCCGGGTTGCTCCGCTTCTCTTTCGGGAAAAGGAGTACGGCGGGGACGATGTAGAGGAGATTCTCGAGCAGGAACATGTTCCCCTTGAGATCGAAACTGAAGACGTAACCCAGCTTCCCGTTCATCAGGATCTCGCCAAAGCGGACCACGAGGTAGACGATGAGAAGCCACGGGATGACCCCGGAAAGCTTCTCCAGCATCTTCGTCTCCAGCGGCCGCTTGAAGGCGCTCGAGCCGAGGAGCGACTCGAAGACCACAATGGAGTAGCCCATGGTGATGGCGGAGATGAGGAAAAGGACCGGGAGCAGGTTGGTCTGCCACAGCGGCGAAAGCTTCGGCCCCGCGATGACCATGAGCGTGCCCAGGGACGACTGGTGCATGGTCGGCAGGAGCACGCCCAGCCCTATGAAGAAGAACATGACCTTGTTGAGCTTCCCGGCCGTATCCTTCTGTCCCAGTCCCTCGGCCAGGGCCGGGGTAAACTCGATCCAGAGGACTACCACGTAGGCGAGGATGCACAGGGCGACCTCGGCCATCACGGAATTAAAGTTTATGTGCCAAGGCAGGACGATGTTGTAGAACTGCCAGTACCGGCCGATGTCAAAGAAGATGGAGACCCCGGCCAGGGTGTAACCGAATACACTGGTCAGGATCGCGGGCCGAACCAGCGGATGGTACTGGCCCTTGTTGAAGATGTACACGAGCAGGGCCATGGCGAATCCGCCGCAGGCAAAGGCCGTGCCCACGAGGACGTCATAGGCGATCCAGAGGCCCCAGGCATAGCCGTCGTTCATGTTGGTGACCGCGCCCAGGCCCATGCCGAACCGTTTGGCGAGCAGGACCGCCATGACGATGAGGAGGGCCACGGCCGCCATGAAGGTCGTGGTGAGAAGTCTTCCGCCGATTGCTTTGGTCTCATGATGGCTCATATCAGTTCTCCCTGAACCCTTTTCCGTTATTCATCGCCGTTTTTCGTGCTCCGGTAGGCCGAGAACACGAGGCCGGCCAGAAGCACGGCCGGGGCGATCATTCCCTTGTAAAGGGTGTGCTGGATTCCTTCGGAAACGGCCGCTGCGGCCTCCTCCGGAAGGTCCGGGAGTCCCAAGCTGCTGAAGGGCACGCCGGACATCAGCAGGTACTGGGTGCCGCCGCCCTCGGCGAGTCCGTAGACATGATCGAGGTAGCGGGCCACCCTGGTCGGGATCGTGTGTTTCGAATCCACGGTCTGGAGCGGATACGCCTGGTAGGTCCCCTCCTTAAGGCTCAGCCTGCGTTTGGCCTCGGCCTGCAGATCCGTAACCTTTCCAAAGATGGAGGCGCCGGTGGGGCAGAACTCGCAGCAGGCGGCGTACTTGCCCTCTGCGTAACGGTGATTGCAGAGCTGGCATTTGCGGATCTGGGGAAGGGCTTCGTCCCATTCGAACTTGGGGATGTTGTACGGGCAGGCGATCTGGCAGTAACGGCACCCGATGCAGGCATCCTTGCTGTAGGTGACCACGCCGGTGTCCGGATGCTTCTTCAGCGCCGAGACCGGGCATGCGGAGACGCAGGCCGGGTCGATGCAGTGCATGCAGTGCCGCTTTACGAACGAGTACCCGTCGGTCTCAGAATCCTTGTTGACTCCGGTCCCCGTCTTGAAGGCCTTGATGACATTCAGCGTATTCGAGGAGAGGTCCACCGGGCGATCCCAGAACCTCTGGTCCGGCCGCGGGAATTCGTAGGGGATTCCCTCCTTCTGCGGGTAGAGGGCGCCACCCTCCACGCTGTTAAAGGTCTTGCAGTTCACCATGCAGGACTGGCACCCGATACAGAGGGTAGCGTCGTACAGGATGCCCACGGCGTTAGGCGGCAACTCCTTGCGCGGGGCTGCCAGCGCCGGGTGCGAACCTGCTGCGAGAAGCGCACCGCTTCCGGCGGCCATCTTTAAAAAATCTCGCCTCTTCAGGTCCATGGCCTATTTCTCCTCGCCGCCGTCCTCGCTGGACTTTCCAAGGTTCTTGGCCATGGCGGCACCGGCCCCGATGACAGCGCCGGCTATACCGGCGGCCAAAGCCGCGGCCGTCCCCGAGGCGCCCTTGCCCTGCTCGGGAAACACGCTGGCGTAAAGCGTGGGTGGGGTCACGTAGATGGGGCGGGCCGGAGAGTGAAGCGGCGCATGGAAGCCCACGCCCTTTTCAGAACATCCGAAGCACGGGTGGCCTGTGCCCACTGGCCAGGCGCCGGAACCCACGTCGTTGAACAGGATGGCAGGACAGTTGTTGAAGGTTTCCGGCCCCTTGCAGCCAAGCATGTAGAGGCAATGTCCCTGGCGGTGACCTTCATCCCCGAACTGTTTGGCAAAGCGGCCCGCATCAAAGTGCGGCCTTCTTTCACAGTTCTCGTGGATGAGCCGGCCATAGGCGAACTTGGGACGGAGTTCCGCATCGAGTTCGGGCAGCTTCTTGAGCGTCAGGAAGTAGAGGACAGTTCCGAGGAAATTGTAGGGATTGGGCGGGCAACCCGGGATATTGACGACCGGGGTTTTGATGCCCTTGTCCTTGAAGATCTGATGAACGGGAGTCGCGCCCGTGGGATTCGGGTCGGCCGACGGAACCCCCCCCCAGGATGAACAGGAACCGATGGCGATGGTTGCAAAGGCTTTGGAGCCCATCTCCTCGAGCAGGGACAGGGCCGTCTTTCCGCCAATCTTACAGTAGATGCCGTCGTCCTTCACGGGAATGGAGCCGTCCACAACCAGAATGTACTGGCCTTCATATTTCTTCATGGCCTCCACGCGGGCCTCTTCGGCCTGGTGTCCTGCGCCCGTGTTCAAGGTCTCGTAGTACTCGAGGGAGATCACATCCAGGATCAGGGTCTCCAGCGTGGGGTGATTGGCGCGGAGCAGTGTTTCTCCGCATCCGGTGCACTCCTGCGCCGACAGCCAGAGGACCGGCGGACGCTGAGGTGCGGTGGCCGCTTCCGCGATCTTCTCGCCCATTCCGGCTGGAAGTCCGAGGTACACGGCAGCCGCAGAGCACCATTTGATGAAGTCTCTGCGGGAAACTTCCGCAAGCCTGTTTCCCAAACCTTGAATCCGTTGATTCATAGTGCCTCCTTCCCGTCAAGGGGTGGTGTCATCATGTCCGGCTGTTCGAAAACGGCCGGGGCAAAGCAGAGAATTACATAAAGAATTATTGATATAAGAGAGCGGCAGCCCGAAGAGGACCCCTATATGCAAGGGATTGGGGGGGACAGCACACGGAAGACAAACCAGGAGCGTCATTATCGTGGCTAACAGAACGGAAGAATGGAGAAATTGTAACATCAGTAATGAAAATAACTAAATTAGAAATTCTTATAATGCTCATAAGTCTTTGTATGTAAGAAGTTTTCTTACTTAGGAAGTGGCCCTAGTTAAGCTCTGCACGTTCATGCACAGGCCTTGCGGCGGGGTGGAGCGGGCCTGTCGGGTGTGGTCAAAGGAGAGGGTCTCCGCCCGGAAGAGGGGGTGGTCGGACGTTGTGAAACGGCTATTCGCTCTTCAGATATTTAATCAGGGAGCGAACCTGCCACCAGGAAAGGTGGGAGAAATTGGGCATTCTGGAATCCGGATTGTGTTCCTTGGAATTATGGATCTGGCGGGCAATCCATTCCTCGGACCTCCGGTCTGTAACCCCTGTGAGGTCCGGTCCGATGTTGCCGCCTTCGCCCCTGAAACGATGACAGTTGATACAACCTTCGGAACGG
>QJVM01000172.1 GCA_003235715.1 Nitrospirota bacterium
CAATCCCGAGTCCTTTCTGGTACATCATTCCGACGTTGTACTGCGCTTTCGCATTTCCCTGGTCAGCCGCCTTGCGGAACCAGAGGAAAGCCTTCTCGGTGTTTTTCGGAACCCCAAGACCGGCGCGGTACATCCCGGCCAGCTGGTACTGGGCTTCCGCCTCCCCCTGCTCCGCGGCCTGCCTGTAATAACCGGCGGCGGCGGCAAAGTCACGCGCTCGGGTCGCACGCCGGGCCTGTTCCACGAGAGGGGAGGAGGCGGCCCGCACGACCGGAGCCGTTGCGTGCATTATGAGGAGAAGGAGGATGAGTGTCCCCAGAGAAAACCCGGACACGGCCGGAGACGTTCCTTTTGACTGAATGCCTGTCTTCACTATTTCTCCCTTTTTTGATCTGTCGTCACGCGGTCCCGAATTTTGTTTCCACGTGGACGCCTGTCTTCTTGAGAAATCCGGTGGGCAGGACTCCCCCTGCACAGACAATCACGGCATCGTTTTCGATACAGCACACCCCGTCCTTGCATGCAATGCGGACGTCCGATTCCGCAATCTCCTGGACCTGGGACTCCAGCAGAAGCTTCAGCCGGCCCGCTCTCTCGGCCTGTGCAACGCGGTTCCGGTTCTTTTCCTTGGCCCTCGAGAATGAAGGGCTCCGGTATGAAAGGGTCACGACCGTACCCGGCTGCTCGGCAATGCTTGCCGCCGCTTCGAGAGCGCTGTCGCCCCCGCCCACCACGAGTACCCTTCGACCGGCATATTGCTCGGCATCTATGAGGCGGTACACCACCTTGGGAAGCGTTTCACCCGGAACCTCCAGTTTTCGGGGCGTTCCCCTGCGGCCGATGGCCAGCAGCACAGCACCAGCGCGATACGTTCCTTTGTCCGTGATCACGACAAACCCGTTCTGGGTCCGTTCAATGGAGTCCACGCGTTCGCGGTAACGGATCTTGACCCCGCTCTGCCGCTCGACTTTCTGCCAGAAGGAGATCAGTTCTTCCTTGGTGGTTTCCCTGAAGCGGACCGGGCCGACCATGGGAAGCCGGACCGGGCGCGTCATGACGATTTTTCCCCTGGGGTAGTGGGCCACGGTTCCGCCCAGGGTTTCCTGCTCAAGCGTCACGCACTTGAGTTTCAGTTCACGGGCGGCCAGTGTGGCCGAAAATCCAGCCGGCCCTGCCCCGACAACGCAGACTTCTTTCACGAGACCGGGATTTCCGGAAAGGTATTTCCGTATCGAATTCATGGCCTGGCGTCCCTGTTCGATGGCGTTACCGATTAGTCCCATTCCCCCGAGTTCGCCGGCAATGAAGAGCCCTGGCACATTGGTCTCGAAATCCGCGCTCACGGAGGGAATGTCGACACCGCGCGTTTCCGTACCAAAGACAAGCGTGATGGCGTCCATCGGGCAGGCCGTCTTGCAGGCGCCGTGGCCGATGCAATAGGAGGGACCAATCACATGGCATTTTCCCTGGATGAGTCCAAGCACGGGATGCGCGGCCTGCTCCGGGCACACGTTGATGCAGGAACCACAACCAATACACCGGTTGTGATTGATCACCGGATGCAGCGACTGCGGTTCCGTCAAACCGGAAGCCACGTTCTCCCTGAGCGCCTGTTTATTCCTTCGGGCATCCCAGCTGCGACGGCCCATATAGAGGCTCCAGATGACCACCACCGGAAGAAGATAGGTGACCATGATCGGTGTCATTTCCGACGTGAGCATAAAGTTCTCTTTCCTGCGCCCTGATTTTGTTCACCCCGACCCGCAGCATCTCCTGCGCGCCGGTGACTGTTCATTGCATAACGAAACAAAAGAAAGAGCCGCCAGACGGGTTTCTCTGGCGGCTCGGCAAACGTATCACACCATGGGGGTGACTTAGTCCCGTAGCTCTGCGTCCCAAGGTTTCCCCCGGTTTGCTCTGAGCAGAGGATGTATGGCTCCGTTTGTTCTCCTAGGTCTCCTTCATACTCTTTGCCCAGAAACCTCGGGCAAAATAAATAGCCGCCAGATTCTTTCTCTGGCGGCTCGGCGAACTTATCACCCTCATGGGAGTGACTTAGTCCCGTTGCTCTGCGCCCCAGCGTTTCCCCTGGTTTGCTCTGAGCAGAGTCTATGTTTCTCTCTCAGCTACATGAACGCTCTATCGAGTGGCACACCTTACCCAATCTGATGGATTCATTTCAACCCCGCGGCCTGTCTTTATCAGGCGGCCCGAGTCTTTAAGGGTATCTATCGGTCCATCCGGGGTTTACTTGAATACTCTCGTCATCGGGCATGTTCATCTAAAGTCCTGGTTCTACGGCAACGTATTGACGGGCAGTTGGGCTGCCTTTACAGAACAGGACATGGACAGGCTTCGTTCATTCGCGTTGAGTGTCATATTCATTTATATAAGACAGAGTTGCGTCACTGCTGACAAGCGGGAGGGGAACGGAACTTCTGTTTTGGGTCTGGCTGCGCGACGCGGGACCGTGGAACTGAATTTGTCAGATGGAAAATTATTTTCAGGTCAGGGGAAGATCTTAAAAATGTGCGAACCCGATGCTGATACCTTAGGTTTCACCAGACTATCCCATCGCTTGAAGAATGGACGGTCTCTTGAGCGGACCGGCCTCTGGCGTCAATTGGGGAAAGCCGTACTCTGAGTTCTATATCCTTCCGAGGAGTCTCATTCTTCGTTCAACTCCGCTCCTTCGTTCTGTGCCGGAACGTCGTTCCCCCTGCTCCATCGTTACAAATCGTTTTCTTCGGTCACAACCGGACCGACGGCCGTAAAGATCTGATGGGTATTGTCCCTGTCTGGGCCACCCGCAGGCGTCCTCATCACGGTCTTCTGTCAGCATGCTCTCTCCTCCGTCGAATGAACTTACGGGTTCATCATGCCCTCTTCCTTCGAATCCTGGCCCGCTTCCGTCAGTGTTCCGCCACCCGGAAGGGCCCGATACGCCTTTCATTATTCCATAAAATGGAGAAGTGGCAAGAGCCCCCGCAGCACACCCCTCTGTATGCTTGCTTTTAGCCCACTGCGAATCATTTGACGAAACGGGTGTTCCTTCGGAAGTCAGACGATACAGGCCGATTCGCTCCAGCCCGCCCCCGGGATTCTCCCAACTTCCGGACCGATTCCCGCGGCTGATTCAGGAGGCCAAACCCGGCCCCTTCGCTGGGTAATAGATCGGTTACTGGGCCGACTCCACAGACAGAAGCTCCACCTCGAAGATGAGAGCACTGTTAGGACCAATCTTCGGCCCGGCTCCGCTCTCGCCATAAGCGAGATCCGGCGGGATGTAGAGTTCCCATTTGTCGCCCTCCTGCATGAGCGCAAGCGCCTCTATCCAGCCCTTGATAACCTGATTGGACGCAAAGGTGGCCGGTGCCCCCCGGGCGTAGGAACTGTCAAATTCCGTCCCGTCCACAAGGGTGCCTCTGTAGTGAACGGTCACCTTGTCTCCAGGAGCCGGGGTCTTGCCGCTTCCCTCATGGATCACCTTGTACTGAAGACCGCTCGCCGTTGTGACGACGCCGGGCTTCCCGGCATTCGCTGAAAGGAAGGCGTCGCTCGCCTTCAGGTTCGCTTCCCCGGCCACTTTTCTCTCGGCCTCCCGTCGGGCCACGACATCCTGTCGGAGTTGTACCAGAGTCTCACGCATGTCTTCTGATGACATGGCCGCTTCGTCTCCGCCGAGAGAATCCAGGATCCCCCGTACGAGGGCCTCCTTACGGATCTCGAGCCCTTGCCGCTTGAAGTCTCCTCCCACCTGGTACCCAATGCTGTAGCTCAGCCGGTCCCGGTCATCCTGGAGCGTGGTCGTCTCGGCCACCCCTCCTCGCGGCAATGCCAGCAGGGTGACGAATATAAACGTTATCAAACGTGCCATGAACAAATCCCTTTCCTTTCCAGGCGTTTCATCTGAACTGGAGTGCCTATTCCACGGAAATCAGTTCGATTTCGAATAGAAGGGTACGACCGGCCAGGGGTCCCCGCTCCCGGTAAGCCAGCTCGGAAGGAACGAACACCTGCCATTTGGCCCCCTCCTGCATAAGCTGGAGCGCTTCGGTCCAGCCCTCGATGACGCCATCGACCTGAAATTTCGTGGGCTCCTTTCGACTGTAGGAACTGTCAAACTCCGTTCCGTCGATAAACGTGCCCCGGTAATGAACCGTAACGGTATCCGTGGGCCCGGGCTTACGGCCCGTGCCTTCCGTGAGGACCCTGTATTGAAGTCCGCTGGGCAGCGTGACCACGCCTTCCTTCTTTGTATTGGCTTCGAGAAATTCCTTCCCCTCTTTCCGATAAGCCTCCTTCCGGAGCTGGGACTCCTTCTCCTGCTGCTCGGCCACGAGTTTTTGTTTCAGCTGTCGAAGAATCGTCTGCATCTCCTCCGGACTCAACTGTGGGGGAGCCTCCGCAAGGGCATCGGCAATCCCCGCGGATAAGGCTTCGGCATTGACCCCGGCTCCCTGACCTTTCAGGTCGGTTCCGATCTGGTGGCCCAGACTGTAGTTGACCTTGTCCCAGAAATCGGTAATGGCCCCGGCGTCGGCCGCCGGACACACGGATGGCAGGAGCAAAACAGCAACGGCAATGGCAACAAATATTTCTGTCCTCATCTTGTTCTCCATCGCCAAATCGGCGCAAGCCCATTCTCCTATAAAAAAGGGCTTTCCATCAAGGGTTTCTCGTATGAGATTCCCTTTCTTTACTGAGCCACGTGCGGCTTCATCTCTGGATCCTCCTCATACCCGCGTGGCCGAAGGGCCAAGAATGGAAGCCGCGTTTCGTGACCCACGGTTTCCAGTCATTCCTCCATAGGCCGGTGACCGGCCCCGGGTCGGTCAAGGTCATTCGCCGGCCTCTTACGAACCAGAAAAAGTGAAGTAAGCACGCCAAGCACGAATCCGACCGAGGTGGTCCCTACAATGAACACGGCCCGGGGCATGGTAATGGTAAAGAACAGGATATGGGTTTCGACCGGCTCCGTATTTTGAAGCACAATAATCATGCAGAGAAAGACGATCACCGCAATGGTGATGAGCTTGGTTCGGTGCATGGCGTTACCCCCTGTTTCGTGGCACTCTCAGCCGCATTATTTTGTCCCCAGTGTACGCCCTTTTGTTCGTGCGAGGGCCTGCATATCCACAACGGTATCCGTTTCATCCACGATCTCGCTCCCTATGGCTGTCTCGATCAGGTCCTCCAGGGATACGAGACCTGTCACCGACCCCGCTGCATTCTGAACCATGGCGATATGAATTCGCCCCCGCAGAAACCGTGTGAGCACACCCAGGCAGTCGTTGTCTTCGCGAACGACACTGATGGGCTTGGCCATCTCCGAGAGGCGGGTCTCAGGCCGCTGACGTATCTTCGGATCAATGAGGTCATGGATGAGCACGTACCCGGTGACGTTTTCCTCCCGTTCCCGGTAAACCGGAATCCGGGTGAGCCCCTTGCCGGCTACATGCTCCAGGGCCTTTGAAGCCGTGAGGGTCTCGCTGACGGACAGAACCACGGCCCCGGGGGTCATGATGTCTTTGACCCTTCGGTCCTCAAGCCTGATAATGCTGTGGACCATACGGCTTTCACGGGGGGTAATCTCGCCCTGTCGCGCACCCAGCCGGACTGCACCGAGAATATCCTCCTCTGTAATCTGTCCGCCCTCCTTCCCGCGTGTGAGAAGCGCACTGAGCCACTGGACGAGAACAACAAAGGGGCTGAGAACCGTCTTCATGATCAACAGGGGCCACACCACCAGCGGCCACAGGGAGCGCCAGTATATGGCGCCATAAGTCTTTGGAATGATTTCCGCAAAAAGAAGAATGGCCAGGGTAAAGAAAAGAGAAAACACAGGGACCGCGTCGTGACCCAGGATCCGGTCTGCATACATGCCGGCAAAGGTGGCGCCGGCCGTATTGGCCACCGTGTTCAGGATGAGGATGGCGGCAATAGGCGCGGCAATATCCTCCTTCAGTCCACTCATAAACCGGGCCGATCGACTCCTGCGCGAATCCTGCCGGGCCGCCTCGAGCGTCCCCAGCCGCGTCGAATAGAGTGTGGCCTCATACAGAGAGCACTGGGCTGAAATGAATATGGTCGTCAGAACAATCAGGGTTAGCGGTAGCATCGGGTGTTCCTCACAGGGAAAGAATTCAAGTGACAGATTCGCCTATCCGGGAGCCCATGAAAAGCTTAGGGCCATGCATGGAGGCGTGCATCCAGACCGGCCCCGGTCACATCGATTTCAATCCACCCTCCATCCTGAAGCATCCCAGGGTTCAGGACCACGGTCCGGCCGATCTGGTCCGCCCCGCGGGCCTCATGAATATGTCCCGTTATGCAGAGGTCAGGCTGCAGTTCTTCTATAAACCTGCGAACTTCCTGGCTTCCCACATGCGAACCTGAAAGTATCCGGTCCACCTTCGAGTTCAGTGGCGGGGGATGAGAGACCAGAATATGGTGTGGACAGTCGGCCACACTTTCGTAGGCCATGTTGAGAAACAGGCTGATCTCCTTTTCCGTATACTCGGTAGGAGTCTTGAAAGGCGTGATATTCGATCCGCCCACTCCGAAGACCCCAATCGGACCGTAACGCCGCCCCTTGCTGTGGAGTGACACCCCCTTCTCGATCAGTAACTGCTCGATGTCGGCATGGTCGAGATTGCCGTGAAGGGCCAGAACTCTCGCGTTCCGGGACAGAAGGAGGTCAATCAGGGGTTCAGCATCCTGCCGGTGGCCAAAATTCGTGAGATCTCCATTCACAAGGATTAGGTCCGCCTTCTCAAGGTCTGGAAGTCGGGCCACTGCTGAACCAGCCATATGAACATCTCCGAAGGCTACGATCCTGTTCATGATTTCCCCTCATTCATGTTTTCCGGAAGGCCGACTCAGGAGTTCGCGGCTCTCTACCGATTATATAACCGTTTCGTGAAAGATCAGAGGCGGCGGTCCGTCAGCTTCCGCCTTTATCCTTTTACCAATGAAGGGGCAACGCGATCAGCGATGGAGATCCGTTGCGAGGCGGGCCCCCTGAACAGAATGAAAGAACGTCCAGTCCTATCCCTGTTCATCTTTATGGGCCTCACCCTGGTGATGGCCCTGTCTTTCGGGGGTGCTGCATGTGCCGCCGAGGAGGTGTGGCCCGACCATATCCTGGTCGGAATCGTCCCGGAGGTCAACATCTTCAAACAGCGGGAAAGGTACGAGCATCTGGCTGATTATCTCACCCGCAAGACCGGTGTGAAGGTCCGATTGACGTCGCTCGGAGGTTACGGAAATGTGTTCGTTAAGTTCGGGAAATCCCGTATGGACGGAGCCTTCTTCGGGTCCTTCACCGGAGCCCTGGCCTACCAACGCCTGGATGTGGAGCCGATTGCCCGACCGGTGACCCCTGACGGGCGTAGCACCTACCATGGCCTCCTCTTTGTCAGGAAGGATTCCGGAATTCGTAGCGTGGCCGATATGAAAGGTAAGGTCATGGCCTTTGTGGATAAGGCCAGTTCCTGCGGTTACCTGTTCCCCATGGCCTATTTCCGGAAAAATGGAATTACGGACGCAAACACCCTGTTTTCAGAGGTTTTCTTTGCGGGAAGCCACGATGTCGCCGTGGAGGCAATACTGTCCGGAAATGCCGACGTTGGAGTGGCCAAGAATACGGTATTTGACCAGATGGCAGCGGACCGGCCCCGGATCAGGGAAGAGCTGGTCGTTCTGGCCGAATCGCCGGAATATCCGTCCCATGGCTTCTTTCTGCGCCGTACCCTGCCCCCCGACCTCCGGATGACCTTAAAGGCCGCCCTCCTGAATATGGAGAACGATGTCGAGGGACAGGACGCGCTGAAGGAGTTCGGCGCTCTCCGTTTTGTCGATGCGGATGCGAAACGTGATTACCGGGGCATCTTCGACACGGCCCGAGAGGCCGGCATAGACCTGAGGACCTTTGATTACCAGGAACCGGAGAAAAAAAATCTTCAGTTTCCCCCTGCATTCCCTTAATTCCAGCCCTCAAACCTCGGGCCTCCTTTCTTTTACGGAAGCCGGTGAGTGCCGCCGGGGCGTTTGCTTGTGTACGTGATAGATCCTCTGGAGGGCCGTCACGTTCGTGAGTATCAAAAGGACCCAGAGAACAGGAATCAGCCATCCCGAGAGAAGCCCGAACACAAGCAGGACGATACGTTCAGCCCGTTCGATCAGTCCCACATGGCCCTCCAGCCCCAGACCCTCGGCCCGGGCGCGAGTATAGCTCGTGGCGAAAGCCCCCATGAGGCAACCGAGACTGATCAGGGCTGCGTAGCCGACATCAGCCCTGACGCAGTAAGCCGCTGTGCCGATAAAGAGGAACCCGTCGGAATAACGGTCCAGCACCGAATCCAGAAAAGCCCCGAAGATACTGGACCTCTCCGTGTTCCGGGCGAGTATACCGTCCAGCATATCGAACAGCCCCCCCGTTATGATGAGAACACCGCCGGTCCGTGGATGGAAGGGGATAACCCCTCCGGCCACAGCGGTAACGGCAAAGCCGATCAGGGTGGCCTGGTTCGGCGTAAGAGGAATCCGTCTTACCAGCGGGGCAAGAGGTTTGTCGAAAAAATGCCCAAGGCGGCTGCTGATCAACTAGGTGTCCCTGACGAATGATTGAGTTCGCGGCCTCTCGGGTCCGCTCGCAGGTTTGTTTGTTGCTCGAAGCGGTAGCGCTGGACGGGAGTCGGCCTCAAGGCTTCACTCCGCTGCGAATCTTGTTTCCGCGGTCGACTCAGCGTCGACCGCGGATGCACCTCTCAAGGCCGCGCCCTCGATGAACGCCTCGGTCATCCGGTAGGCCTCGTCATCCGTAAACTGACGGGGCGGATGCTTGCAGAAATAGGAGGCAGGCCCGACCAGCACCCCCCCCACTCCCCGTTCAAGGGCAAGTTTCGCACAGCGGATGGAATCCACGGCCACCCCCGCGGAATTGGGCGAATCTTCAACCGAGAGCCGGAGTTCAAGATTCATGGGCACATCTCCAAAAAGTTTTCCCTCCATGCGGATAAAACAGACCTTATTGTCCTTTTGCCAGGGGACATAGTCGCTTGGACCAATGTGGATGTTCTCTCCCGCAAGCCGCTCTGCGGTCACAGACTGCACGGCCTCTGTCTTGGATATTTTCTTGGATTGGAGACGGTGACGGTTCAGCATGTTGAGAAAATCGGTATTGCCGCCCGTATTGAGCTGGTAGGTGCGCTCCAGTTTTACCCCGCGGCGCCGGAAAAGATCCGTAAGGACCCGGTGGGTGATCGTGGCTCCCAGTTGTGACTTGATGTCATCTCCAATAAGCGGCAGGTTCTTCTTCTGAAATCTCTTGGCCCAGAGCGGATCGCTCGCGATAAAGACCGGTATGTTATTGATGAATGCCACGCCCGCTTCCAGAGCACATTCCGCGTAGAACCGGGTCGCCTCCTCTGAACCCACGGGAAGATAATTCAGAAGAATCTCGGTCCCCGTGTCCTGAAGGGCCTCGATAATGTCCGCCTTTGACGGCTGGGAGGAATCGGCGAGAAGAAAAGTCCGATCTTCATCGTAGACGCGCATATGCTCCGACATGCCGTCCAGAACAGCGCCCATTTGAACCGCCACTCCCGACAAAGGAAGGTCCGCACAGAAGGTCGTCGTACAGTTTGGCGGGGAAAATATGGCCTGGTTCACGTCACGACCGACCTTGCGACGATCAATATCAAAGGCGGCGACCACCCGAATGTCTCCGGGCGCATAATCGCCGATCCGCCAGTGCATAAGGCCGATGGCATCCTCCGGACCCCTGTGCCGATAGTAATGAATTCCCTGAACCAGCGAACTCGCGCAATTGCCGACACCGATGATGGCCACACGAATGGAACCCATGGAGCAATGTCCTCCCCTCACAAGGGCCGGCCCGGGCATGCCCCATCCGCGTGATGGACCGACCGTCAATATGGCTCCCGCCAAAAAGTGAAAAATGGGAATACGCAGACGCGGATGAAAAAACTATATCAGATCAGTCCCCCCCCCTCAACATGAACCGGTTCAGGTCGGTCACACCGATTCATTGGAACTCAGGCGCGTTCCCTTTGGGCGTAAAGCGTACGCTGAAAGCAGCCCCGTCCCGGCCGGCAGCCTCAAGAGTGCCCCCCAACTGCCTCACCAGTCCGCGCACGAGCTCCATCCCAAGAGTGTGGCTCGACCCGGGGTCAAAGTGGTCCGGGAAACCCACGCCGTTGTCCCGGACCTCGACTTCGACCCATCCCTCTGCGAGGTTTCGAATACCCAGAAAAATCTCACCCCCCCTCGACCCGGGAAAAGCATGCTTGATCGCATTGGTCAGGAGCTCGTTGATGATGAGGGTACAGGGGATCGCATCGTCCACCCCGAGGGTCAGATCGTCCACCTCGGGACGTAAGGCAATGCGGCCCTGTCCCGGTTCCTGCGACCGAAACACGGACCCTGCAAATTCCCCAATGAAGGCCTTCATGTCCACGGCAGAGAAATCTCCCGACTGATAGAGGCGCTCGTGGATCATGGCCATGGCCCTGATCCGGTTACGGGTGTCCATGAAGGGACCATACGCCGGAGACGCCTCAAGTTCACGGGCCTGAAGATTGATCAGGCTCGAAACAATCTGCAGGTTATTCTTGACCCGATGGTGGATTTCCTTGAGGAGGATCTCCTTTTCCCGCAGGGACTCCCTGACCTGCGTGTTCAGTCCTTTCTGGACTTCCTCACTCCGGATGGCTGCGATAATGGAGGCGCAGGTGGAGACCAGGGGCTCCACGAAATGGGCGACCGACGCGTCGTAGCCGCCGGGTCTATTGGCCACGCCGGCTACCCCGATAACCTCACCGCCGTACCACAACGGAAGGCCCATGAAATTTTTCAGGGGAGGGTGCCCCTTCGGAAGCGCACCGGACCGTGGGTCCGATGCCGGGTCGTTGGAAATCACCAGGCTTCCCTCGGTGACCGGGGCCCCGGACAGGTTGTTCAGGTTCCGAAATTCCAGGTTCCGGGTCCTAAGGGCCTGGTAAATGTCTCGTGACCCCTCATCCCAGGCAATGCTGGACATGGCCAGGTTCTTCTTGTACAGCGTTCCATCCGGATCCTTGAGAACATCATCAAGAAACCCGAATTGGCTCTCGGTCATCCGCACAAGGATATCCAGCAGGGATTCAAAGATCCGCGTATGGTCAGCACCGCTGATGAACAGGGCCTGCGCGTCGCGGATGGCTGCGGACAGGGCGATATTCCTTCTCAGGTCTTCAGCAACCTGCTTGCTTGCCGTAATGTCTTCCAGCATTCCCACGAGGTATCGCGGTTTACCGTCCGGACCCGGAATGTAGGTCACATGAAGCAAGGCCTCCATAATCGACCCGTCCTTCCGGAAGTATCTCTTCTCTATCTGGAACCGGTCCAGCCGTCCTTCCATCATGTCCTGATACATCAGAAGGTTTCCGGGTTCGTCCTCCGGATGGCTAATTTCCGGGACGGACTTGCCGACCAGTTCGCCCCGAGCATACCCGAGCATCCGCTCCATGGCTTCATTGGCCTCAATAATCCTCCGGTCCGGACCAAGAACCGTAATGCCCATGCCGGCCCGGCCAAAGATCGCCTCGAGATACCGGTTCTTTTCCTGAAGTTCCTCCTCTACGGGACGGCCACGGGGGGACGATCCATCGTCCACCGCCCCAACCGGGTCGAGCGTCCTCTGCATCCCCGATTCCCTCGGAATTTTGGCCATGTCTTACCTCTTGTTGAATATCATCCGGCTTGGGCGGCAGGGACGACCGGATGCTTCAGAAGGAGGGGGGCACTTCCAGGGCCGGGCGCAGCGGGGCGCCCTCCTCCTGCTTGTCCGAGTCGTGCTTCCTTCGGCTCCTCATTTCCAGGAAAAGCGCCACCGACCGGCCGTTCAAATCATAAGCGGTCCCCGGGTCGTGAAAATCTTTCCCTTCAGGTATGTCGCCGTTTGACGTGTCGAAGATCCGGCGCCATCCCATATCCGGGTGATATCGGGGAAGCATGAAGGAAATCCGGTCGTGATGGGCGTTCAGAAGAAGAAGGAAGTTTTCATCCCGAAGCTGGCGACCCTGTTCGTCGTACTCTTCAAGGCCCTCTCCCGAGAGATACAGGCCGAGGCACCGGGCAAAGGAATACTGCCATTCCTTGTCCTCCATTTCCCGGCCCTGAGGCGTGAGCCAGATGATGTCCTTGGTCTCTCCCCCCTTGATGGCCCGGCCCTGGAAGAATTTTCTCCGCCGGAAAACAGGGTGGCGCTTCCGGATGCGCAGCAGGTGCTGAACAAATTGAAACAGGTCCCTCTCTTCGGTCCCCAGTTCCCAGTTGACCCAGCTGGTCTCGTTATCCTGGCAGTAGGCATTATTGTTCCCGAGCTGGGTGCGCCCCATCTCATCCCCCGCGGTGATCATGGGCACCCCCTGGGACAGGATGAGGGTCGCCATGAAGTTCCTTGCCTGTCTTCTGCGAAGCCCACGGATCTCCGGGTCATTCGCGGGACCCTCGACGCCGCAGTTCCAGCTCAGGTTGTGGTCGTGGCCGTCCCGATTGTTCTCGCCGTTCTTCTCGTTATGCTTCTGGTTGTAGCTCACCAGATCCTGAAGCGTGAAACCATCGTGGCTGGTGATGAAATTGATACTCGCGTAGGGACGCCGCCCCCCGTGTTCGTACAGGTCGCTGGAACCCGTGAGACGGAAGGCCAGTTCTCCGATGAGCCCCCCCTCGCCCTTCCAGTAGGCCCGGATCGAATCCCGGTACTTTCCGTTCCATTCCGTCCATCCCACCGGGAAGTTCCCCACCTGGTAGCCTCCTTCGCCGAGGTCCCACGGTTCGGCGATGAGTTTCACCTGGGAGATCACCGGGTCCTGGTGCACGATATCAAAGAAGGCACTCAGCCGGTCCACGGCATGAAGTTCGCGGGCCAGAGCCGAGGCCAGGTCAAAGCGAAATCCGTCCACATGCATCTCGAGCACCCAGTACCGGAGACTGTCCATGATGAGCTGCAGCACCCGGGGATGCATCATGTTCAGGGTATTGCCGCAACCGGTGAAATCCTCATAGTACCGGGGATGTCCCGCCGCCAGGCGGTAATACGCCTGGTTGTCTATGCCCCGAAAAGAGAAGGTGGGGCCCATCTGGTTGCCCTCGGCCGTATGGTTGTAGACCACGTCCAGGATCACTTCGATCCCCTCCCGGTGAAGGCGTTTCACCATGGATTTGAACTCGCTGACCAGTCCGGTGGCACTGTAACGCATATCCGGGGCCAGAAACCCGATGGAATTGTAACCCCAGTAGTTTCGAAGGCCCTTCTCCAGGAGATGCCTTTCGTCGGCGATGGCATGAATCGGGAGCAGCTCCACCGCCGTCACGCCGAGGCGTTTCAGATGTTCGATCACAGGCTCGGAACAAAGCCCCGAGAACGTGCCGCGGAGGTGGGGCGGGATATCCGGGTGCTGGTACGTAAAACCCTTCACGTGAAGTTCATAGATCACCGTATCGTGCCAGGGGATCTTGGGGGGACGGTCATCGCCCCATGTAAAGGCGGGATCAATCACCATGCACTTGGGCATATGAGGCGCGCTGTTTCTGCGGTCAAAGGAAAGGTCCTGGGCCTTCGAATCCAGTCGATATCCGAAGTAGCGGTCGCTCAGTCCGAACGACCCGACGATGGACTTGGCATAAGGATCGACAAGGAGCTTGTTGGCGTTGAACCGCTGCCCCTTCTTCGGGTCGTAAGGACCGTACACCCGGTATCCGTAAAGCAGGCCCGGCCGTGCTTCAGGAAGATAACAGTGCCACACCTGATCGGTCTGCCAGCGCAGGGGGACGCGATGGGTCTGCCGCTGGCCCTTAGAGTCGAAAAGACAAAGTTCAACCTTGCTCGCCTGCTCTGAAAAAATGGAAAAATTTACCCCTAGGCCATCCCAGGTGGCGCCGAGAGGATAAGGCCGTCCCGGCCATACGGCCACGGTCCGGTGGGTAAGGGAAGAAGGTTTCATCGAGTTCATGCCTCCTGCGGCCATAAACCGACGACCGAGACCCGCGCCCGGCTGTCGGTTGATTCTCGCACGCGTGCCGGCCCAATGCAACCGACGGATTCCAGCGGTCGTGACGCTTCGCATCCCGGCACGCATGGGGCCTTGTTTGGCGGCCGGTTTTCATTGACTCCGGAAACCCAAATGCCTAAACTTCTGTATTCTCACCCGTCGATAGCAACGGCATTCGTTCACCGCGGTCCGTTTCCCTGTCGGGATGCACCCCTCGATAGGCGCGGGCCCCCAATTTTGCTCCTGGCAACGGCACCGTAGGGCGCCGGTTCCGGCCAGGGGTCGTGGGCAGGACACCATACCGTGCAACGAATTGTAAAGCGGCTTACTTTCCCCCTCCTCCTGGCCGTCCTCGCCCTCGTCCTTGCCCTGTGGATTCTGGCGGGAATATGGCGAAGCGAGAAGGAATCCCGCCGTTCCCACATGG
>QJVM01000209.1 GCA_003235715.1 Nitrospirota bacterium
ATACTTGAATGACTGCGCCCCAATCGTGGTGTTATGGTAAGAAAATCCTCCCGAAGCGCTCTGTTGCCATATGTCTCTCGTCGCCGTATCCGCACCTATGAAGGAAGAACCCGCCAGGCTGTGATACCGGGTTACGGAAGTGGAATACAGGATATTACCCGCAACACGAATATTTCCGTCAAAATACCCCGCATAGTTTGTCTTTGCACCAGAGGCCGTCGCGTAGATTCCGTAATTGGTTCCGGTAGGCGAAGGGCCTTCCGCTACTCCATACAGAGCATAGTTATTCAGGGCTCCGGACGTCGCGCCGTAAATTCCGTAGTTGTTTCCTGTTGGTGCCGCCCCGTCCGCGATACCCATAACCGCATAGTTCTCTGTTGAATCATCTGAATTCCATCCGTAAATTCCCACCCCATTAGCACCGAGGGTTCTCTTGATGCCAAGTACGCCGATATTGTTGACAAATGGAGAAATTGGAAGATCATCTGGCCCTCTCAGGACACCGAGGTGACCTTCAGAATAGATATTCACTCCGGATTCGTTAAGACCCGTTATGGCAGATGAATCGTACGGGCTAGTACCGTCATAGTGGCTAACCATCAGCCCGGATCCGCCAGACGTGGTATCGGGTGCAATATATACCTTTCCCTCGGCATCAAGGCTTAAAGAACCCACGGGACTTCCATCAGAAGCGTTAAGGAATGAATGGGCGTGAGTCGTTAAGGAATACCTCGAGTCCAGTTGGCTACGGATGAGAATGTCCGTGGATGCATCATTGTTAAGGCGATTCGAAAGGCTGAGGTCGTTATAAGCATCAAATCGGGCGACATCGAGAGTTCCTGAGATTATATTGGCAGCGCTATGGTTGTGTGCCGACGCCGCAAAACTGGATGAATCCAGCCCCCCAACCGTATCCGCATCCGCAGCCTTCATTGCATAAGCTGAAGAAGTAAGTTGCTGACGAGGGGTAAGCAGTTCGTAAATACCTGAACCGTTCTTGACCTCCATAGCCAGGTAGACGCTTGCATAGGAACTGAAGACGCTCGGATTTACGTCAAGCTGAAGACTGTAGCGACCGGAGGTGACGCTTACACTGGCATACTCCGTCGCTGGACTCACGATTGAGCCGCCAGTAAGGGCACTATACAGGGTGAACCGCATGTCATACAGACCATCCGGAACGGGACTTCCGGTATTGTCCATGAGCAGCCCTGCATAATTGATTTGCCACGGAACCGCTCCGCGTGCGGTCGGACAGAGACTAAGGACAAGTATCGTCGCAAGAATAATAGGCGTAACCTTTCGGTTCCTAAACATAACTGCGCCTCCTTATGCTTAAACATGCAGAGATAGGGGTAATCAAGTCGTGCACATACGTATGATTCTCGATACGGAGGCTCAATGCTCCGCAGAAGATGGCAAAGTCTGCCTCGCATTCAGGAGCTACACTGGCATGTAACTGTAGGGCTCCCCCCATCGATCCCCCCTCGGACCGTTCCCGCAATTGCGGAAAGGGTCCTCCCCCAAAATATCCTGCAGTCTCCCTAAATGTCCTACGTCCCTCTTGTCTGTAAGGACGGAGAAAGCCGGGAGTTCTATCGTGAAGCAGGCCCGCTGCAGATTGCACGTCTCAAAGAACAAAACCTGTCTTGAAATGGAAAGGTATGGCACGCTGTCTGCGGATGAATCCCCCCTATGCTCGTGACAGGTTGCCCATTATCTGTTGTTCATATTCTATGCTCATTTCTGGCGCTTGTGGACCACTCTTCTGCGTCGGGTCCACCGGGTGTGGCCGAGCTATGCGGCCGCAAATCCCTGGTTTACAAGCCTCCTGAAGCCACAACCATCAGAGCCTGCTTTCCCCGAACGCACTTCCCCTGCACAGAGAGACCATTCATATGGAGCAAAGCCCATGCCATACAAATAAACCTTAATATTACGGGGTGTTCCAAAAAACGTAAGGGGTTTTCCAATGCTGTGAAAGGGTTTCGTGTAAAAAAACCTGACATAGGTTTCTTCCCGATCAAGCCTTGCCGTTGAATCGGGAGTTACGAAAGCCGTCGGTCGCCGCCCCGGGCATAAAATTGACCCGTGATGTCCGCTGTGTTAGCTTCGGCCTAAATCCGTCCAGAGGTCAGCCATGAATAATCTGCTGTTCAGTACGCTTGAAGGCATAGCCAAAGACTCCCATCTCTTCTGTCTCCTCACGAATGAAGAACTTACACGTGTGGCCAAATCTCTTGAACGGATACATTTCAAGGCAGGAGAGGTGCTATTCCAAGAGGGCGATCCGGGAGACTTTATCGCGATCATCAGTTCCGGAAGCGTCTCCGTTTCGAAGTCCACTGAATTTCCAGGCAAGAACGTGATTCTTGCGAAGAACGGAAAGGGCTCCTTCATTGGGGAGCTGAGCACTGTCGATGAGCATCCGCGCTCCGCAACGGTCACGGCTACAGAAGAGACGGATGTGTTGATCCTGACAAGACGTGCCCTTGAAGAAATCAACAGCACAGCACCGGTCATCGGCCTGAAGATCTACAAGGGATTAATCCGGGTGCTGGGGCTCCGGCTCAGACAATCTGCGGCACGAATTTCCCAGATATTCTAAAGAGCCCGCCCATGGCCGTCAGAGGCCGGCGTCCCGCGTGAAAGTATGTAAACCTGAATTCCTCAACTGACCCAAGGACTGAAGCAAAAACTTCCGGAGCTGCGATTACCGACTACTTTGTTCTGATAAGGTCCATTACGGCTGGGGGTCGGTTGGATCGCAGGATCTCGGCCTTGAGAAAGTTCTCAAGAACCTGAACCACCTTGCCTTCTCCAATCACCTCGTCCTGACCCGAAGTTGGATCCAGAAGCAGAATTCTCGCATGTCTCTTGAGACCGCTGTTCTGTCCAAGGTCGATGTAAACCTGGTTCTCCTCTGTTTTGATGACCAGGCCCTCCCTTACCGGAAGGTCGGAAACAATATACTCCGTGATTCGACCCAGAAGAACCTGAAGGAGCAAAGCACTGGTTCCCAGTTCTGATGTTTCATGGCCCGAAAAGATTTCAGCGGACTCCGTATCCACAAGGCGGACGGTCATCCGAAGCACACCCTCCCCTTTTGTAACGGACGGGATCATTATCAGGTCTGCCGCAATGATCCGCCCCAGCCTCGCGGCTTGCTGAGGGTCCGCAAGGCTCGAAGAAGCCAAATTCAATTCCTGAAGCACGCGGTCAAGACGGTTTCGCTCGACAATCTCAAACCGGTCCGCTTCCACCAATTCATTGATGAGGCCGTCATACACCCAACCCGCTCCCTTTATCTCCCCGATCGTCTCAAAAGGCAGGACAGCAAGTGTGAGTTTAGGCAGGTCCGTCCTGGCTTGTCCCTCAACTCCGACCGGAACAGGGGCCGTCCCGGCCAGGCAGAGCATCAGGACGATCAGGCGAAACCAGGCAAATCGAGTTGTCATAAAATGCTTCAGAGGCCGGTGCGCTATCGATGTGCGACGATCCTGACACCGGAAAACCCGGCTCTTTGCAACATTGTGATCAACCATAATCTTTCCCCTATGCGGGTCACCCGAGGCACGGCCGCTACTTTGTAATCACCTGAACCCTAGTCTTCAGTCTGGTCTTCCCACCTGTAACTGAAGCATTCGAATAGGTATCGAATACCTCAGAAACCCGGGCCTCGGCCAGTTCCCGGGTATCCGAGCCAAGAACCCGTCCGGTCACAGGATGGCGGATAGCAGGCCCCTCCTCATAAAGGATCAACCGACTGTTCTTCCAGACTCTCTTTTCCTCCCCTATGTTCACCGTAACGTTATCACCCTCGACGTCGATCACCATTCCTTCCACGAGCGGAAGGTCTCGTTTGAATTTAAAGGCCAGAATGTCCATGAGGTCCTGGACCGATGCAAGGTCCTTCTTTTCATCGAACACGTCATTTTCCACCAGAACCTCGGACGTTTCCGTGTCAACCAGACGTGCGATAATTTCGATAGAACCTTCCTTTTCAACCACAGTTCCAATCAAGCTCACGTCCGCAGCCGCAAGCCTTCCCATCTTTACAGCGGTCGTGACGTCCACCAGGTCCGTGGAACTCAGTTTGATTTCATCAAGAATTGAGTCTATCTTCGCCCTTTCCAGTATGTTGAACCGTCCCTGGCTGATGAAGGAGACGATGAGACTGTCGTAGACCGCATCGCCCGAGGCCGAGGCTGCCCCCTGGCGCTCCATGGGAAGGATGGCCGCACGAAGACGGGAACCTGTCTGCCGTATCTTCTGGATCTTTCGCACGACTAGAATGTCCCGGATGGCAGTGTGCCCCCCCGTATCCCTGGCCTGGATCACCAGTGGGTTGTCTCCAACCTTCAAACCCACCAATCGCGTAAAAAAGACCTGGCTCCCCGATTGCTGAAGCACCTCTTCTCCGTTTATGGTAATCGACTCCACTCCACGGTTATCCGTGACCTTTCCAGCGAGGAGAATCTGATTTTCGAAAACCTCCTGTCGGTCAGACAATTCCTCAACTGTGATTAGGGGCGGTTCCCGGTCCGTCAGTCCTCCGAGGTTCACCGCCAGACGGAAGGCCTCTTCTACCGGTCCGATCGCATCCGAAGTTTCGTTCCGGCCCTTCACGAAAGGGACAAAGGCCATCTTCGTCCTCTTCTCTTCGAGCGCAGCCTTCTTGACCACCAGGACCTCGGCCACGGTTCGGTTTCCCGCAGCGTCGAAGGATTCAATGCGCAGGGAAGGCGCGCGGGTTGTGTTCTCAAAGGGAACCTGTTTCGCTCCACCAGCGGGCCGCGGCTGTCCATTGATCGACAACGAGCGCACCCCGTTCTCGTCAGTCACAAATCCTGAGATGACGCGCCCTGAAGGACCGTCCTGGATCTCCGACACGGTAATGACCGGCCCCTTCCGATCAGCAGTTATGGCAATGACCTCCTCCGTCTCCTTCCCGGCAAGGTCCATTGCCCGGACTGGTATACGATTCACCCCTTCTTCCAGCCACACCTCTGCCGTGAAACGAAACCGGGGAACCGAGAGTTCCAGGAACACGGGCGTGCCATCCACCGTTACCGAAGACACAAACTGGTCGTCCTCGGCCTCGCCTGTAACCGTCAGGGCCAACGCATTGGTAAGAACATCCTCTCCGACATTCGCAATATTCAGACTCGGGGGACGGTTATCAATGCCTGTCTTACGGATAAAACTTTCACGAGCCTTGTTTAGAAAATACTTGGCCTTGCTGCTCTCCGCCGTACCGAGGGAAGACTCGAGTTCTCGAATAGCCTCTTTAAGCTTTTCCTGTCTGAAAAACACAATCCCAAGTTCCCGATGGGGAAAATAGTTGACAAAATGCATTCCGTAACTGCGCGCACGCCACTGGTCATCCCCCCTCTTTCCGATGGCCGTGCGAAAGTCCGAGATGGCCTCTTCAAAAAAGCTGCCGTCAGCATACGAGATGCCGCGCTCATAATAATTCCACCACCTCCCCCGAAAGGCTCCCTCGGTTACGCCGTACTCCTTGCCGCTGCGGATACGCACCTCCTGCTGCACAGCGCACGCGACAAGGAAAAGGGAGAGGAGAATGGAAAGTCTTTTCAACACCCTGTAATCCATAGGCCCGGCGGCCCTCCCTTGCTACCGGAAACCCGAGAGGGTCCCCTGTCAGAAATGCCAGATGGCCGATGCCAGTACAAGATGCTGTTTGACATCAGCCTTCGTATTCGGTACCCCTATAGCTATTCCGTCCACGTCATTTCCCCACCGGTACTGATAGGCGGCATCGAACACAAGTCTTTCCCACATAAACCCCGAGCCCAGACTGAAACCATAGAAGTTCTGGGGCGCACCCGGGCTTGGTTCCGGATCGTAAAACAACCCCGCCCGGACGGGAATAACCGTAGTTGGCTTTATAAACAGGTATTCGGCTCCGAGACGAACCTGATGGGTCTCATCGACATGAACGACTCCGGGGGCCTGCCCGGTGATCGGGCTCGATTTAGTTCCATCTTCCTGAATGTAAACAAAATCGTCCCATTCAGTTCGGTAGACGTCCAGAGCCATGCTGAATCGGTCGGAGAATCTGAAAGCGACGCCAAGCCCGTAGGACATGGGCATCTTGAGGTGCCAGTCTTCCCGAATCGTTCCCGAACTGGATGGCAAAGGCACCGGGTTGACGGGGTCCGTTACATCGGTATCCTGCTGGTACCATGAAAAGACCCGTCGGACCTTGGCCTTGAACGGCGTCTTCACCACTCCCCCAAGGGTAATCATTTCCGTGATATCCCATAGGAAGCCGAGATTCATGTTGAACCCCGAAAACCGGTACTGCGTCTTGTCCCAGTAATAGGAACTCTCCCGAACCGCTCCGCGATCCTCCAGTGAGTTGATTTCATGTTGCTTCGTCCAGCCGTTCGGACCTGAAAGTATGTCGTCCCAGATGTTGAAGGTGGCCCCCACCGAGACGGTCGGTGTGATCTGAACCGCATAGGCCGGAGAGATCGTATACAGGCCCCCCTCCTGCCTAAACCGATGGGTCTCATTGGCGACCCTTATGTCCGAAATGGGGATCGTGTTGACCACCGTCCCGTTCAGCGTAATCACGGTACTGCCCATGGTGCTGGAGTTGATATTCAGGCTCTGATCAACGTCCTTGTTGAAGTCGTAGAGATGCTGACGATTGATGGAAAACACCATGTTTCTCTGAAATGCGGAAAATGGGTAGGCGAAGCTCAGATAATTGATCTCCTGAGGAGCTGTCACGTTGGTATCGGCCTTTCCAATCGTGTCTCTCGCTGTGGTTGTGGAGGTGGTGATTACGGCAGGAGCGGCCGAAATTGTGTCCACGTCGAAGGACGAACTGGTCTGGAGCCCCAAGGTCGGCCTATAGTCTTCACTTCGATTGTAATAGGAATAAACAATCGATAATTCCGGCTTCTCGAGCTGAATCAGCCCCCCGGGATTCCAACTGGCGGCCGTAGCGTCGTCCGCAACAGCAATAAAGGCCCCGCCCATTCCCATGGCCCGGGCTCCGGAGCCCACAGGATTCGGGGACGACGCAATTTCTTCCCGTGCCGCTGAATATACCCCGCTGGGCACAAGAAATATCCAAAGTATGGAACAAAGAAAAAGTCGCAGAGTTGGCTTTGTTCCAGATGGTTTCATAGGTCTACCCCCGAAATCACTTTGGGTCTTCAGTGCATCGTTCGGCGCAAGAACGCAGTGAGCCTTCCTACAGGAGTTGCCTCACGCGCTGTCCGCTCTTGAGGTTCTCTCCCCCGGAAACAACCCTCGCCTTGGCATTAACCCTTCCCACCTTAACCGTCTCCAGTTCTGCAACGCGGGTGGCGTTCTCTGACAGAACCTCCATCCGCATTCCTTCAGCGAGGCCCGATTCAGCGCCAATGTTCAGGGTCACCTGTGAATCAATATGGGCCGTGACGCGAGCCTTTAACGGGTGGTCCGGCACCAGGCTCTCCAGAAGCTTCGAACCAATGACCTCCGAGACGACCTTTCTGTCAGACGTGGTCGTCGAGGCCGTGATCGCAGCCTTGATCGAGGTGGTATCGGTTTCTACAAGGCGGAGGTTCACCATCCAGTCATCGCCGTCCCTCAGGACACTTCCCGTCACCATGTACCGCGCCGATACGACGCGTCCCAACCTCAAAGCCGTGGCGGGGTCCACAAGGGCGCCGGTGCCCAGGTTCAATTCCTCAAGCAATTTATTGATGATGTCGCGCTCAACCACACGAACCCGTCCCGAATGGATAAGGTCTGCGGTCACCTGTCCCAGAATCACCTCGCGGTCCAAGTCAATGATCCCGTTCCCTCCGACATTTAAAAAGACCACGGAATTCGACCGTGTGGTCCAATCGTCCAAAGAGGGTGAAGGCCTTGATTCACCTGTACGATAACGTTCCGCAAGTTCGCTGACCAGACGCCTCATGTCTTCGGCCCGTTCCTTCTCATCCATGGAGGGCGCTTGCAGCGCCACCATTTGGACAGGCGTTGAGGTCAGTGGTCGTTCTTCTCGACGCAAAGTGATCACCAGAGCGCTGGCGGCCACCAGGACAGCCAGAAGCGTTGCCCCCATAACAGCCCATCTGCGGGGACCACCGGCGAATTCGACGACGTGTTCCCCTCCCCGGACG
The DNA here is from genome assembly GCA_003235715.1 of Nitrospirota bacterium. GTDB lineage: Bacteria > Nitrospirota > Thermodesulfovibrionia > SZUA-242 > SZUA-242 > SZUA-242. Next base: position 8,151 of record QJVM01000209.1, read on the forward strand.
GCCCCTGTCGTCACGGCTTCAGGCATCTCCTTAACAGGCACACGTTGTTCTGCTCCAGACTCGGCCGGAAAGGCGTATCTGAAGGTCGGATCCCCATAAAGCATGTAACTCGCCCAAATAACCGTATCCTCCCCATACTTTTCAACGAGACCCAATCGGGCCTTTCGGACAGCCTCTCCTATCATGGAACCCTTGATGAGTTCGCCGTAAAAGGCGAGGGCAAAATAAAGACTGGGCTCGTCCTGAACCTCCCAGAAGGTCCCCAGATAATGACGGACACCAGAAAGCAGAAACGCATTCGCCAGGCCGTAGACATTTTCGTACCCTTCTTCCACGTTCCACTTGTCCGTCTGACCGGACTGGCAAGCATTGGAGAAGACGAAGGCCGGAAAGGGCATGCGTCCCACCATGTTTCGAATTTCCCTTGCCCGGAGTTTGCCATCGTTAAAAAGAAAACCCGACTCCCCCGGGTCCTGAACGTTATAGTCGGCATGCCCCGCATAGTGCAATACATCGTAAAAACGGAGTTTTCCTTTTACGAAATCCAGGGTCACGTTCGAACTTTTCAGACTGACCTCCACCGGCTTGTCGCTATGGTCCAAAAGATCTCGAAGTTTTATACCTTCGTTGTAGGAGTCGGGGAGGTTCCCCTGAGGGTCGGACAGAATAAGCATGGATAGCGGTGACCTAACCTCCCGTTGTTCAGCCGCAAAGGCTTGTCTCGTGCTGACCACCCGCCCCATATTGAATCGCTGACAGAGAAACTCCTTTCCGTCACAGACCAGTTCCCACGGGAAATGCACAAGACGGTCATCGATGCTGAGCACCAAGGTACGAGCCCGGGTTCGGTTCAGGCTTTCCCGTGTCTTGGCCGGGATCAGCTCGTCATAGAGAAGGTGGCCGGTCTGTTTCAGGCTCGTGATAATGTCCTTCCCTACACGCCCGCTCTTGTTGGCCTTGCTCAGGAGATCCTTGATCCGCTGGGCGTAGTCCTCGGCTTTTCGGAAGGAGATCTGAGAATCCTCATACTGTTTGAGCGTGCTCTGCTCACTGCCCCTTCCCTCGTGACTCCGGACCTGGATCCTTTCTCCCTCTGCATGAAACTCAAGATAGAAAATTTCTTCCTGCTCCTGGGTTCCTGGTGCGGCTGTCCTCCCCGGAGACCCTCTGGTGATGGCGATACCCGCAGGGGCCATCTCGCCTCCTGAGGGAGTTATCTGGTCCGGGGTCTGACCCCGCTGAAGCGTCACCTTGTACACCCGGACCGGTTCGTTGATGTTCTTCACCTCAAAGGCGCCCATGTAGTCGTACTTGAGAGGAAGCTTCTTCTTTACCTGGTCATAGACCGTCCGGGAAATACAGAGGCCTCCGCCTTCCGCCAAGGACTCGATACGCGCCGCTATATTGATGCCGTCCCCGTATATCCGATCTCCGTCCTCGATAACGTCCCCAAGATTGACCCCTATCCGAAAGTCCATCCTCCGATTCAACGGCAGAGCGCTGTTCCTTTTCGCCAGTTCGGCCTGTATGCCAATGGCACATCGAACTGCCTCCACCACACTTCCGAATTCGGTCAGAATGGCGTCTCCGGGAGAATCCACTACGCGTCCCCGATGCTGGCGCACCATTGAGGCAAAAACCTCCCGATAAGCCGTTAGCGTGGTCACGGTCTGAACCTCGTCGTCTCCCATCAGACGACTGTACCCCTTCACGTCCGCGCTCAGGATGGCCGTAAGCTTTCTGTTAACGCTGTGTGCCGTCATGGCGGTGCTCCTTAACTAGATTTCTTCGCGTATATGAAGCGAGATGTCCCCAATAAAGACCCCGTTCTTCCTGAAACGAAGCGCGTAACGGCCAAATCTTACGTCTTCAAAAAGCACCCGGCCCGATTCCGTAAGATAGGAAGCAACTTCCTTGTTTCCATGAATCAGCGTCACTCGGATCCTGTCAAGAAGGTGCCCGTCTTTGGAGGTTTTCACCCGGATCTCTCCCGCCCCCTCCCGGAAACGTTCCACCTCCACCTCTGCGCTGACTTCTTCAAATTCCTTGATGAAACGGGCGGTATGGGGGGCTGGAATCTTCCTTCCCCTGGCCCCGGAGAATATGGCAACCGGCACCACGTGGATATCCTCCCGGCCCCGTATCAATTCCACCGTATCCCTGAGATACCGGACAACGACGTCCACCTGCTCCAGGAGGTCTCCAACCAATTCTCCGTCTCCAATCTCAAGAGCCATGACCGCTTGTTCGAGGCACGAAGGGCAATCGGCAAGGTGCTCCGTGACCCGTGCGTGGTCCGCCGCTGATAATTTATGGTCGAGATAGCCGGCAAAGAGTTCGGCCTCGGGACATTCCGCCGTCGCGCGCACTCTGTCCGTCTCCCGTAATATCCTTCTCAGTCTGGTTTCAAACATATCCGTCTACCTCCTTGCCTTGATAGACGATCCCGGAACACCTTTCTCGCATAAGTCCTTCAGTTTCCTGATGATCCTGCTTTTTCTATTGTAGTAGGCGACCATCGATATGTTCATGATTTTACAGACTTTATTTGCACTAAGTCCCTTATGAACCGCCAGTTTAAGGAGTAGTCGTTCGGCCGGCGCCAGCCCCCCAATGGCCGCCGCCAACGTTCGGTCATCCTCGGAACTCTGTAGGACCGAGTCGGCATAAGGGCTGTGGTCCCGCAGGTCGGCGGGGTTAACGCAATCCGAATCTATCGATATGTGGTTTCGCTGTCGCCTCAGGAAATCCACAACCTGGCGCATGACGATGACTTTCAAATAGGTTTCAAACGATGCCCGGCCTTGGTATTGCCTAATACGGCGAAAGTCATTCTCGAATAGGGAAACAAAGAGGCCGTTATGGAGGTCCTCCACATCCTCCCGGACAGGAGAAAAGGAATATTGTTGGAGCGTCTTGTGAATGCACGCCATGACAAACGAGGAATACTTTCGGGTCAGTTCGTCAAATGCGGCCTGCTCACCGCCTATCACCCTGCGGAGTAGATCGTCCCCCATAGTCCCGGTCGGGAGGGGTCACGCCCCTCCTGTCTTGCAAGCTCAAGTTGGTTTGGTCGGGGTATGTACCCCCATACGGGGGCCCGTTTCCAGCGCTCCGGGCCAGGCATGAATTCCTCCTTTGATGCTTCTGGCGTTGAACCCATTGGAATTCATGAGAAAGGCCGCGGACGCACTCCGCACCCCCTGCAGACAATAAACGTAGTATACATGGTCGCGTCGGAATGTCGGGTATCGATGCCTAAGCTCATTGAGGGGAACGTTAACAGCCCTGGGAATGTGTTCCTCCTCGAATTCCTGAGCAAGACGAACATCAAGAAAGACCTGAGCCTGGCTGTCGCCATTACGCGTCACATCTTCCGGGAATACCTCTTCCAAGAAGGAGGTTTTCATGATCTGATCAAAATCCCGCCGGTCCAAAGTCCATACCGCCACATTGCTCCGGGCCTCCACCGTCGCGTTGCGGGGCGCTCCCGTAATAAGGGCCTCTTCGCCAAATCCTTCCCCCTGAAAGATCATATCTATTTCCTGGGGCGCCTCGCTTCCAGTCGTCCGGAGCACCCGCGCCTCTCCCGACTTCATGACATAGTAGAGATGCCCCTCTTCCCCTTGCCGGATGATGGCCTCCCCTGGGCTAAAACGTCGCTCCACAAGTTTTCCGGCCAACGCCGCCATTCTCTCTGAAGGAAGCAGTGCAAAAGGCCGAAGCGTCCGGAAGCGATCCCACTGCATGAGGCCCTGGGCATGGTTTTCCACCACGTCGGCAAACGTAGCATCCCTGCGAACAATCTCCTCAAAATCGACCTGACCGAGCCTAAAGAGATCAACATCGGTACGTGCCCTTACCGTGCAGCTTCTGGGTGAACACGTCAGCAGCGCCATTTCCCCGAAGCAGTCCCCCGAACCCAGGATAGAAAGGGGTGTCTCCTGCTCCCACCGTATCCTTTTCGTGACCAAGACTTCGCCTCGGCGGAGAAGATAGAAGCTATCCGGCCCGGCACCTTCCTGGACTATCATCGATCCGGCCGAATAGGAGACAGGTTCGAGCCGTTCAAAGATGGCCTTCAGGGCCGCATTCGAAAGAATCGAGAAATAGCAGTAATGCCGTAGACTAAGGTAATCGGGTTTACTCATGGCTCATGACCTCCCTCCCGAGTGGTCCCCTGAGAGGCGACCGAAACGGGCCCCCAAATCCCGGCATATCAGCATTTGCAGGTCTTGCCTATAAAGCGGACCACAGCGCAACCGTCGCCCGTGCCCAGAACTTCCACCTCGCATCCCGTCATCTTTGTGTAGGATTCAACCACTCTCGTGTCGCAGGTGCTGACCAGCACCTCCACATAGTCACAGCTCGCTCACATGTCCTGCATCGTTTCCCTTATCTTGATCAGGGCTTGCTTCTGGTCATGACCTCTCACATCAATCTGCATATTCTCCCCCCTTCTATTTTTCTCTTCATCGTACAGCCTCCTTCGGAACTGGCGTGTTATTCCTCCTCTCCAGAAAGTGAACCGTTCCTGTGCACGAGGCACACAAATCCACGTGTCCTATATAGCAAGAGGAATAACTTGGGAGACTAAGACACCCTTGCCCGTCTAATAAAGAGTCGTCTGTTCTAAAGGGATTCTGTTATCTATTCGGACAGACGCTCTATCCGGACAGACGCCTCGTTCATTTCTATACCGCGTTTTCGCGTCGAAATGCCTTGTGCTTCCGGCTTCAATTTTCTCCCTGATTCACTTCCTTTCACTCCACCCCTGTTCCCATTCTCACTGATGTCCCGAATACCAGAGTCATTGGCCTCGCGCAACAGCAAGATGTTTGAGTCGACAGAATTCGCTGATTCTATTTTTTCACGCCGCTCTGCGCCATATAGATGGGCGCCTTGTCGTCTGAGGCTCGCGGTACGGTCTGCCCAAATAATATGGCGAGGAGTAAACAGGCCAGCACAATGCTGATGAAGGTAATCCAGGAATCAAGAATTCCTTTCTCTGTCGACATGGGGCTCCCTCCTTCCCTCTCATGCATGCCAGTTCCGGTTACCGTTAGGTTATTATGGGTCCCATTCTCCTCTCCTTTTTGCTCTCTTTCAAGGTATTTTTACCCATAACTCATATGTTGCTACGTCCTCAGGTCCGCAAATCAGAACCCAACCTCCGGAGAGGCCATACAAACTGAAAATTTTATCGACAGGATAAGGAATTGAAACTAAACTTCATTCATTCCTCCTTTGCATACGCAACCACTCCTAGCACCTGTGGATTGTATTGGGTATCCATATATGCCCTCCTTCCTAGGGCGCAGTCACGGCCTTCCCGTTTCTCATATGGATGATGCAGCTCTCTCCTTTCTGGATAGGGAACTCCTGTCCCACGGGCTCTCCCTCCATGAAGGAAGTGGTTTCAAAGGCCCCGGTCTCAGGGTTGAACCTTTGGATGCTGGTCACCTCGGGCGGATTGTCCACCACGGCTCCTTCGATATGAAGCAGGAGGTCATAGGAGGTATAGGCCTCGGGCACACACTCCAGGGCCAGCACATTGGTCCCGGGGGTGAGGGTGTAAGAGGACGGGCAGTGGGGTGGCCCGCACAGAAGCACCTCATGGTCGGTCCACATGGAGAGGTAATAGCCGGTCTGGTCATCCACGTCAAAGGAGGTTCCGGGATAGCTCTGCACCTCCTGTCCCGCGACCCTTTGCAGGTTCTCCACCACAGCCGCGCCTCCGAGGGCGGTATAGAGTCCCCAGGCCGTAAGCCCCGGAGGCAGGTCCACAGGGTACCTGAACAGGTTCAGCCCCGGGTTCAAAGAGACCGTCGCGCAGGGCGAGATGGTCACCTGCACCGTGGCCACGTTGGAATAAAGCCCGCCCGGGTCTCTCACGCGGAAGGTAAACGTATCGGCTCCCACCGCACCGGCATCCGCCGGGGTATAGGTATAGGCCCCTGTGGTCGGATTCACCCACACACTGCTTCCCGGCATCTGGGCCGGGGTCAGCACTTCATAGGTCAAGGCCCCACCTTCGGGGTCACTGCCGCCAAGCTGTCCGCCTTGTGCCCCGGCCCCCTGCATGAGGAACAGGCTTCCGTCTTCCGCTATGGGAGCCTCGTTATTGAAGCGGGCCTCGATACTGTGATTTGCCGTAACAGGCGGGAACGTATACGTGTACGAAGCGCTCCCGATCCCACCAGCCACCACGGCACTGTCCACCCTCACCTCGCTCACAACGGACCCAACAGCGGCCGTCATTTGATACTGGGGTTGCGAATAGGCCGTCACCGGAGGATTGGAAGCCCCAAACGGATTGATCAAA
>QJVM01000213.1 GCA_003235715.1 Nitrospirota bacterium
TTACAATGACCTCAAGGGTTCCAAGAACACGCGCCTTGGAGCCGGTTCCGAGAATCCCGACCGTAAACTCCCGCCCCGGAAGATACTCCTCGACGAGGACGGGCTGTTGGTACGTGGCCAGAAGGCGTTCCACCGTGCCCTCCAGGTCCTGGCGACGGTCCATGCGGCTCCTGGCATCAATGCCTTTCCCCGTCCCCTCGGCCACAGGCTTGGCAAACGCGGGAAACGGAAACGGCAAGGCCGGACAAGGCTCTCCCGGACGCACGAGGACCGCACGGGCCGTGGGAACCCCTGAATTCATAACGATCTTCTTCGCCACACCCTTGTCGAGCGTTGCGGCGCAAACCAGTGGATCAGAGAAGGCATAGGCCTGGTCATACAATTCCAGAACCGCCGGGACCTGCGCTTCCCGTGAACGGCCCTTCAGGCCTTCGGCAATGCTGAAAACAAGGTCCCATTTTTCGCCGGTCACCAGACGCTGGCAGAGCGCCCGCCCGTGTCCCACACGGTCCACGGTATAGCCCAGCCCCCGGATGGCTCCTTCAAGAGCTGATATGGTGTTTTCGGAATCGAACTCGGCCACGTCATCCTCGTTGTATCCCATCTCCAGGTAATCCTTCCGGAGGTCGTAAACGAGACCGATACGCTGACTGCTCATCAAACTCTTCTCCTTCCTCTTTCTGTAAACCCGCCGGCTAGGTCTGACCCGCAGCCAATCCGGCAAAAAAAGCCCGTACGCCCCGTCTCAGGTTCCGGAGCGTGTAACCGCCTTCCTGAACCACAAGCACCGGGACTTTCATCGTGGCCAGCCTCCGCCCGATGGTTTCCATACCGCGGGCCGTCAGCATGACCTCGCCCGTGGGGTCCCCCTTCATGATGTCAAAACCCAGACTGACAATCAGGACATCCGGCTTGAAGCGGACGATCACATCACACGCATCGGAGAACGTGTTCAGGTACCGTTCTTCGGAACACTGCTCGGGAAGCGGGAAGTTCCGGTTGAAACCCAGGCCCGGGCCCTCCCCGGTCTCGTCCCGGAATCCGCTGAAATACGGATAGGCGAAATTGGGGTGGCCGTGTATGGATACAAAAAGCACATCGCTTCTCCGGTAGAAAATGTCCTGGGTTCCGTTGCCATGATGGAAATCCACATCAAAGACGGCGGCCTTGTAGCCTCTGCGAACCAGGTGTTCCGCCGCCAGGGCCGCATTGTTGAAGTAACAGAACCCCCCGAAGACCCGCCTCTCGGCATGGTGCCCGGGAGGTCGGCACAGGGCATAGGCCACGTGACGCCCGTTCAGAATCTCCTCGGCGGAAGACAAGGCCACATCCACGGCGCTCCGGGCCGCGTCGTACGCGTGCTTGTAGAGCGGGGTAAACGTATCGATGCAGTAGTATCCGGCCCGTATGGCCAGTTCCTTCGGCCTTCGTTCGGGCCGCCGAATCGGGAACACGTAGGGATACACGGGGGTGGTCGGAGAAAGCTTCTCGCAGACCGTCCTCAGGTAGGCGACAAAGTCACCGTCGTGCACCGTCCGGAGCACCGACTCCGGAAAGTGCCGGACCTTTACGGGCTCAAAAACCGAAAGCGGCGCCACCACCGCCGCCAGAGCCCGGATGCGGGCCGGACGTTCGACATATCCCCTTTCGTGGACATGATGGACCTGATGATTGATGCTGATCGCATACCCGAAGGGCCGGCTCAAACGCTTCGACAGGACCGCCTGCGGCTTGTCCGCGGCAGGTACGTATCGGGGTGCGCGAATCCTTACGGGATCGTCCCGGATGGAATCCGTCACCATACGGATGTATTCCGGCGAAGCAATGTGCCCGTATTTCTTTTCCAGGATCAGCCTCACCGCGGCCTGACCCTCTTTTCGGCCAAGGGGCTTTTCCCGGCCCAACCCATCAAACAGGAGGTGCGGCGCAGACCCCCCTCCGATGGCCGTTTCGTAAGCCGTTCCCTCAATGGGGCGGGTTCCATACCGTTCGTAGAACTTCAGGCGTCTCCGGTTCTCGGCCAGTTCGCCAGCCGTCTGGACGAGCTTGGGGTCGTCTGGAAGGGCCTCCAAATAAAGCCCCCGGGCCTGACTGTTCCGGCAGAACTCGCGGACCGCCTCATAGAGCGCACCGCCCACCCCTCGCCCGCCTGTGGTCGTATCCACGGCCATGAAATCAAGAAAGGCGCTCTTGATTTCGGTGAAGTACATGACCATGGCAAAACCCACAATACGGCCGAGACCCTTCTCGGCCACCAGGAGGACCGTTCGGTAACCAAAGGAAACGGGTTCATCCAGAAGGTTCGGGATCTTGTCCGCATACGAAGCCACGGCGGAAAAATTGGCCCGAAAGATCACCTGAACCTGCCGCAGGACATCGTCCTGGCCCAGGGAGGTGTGGACCCGGCGAATTCTGATCATGCCCCCGGACTTAACCTTTCAGTGAAGAAGTGACGTTCCAGGGGGCATCCCGTGAAGGGATCCCCCCTGGTTAAAGGGCAGGCAGACAGCCTTTATGAAGCGATGACCCATTTCATGATCCATCGGATGTTCGGGGCAGAAAGGAAGGGAGCGGCGCAGGTTCATCCTGTGAAGGCCGCTGTCTTCCGGCGTCGACCGAGCCGGGCAGAGCGCGGGGGTTCGATGGAGACGGCGTCTCCGCGAGCCAGATCGTAGACCGTCGGGGACACCGGCGGATTGGTCAACCGGAAATCTCCGTTGTGTCTGCCGGCATACGGTTCGGGGTAGCTCACCAGCATCCCCTCAAAGTTTCTGAGCACCGTATGCGTCGGGCTCTGGGAAATCAGGTAGGTCGGGAGGACCGGGATCTTCCCTCCGCCTCCCGGAGCATCGACCACGTACGCCGGAATGGCCAGGCCGCCCAGCCGTCCCCGGAGGTATTCCATGATTTCAATGCCCCGGGTGATGGGGGTACGGAAATGTTCCACGCCACGGACCAGGTCACACTGGAAAAGGTAATAGGGGCGCACTCTCATGCGAACGAGCCCCCGGAGCAGAGCCTCCATAACCATCGGGTCGTCATTGACCTCGCGAAGCAGCACCGACTGGTTGTTTACCGGAATCCCGGCATCCACCAGTCTGCCGCAGGCCTCCCGGGATTCGGGTGTGATTTCCCGCGGATGATTAAAGTGCGTGTTCACCCAGACCGGCGCGTACCGTCTGAGCATCGTCACAAGATTGTCCGTGATGCGCATGGGCATGGTGACGGGCGTCCGGCTCCCAATCCGGATAATGTCCACGCTCGGGATGGCCCGTATCGCGGATACGACCTTTTCCAGGCTTTCCGTGGACATGGTGAAAGGGTCGCCCCCGGAAATGATGACATCATGGATCTCAGGGTGTTCGGCGAGGTAGGCCGTCACCTGCTTCAGTCTGAGCGAAGAGATGCTCGACTCCCGGTGCCCGGCCACCCTCTTCCTCGTACAATGACGACAGTACATGGCGCAGACCGATGTGGCAATGACCAGGGCCCGGTCCGGATAGCGGTGGACCATCCCGGGAACAGGCATATCGTGATCCTCGGCCAGGGGATCGTCCATCAGAAACGGTGGATCGAGAAGTTCGCCCGGTTGCGGTACAGACATGCGGAATATCGGGTCGCTCTCATCGAACTGCTGAATGAGAGACGCGTAATACGGTGTGATGGCCATGGGAAAGCGCGAAGCGGCCTGGACCATGCCGTACTCCCCCCCACCCCGGGGGAAAGCCCGTCCCAGTTCGTCAAAGCTGCGAATACGATTTCTCATCTGCCACCGCCAGGACGTCCAGGCACGGGGCCGTTTGAAGATCGAGATAACGTTCGACGAGTGTTCTTCAGGCAGGGACATAAGGGCTGGCGATGAAACTGAGGGGCCGGGGTCGGCAGAGGCGGGAACGTCCGGGGTGTCTAGCGAAAGAGAGGGGCTTGGAGGCTCGTCTTCCTCTTCGGCACGACATACGTTCGGAGGCTCGTCGTCAAGACCGACGGAGGAGTCTTTGCTGGGCATCTGTATGCGGTGTCCTTTCAATACATACCGTTCTTCTCCCCCCGTTGGGGTCTGAAAGACCTTGGGCACGGGGTGTTTCGCGCAAATATAACTGCATCCCTTCCCCTTGTCAATACCCTCAATATCCGTCCAGAGTGCGGGGGGGCCTACGGTCTCCTTGGAGGCGGCTTCAACGTCGGGTCCTACCCCTCACTTGCGTCCGGCCGGCTCTCCCGCCAACCCGGAAGAGCATGTTCTTGACGGGAGGAAATCAGCCCATATTGGCCTCTTCATCGGTCCGTCCAGCCGTTACTTGAATCATTGAAGAGCACGCGGAGACAGGTCGATAAGAAGCTAGCCCCGGGGCCTACCAGAATGAGATCCATCGAAAACAGGCTGGCTGAAATCCAGCGGATTGCCCGTATCGGAAGCTGGGAATGGGAGGTGCCCTCCGGCAGAGTGGAATGGTCTGACGAAACGTT
>QJVM01000203.1 GCA_003235715.1 Nitrospirota bacterium
ATTCTTCTGCCAGGCAAGGTTCTCCTTTACTCCGTCCAGCAAAACCGGGCCACCGATAACATCCCGGTTGACGGTTCCTTTGATAGCATCACCGTCTATCCCGGCAACAACGTGTTCGCCCTCTCAAGCAGCAAGACCAAGGCCCTCAAGGTCATCGCATTTGAGGTCTCTCAAGACATCGATGTTTCGAACCATCCCTTCAAGGGACCCGAAAACGCACCCGTCACCATAGCCGTATTCAGTGATTATCAGTGACCGTACTGTGCGCGGCTTGAGCCGCTACTCCAGCAGGTGCTGGAGAAATACCCCAAAGAAGTCAAACTGGTGACCAAGCATTTTCCGCTGCCAAACCACTCGGGAGCCCGTCCAGGTTCCGAAGCTTCACTGGCAGCCGCCCGGCAGGGCAAGTACTGGGAGTTTCATGAAGAGATCTTCAAGGACTTCAGGGATTTGAATGACGATAAGCTGGTGGCTATTGCAAAGAACCTGGGCCTGGACATTGAAAAATTCAACAAGGACCGGAAAGATCCGGCCATTCAGGCCCTGATCGATGGCGACGTAAACGAAGGGCGTCAGGCGGGCGTCCGTGGCACGCCGACCATCTTCGTTAACGGAATTCGGCTCCAGAACAGAAGTCTGGAAGGCTTCCAGGAGGTGATCGAAAAGGCCCTGAAATCCAAATAGGTTTATTGCTTGTTCCATCCGTGGGGGGAGCCCGAAGGGCTCCCCCTTTCTTTTCCTGCGGAACGGGTTCAGTATCCCGGTCCGCGGGCCTTCTCCACGGAAGGAAGGGAGGACTGGATTGTTTCATCGAAAATGCCTATGATTTTCCCATTCCTGCCATGGACCCATTTGAGGGGGGCCGCCGCGGGTTCCACACCGCAAGGAGTGACCGCATTTCCTAAGGAAGGGCACATATGAAACGTTACTTTATCACTGGCATTCTCATCTGGGTGCCACTCGTTATCACCATTTGGGTATTGAAAGCCCTCATAGAAACCCTGGACCAAACCCTGCTCATTCTTCCTCCCGCCTATCGCCCGGAATCATTGATTGGAATGAGCATACCGGGGCTGGGTGTTGTTCTGACCGTCGGGGTCCTTCTGCTTACAGGCCTCCTAGGCACAAACGTCTTGGGACAGAGGCTTCTTAATCTCTGGGAACGGGGACTGTCCCGCATCCCGATCGTCAAGTCCATTTACAACAGCGTCAAACAGGTGAGTGAGGCCATCTTCTCCAACAATCGTGGGGACGCGTTTAAGAAGGTCGTCCTGGTCCGGTTTCCCCATACCGGGATTTGGACACTGGCTTTCCAGACCGCTCTTCCCGGGAAGGAGGTGGCCTCGCACCTTGGAGAAGGGTATATCGGGGTCTATGTCCCCACCACGCCGAACCCTACGGGGGGCTATTACATTCTCGTGCGGCGTGATGATGTCATTGAACTGGATATCCGTGTGGACGTAGCCTTCAAGTACATCATCTCCATGGGGGTAGCCAATAAGTAGGGAGGAAGGGGAGACAGATGCCGTCGCAAACTGGTAGCATGCCGGGCATGAAGCAGCTGGCTGTCCTTGGCGTCTTCATTCTTCTTCTCGCTGCACCACCAGCCTTCGGTCGGGACGCGCAGAGAGACTCGGCCGTTCGGACGCGCGTGGACCGGGTCGACATCTCTGAGTGGGGGATCTACAAAACCGAAGTGGTCCGCACAGTGGATGCGCCCGAATCCCTTTCCGGGAAGGCATCCACCGTCTCGCGGCGCAAGACTGAACTGCTGACTGAAACCGACCGCATTCCGGCTGTTCTGGGAACACTGTTCGGATTCCGCTACACGTTGGTGGGAGAACCGCGTCACCGAAAAGTACCCCTCACACTCAAGATCCTGCTTCCTCCCCCCCAAGGGCAGATGGCCTCCGACCAGGTCCGTCCCACCATCACGCACACGCTGACCCCTCCCATCAGTAAGAAGGATTTCGTCGGATTCGGATTCCAGACCAAGGAGGAACAGGTCCCCGGGACCTGGACGTTCCAAATCTCTTACGGTGACCGTCTCATGGCGGAGAAGAGTTTTACCGTATTTCTCCCTAACCCAACTCAGCCGGACACGCACTAAGTCGACCCTGGGGTATCTTCCGGGCCATCAGCGAACGTGGAGCACCAGCCCCTTCAGGTAGCGCCCCTCCGCATGATAGATGCTGACCGGGTGGTCGGGGGGGTGGCTGAGTTCGTGAAGGACCCTTATGGATCGGCCGGTCTCAATGGCCGCTGCCGTCACGGCTCCGGAAAAAAGTTCGAGACCAACAGATTGAGAGCAGGAAAAAGTAAAGATCAAGCCGTTCTTCCGGATTCTCCGGATGGCTAGCTGGTTCAGACGGCGGTAGGCCTGCACAGCACTGTGGCGGGACGACGGCCCCTTGGAGAAGGCGGGTGGGTCCAGAACGATGAGGTCATAAGCCCCTTCCTGCATCCCCCCGAGAAACTTGAAGGCATCCTCCTGGAATACGAGATGGGGTATTCCTTCGGGATTATTCATGGCCACGTTTTCCCTGGCAAGCCGCAGTGCAGATTCCGAACTGTCAAGAGAACTCAGACTACGCGCCCCGCCTGCAGCCGCATAGGCTGTAAAACCCCCCGAGTAGCAGAAGACGTTCAGAACCTCGCGATCTCTTGCGTATCTTCGCAAAAGAGCTCGGTTGTCTCTCTGGTCGAGGAAGAACCCGGTCTTCTGTCCGGCCTCCCAGTCCACCCGGAACTTTAACCCGTTCTCGCGGATGAACGGTCCGTCGGGAGCGTTCCCCAAAAGATAGCCGTCCCGCGCCTTTTCAAGCTTTCCGTGAAGGGTCGATGCACTCCGGTCGAAAACCGCCCGGAGGGCGGAGCCGAACACCTTGCGGAGGGCCTCAGCGACACGGGCCCTCTCCTGATACATCCCCACGGAATGAGCCTGGAAAACAGCGGTTCCCCCATACCAGTCGATCACAAGACCGGGCAGACCGTCGCCCTCTGCGTTCACCAGCCGATACGCGTTGGTCTCTGGGGATACCGCCAGACCGATGAGCCGCCGGAACTGAAACGCCTCTGAAAGACGTTCCTCCCACATCACCCGTAGGTCAACCACGGGCTCAAACGAGAAGATCCGAACCGCGATACTGCCCTCACCGTAATGACCTGTGGCAAGATACTGACCGGTTTCCGAGAACACATCGACAATATCTCCTTCGCAGAGCCCAACTTCGGACTCCCGAACCGCCCCTGAAAATACCCACGGGTGGCGTCGGCCAAGGGCTTGCGCCTTGCGGTCATACAAGACGATACGCGGCCATCTGAACATTTCGGACTCCATCATGGGACGATCCTCAGGATCTCAGGGAAGGCCTGAATCCAGGCACGCAGGCCTGGAGGAACCGGTCATCCTGCTCCGCCCCGGAACACCATACGCTATCGGCGCGACTTCTCGTACCGATTCATGAAATCCCGGGTCACCTGGACAGGGTCGAGGGAGAGGTAGGCTGCATAGCTGGCCACGTATCCCCGCAGGAAAACAGCAGGAGGAAGCCCATCATAGGATTCTTTCTCGATATTCTCGAGATATTCGAGTCGAATACGCGTCGCAAGGGCGATGTCTGAAAGTCGGATGTCTGCTCTCTCTCTAAGTTGTCTGAGGACGGGCCCGGAATAGCCATCAGCTGGGGGGGGTACGGACATCTGAACCGGCTCCGGCGCCACCGTTTGCCGAGCGTCTTCTATCTCCTTCTCGTTGAAATAGAAGCAGAGTTCTTTGTAAGCATGGTCTATCTGCAGAATGATGTCTTCCTGGAACTCCGGGTCCAGTTCATCCTTCACCGGGTTCAGCACAATGGAATTTTTGGAAAAGAGCTCTCTGAGGTGATGATAGGCCCGTCGTATCTCCTGAAATGTAGAATTCGGATCAACCTCCAGAGTCCTGAAATGTTCCGCGAAATCTTCCCGATTCATGCAGGAACCCTCCCGCCACGAAACTGTCTGCCTTCAATCAGGTTATCCGTAAGGCGGCCGATCCCGTCTGTCAGCCGTGGGGATTTCCAGAAATGTACGTAGGGATGTTCAAGATTGATGTTCTGCCAGAACATGGCGTCGTGCTCCACGTAGCCCACAAACTCGGTCTCGATACCCAGATACTTCGCACAGATGCTCCGAAGGGAAAAACCAATGGATATCTGTTTTTCATTGCGTACCTGGTTAAGAACAAGGTAAACCCGGAATCTCGCCAGTTCCTCCGTAATGAGCAGGCAGGCCTCGGGTTCCTGTTCCCGGAGGCTTTCAATAAGCCCGCGGATATCCTGAACCCGGTTGGTCTGTCTTTCTTTCCATTTCTCGTGGGCAATATGACGGAGCCCATGCAGTCCAAGCAGCGTCTTCAGCTTTCGGAAATAGATATTCTTGATGAAGTGATACAGGTTCTCAATGGCCGTGGATTCCGGAGCCAGAACCAGGATCATCTTGTCGGCCACCAGAAACGTATCAATGGTATTAACCCCGACCCCGCCCCCCAGATCCAGGAGCACATAATCCGATTCAAGTGTACGGACGTGGCGCAGAAACTTGCTCTTCTGGGTATGTTTCATCCCTTCGGAGGCAAAACAGTTCACGTTTCCGGGAATGATATGAAGATGATCGAGGGCTGTGGGGGTAACAACCTCTTTGAGCGGGACGTTCTTCTCGAAAAAATCCGTGAGGGAGCGGGGCCCGGGCTTGACTCCAAAGTAGGTATGAACGTTCGGCCCGCCGAAGTCCGCATCCACAAGAATGGTCTTTAAGTTTCTTGCGGCAAGCTGGATCGCAATATTATTGATAACGAAGGTCTTCCCGGTCCCACCTTTTCCGCCGGCAACAGCCCAAATGGTACAGCGTTTCTTCCCGTTATTGCCCATGAGTTCAATAGTTCAGGATAAGGAATTGTCCCGATTCCCGGATACTATAGCATCCGGCTCGACTCTGATTGAACCGGGCCTAGCCTTTGGTGTCGGAACAGAACGCCCCGCTGCCACGGCCGTCAGGGAAGGTTCCGGAGGGGTCAGAATGGCAGGTTCAGACCGCCTCCCCCCTTGTGAAGGGAATTCAGGAGTCCTGAGGCCGAGGCAGAACGCTCCTCCATGTTTTTTCCCGCTTCGTCCAGCAGAGAATCCGTCGCCACGGCCCGTTCCAATTCCGGGGAACCTTCTTCCCGGACTTTCTGAAAAAGGTCTTTCTCAAAGGCAGAAGCCAAGCGGCTTATCTCCGTTTCCACCGCAGACCGCGCAAGATAGCTGAGTCGCTCAAGCGCGGAAGAAATCATGGGATACCGGTCATCCGGCCCGCCCTTCTCAATACGAAAGAGAGCGTCTTGCGCGTCCGGCAGGATTCGGGAATCGGTCCGGTTTCTTTCTATGCCCCCGTGGTATCGAGGTTTGCCAGACCTTCCGTCAACCGCGATGTGACAGATAAGCTACATCCACCTCAACCCGGGCGTGAATGGCCCTAAGAAGAACGCTCACCCTTTCAACGCCTTTCATGGGTTTGACGAATACTCCGGAAAGCCCGGCGAAAGGCCCGCCGTGAATTTCCACTTCGTCCCCCGGTCTCAAATCCGGAGGGGGCAGGATGGCGTGACCGTCCTCCAGGAGACGGGAACGAATGGTTTCAATGATCGTCTCGTCAACGACCGTGGGCGCCTGGGAGGTCCCCACAATGTGCACCACGCCCCGCGTATACTTGGCGTTCCTGAAATCCCGTCCATAGTCGAGACGGACGAACAAGTATCTCGGAAACAAGGGCGAAACCACGTTCTGGGGTTTCCCCCTGTAAAACCGCCTCTCCTGAAGTTTCGGATTCAGCACCTCATATCCGGCCTGGCTCAGCCGGGAGGCGACCTGGTCCTCGTGTCTTGCCTTCGTGTAGAGAAGATACCATCTCATGGATGGCGTGGTTGGTCCCTGGGTATCCAATGTGCTCGTTCTCCCCCGCGATACGGTCTTGGTTCATTATACTGATTAATATCGCCCCGTGCGGAGACCCCGTCCAGCCGCTTCCGGACGTTTCCTTCATAATTCTCATAGGCTTGTGATAAGTTATGTTCATCTCCCGGTCAGTGTTCTGAGGGCCGCCATAACGTTGCCGGAGTGGTGAAACTGGTAGACGCACCGGACTCAAAATCCGGCGGGGGCAACCCCGTGGGGGTTCGACTCCCCCCTCCGGCACCACCTGATTTGCGGGTCGAGCCCTCAGGCGAAAGGACTCTGAAGATGAAACGAATATTCCTCATCGCTTTGCTTGCGGCAGGTATCACCGGAGAGGCCCTGGCCATTCCGCCAGCGCCTTGGGAAGCCGATGAACTGATTGGCAAGAACGCGCCCGGCTTTACGCTCCCTGACCTTTCAGGAAAGGATGTTTCCCTGAAGGACTTCAAGGGAAAGGTCGTGGTGGTGAATTTCTGGGCCACGTGGTGTCCTCCTTGCCGGATGGAAATACCGGGGATGAACGACCTCTATAACAAGTATCAGGACCAGGGGTTGGTCATTCTCGGAATTTCGTCTGACCCTTCCAAACCCATGGTGGAACGGTTCATGGAAAAGAATCCCATCGCGTTCACGGTACTTCATGACCCTGAGAACCGGGTTGGGGAAAAGGATTACAAGGTCTACTCCCTTCCAATGAGCTTCATCGTCGACCGGGATGGCGTTCTCGTGAGGAAGATCTTCGGGGCCTATGAGTGGAACTCCGATGAGTCTTTCAGTTTATTCGGGAAGCTTCTAAAAACCGGAAACTGAGACTTACGGTCCTTCGGTTGCCCAGACGTTCCTTCCCCTGACCCTGCTTCCATGGCGAAAATCCGCGCAGTATACGAATGCCAGGCCTGTGGTCACACCAGTCCCCGCTGGATGGGAAAATGCCCCGATTGCGAGGCCTGGAATAGTCTTGTGGAGGTTCCGGTTTCAGCCTCCACGGTGAGGGGGCCAACCCCGTTGACGTCCTCTGCCCCACTTCGGCTTGAGGACGTACGGGAGGAGGCTCAAGTCCGCTGGAAAACCGGGGTTGCGGAGTTGGACCGGGTCCTGGGGGGAGGGCTGGTTCCCGGCTCGATCACGTTGATCGGCGGGGACCCGGGAATAGGCAAATCCACCCTGGTCCTTCAGGCCCTTTCGGGGCTGGCCTCGCCGGGAAACCTTCTTTACGTCTCTGCGGAGGAGTCCGCCGGGCAGATCAAGATAAGGGCCGAACGAATGGAACTGGGATTGCCTGACCTGCTTATCCTTCCGGCCACATCGCTCCAGACCATCCTTCGGACGCTTGACGAGATACGTCCCCTGATCGTGGTCGTCGACTCCATTCAGATGATTCAGGATGAGGACGTTCCCTCGGCCCCGGGGACCGTGAGCCAGGTCCGACAGTGTTCGACCCGGCTTGCTTCTTGGGCTAAAACTACCGGTATTCCGGTTATGGTGGTGGGTCATGTTACGAAAGATGGAGCTATCGCAGGGCCCAAGGTTCTGGAGCATATCGTAGATACGGTGCTCTATTTCGAAGGAGATGCGGCCCAGGCCTTCCGTATTCTCCGGGCGGTGAAGAATCGGTTTGGTTCAACAAACGAGATCGGGGTGTTTTCGATGACGTCCCGAGGTCTTGTGGCGGTGGAGAACCCATCGGAACTGTTCATGGCCGAGCATTCGGCCGATATTCCGGGCTCCTGTATAACCGCCTCCGTGGAAGGGACTCGGCCCATCATGGTGGAGATCCAGGCCCTCGTGTCCACATCGTCACTCGCCATTCCACGACGGACCACTTTGGGTCTTGATGGAAATCGCTGCAGTCTGATCCTGGCCGTTATGGAAAAACGCGTGGGCCTGAGTTTCTCGTCCATGGATGCTTTCATCAATGTGGTCGGAGGTCTCCGACTGGAGGACACAGCGGCCGATCTGGGAATAGCATTGGCCGTAACCTCCAGCCTCCGCGACCGTCCAACGCCGAGGGGGCTGGTGGCCTTCGGTGAAGTCGGCCTCTCGGGCGAACTGCGCGCCGTAGCCCATATGGAGGCCCGACTGAAGGAAGCGACCAAACTTGGCTTCACCAGAGCCGTCATGCCTGAGGGCAATCTCAAAAGACTGGGGAATCCTTCACATATCGATATCCTGGGGGTTCGAACCGTTGCGCAGGCGGTATCGTCGGTATTTTAGAACTCTTCTGCTGGCCACCCTTCTTACGGCCTGCGCCAGCGCCCCCGGCCCCAGACCGGGTGTCCCAGTGGCACCGTCCCTGCCAATCCCGATTCAGCAGGAGGTCTTGGGCCGGGCCCGATTCGAAACGCTGAAGCTCTCGGGCGAGGTCAGTCTGGCCTTTGAGGGTCGCCCTCTCCTCGACAAAGCGTCCGTTGTGCTTTACCTGGCGCCGCCGGACCGTATGCGCCTCCGGGTCTATCGGGTGGGGATTCCCGTTCTGGATCTTCTCTACCGCGATCGCCAGGTATGGAGCAGGCCCGCAGGAGATATTTCAGCCTACCAATCCCTTGTGTACGGCCTTCATCCCGCCCTTTTCTGGTGGAAGTATATGGATACGGCCGAATTTCTTCCACTCCCGGAAAGCCTCGTGTTAAAGACCGCAACCCAGACGGTCTGGATCGACCGCCAAACTCTCCTTCCACTGGTCCATGAATTTGTTTCGCCGGAAGGCCCGGTTTATGTTCAGTACTCTGCACCGGCTGCGATGGAAAGCGGCCGTCTGTTTTCCTCGCATATTGCCGTGGTCGCACCGAGCTACTCCGCTATCGTCTCCATAAGAAAGATGGCTGCCGATGAGACACTGCGACCGGAACTTTTTTCGTGGGAGACTGACTGAGGACTTCCCTTCGGCCCGGAAACTGCGGATGGTCTGGTCGAGCGGCGCCGGATTACCCAGGAAGGCGGCTTAACCGCAAGCTCATTTTCGGTTTGGTACAAACGTCGCTCGCTGAATCTGGGGGACGAGGGACTTTGCATTGCGAGAAACTTCTGGGGGAAACTTGAATCAACGCAACCCGCACGGTCATTTTAAGAACAGACGAGAACCCGAAACCAGCACATGAGGAGGAACCTAACCCCTAAGCTTTACGATCCGCTGCGAAACATCCTTGAATGACCCCGCTTTTTGCTGAATTCCCTTGAAAATCGCCAGAGCTTCCGCTGAATCTCCCGCAGCCTCGGCCGCGACAGCCAGATCATATTGAAGAGAGAGGTACCGGTCATCGTTCACCCCTACGACAGACTCGAGGCTACGATATTCCTCCAAGGCCTTTACAGGCTGACCTCCCTCCATATAACACATCGCCAGCATGCTTCTGCCCTGCACGGAGTCGCGCTGCACTCGCAGTGCTATCTCGAACTCCCGAATCGCGTCCTCGACCAGCCCCATCTCCTTGTATGCAATACCGAGATTGTAATGAGTCTCGAAGTCGCCTTCCTCCACCTCATGCTCAACACCCTTCTTGAAGGCATCAAATATGCTGTCCATCTCGTCTTTGGCCTTCTGGCCAACGCCTTCGGCGTCATCCGGAACATCCTTGAGGCTCTCCAGAAACGCCTTGGCATCCGTCTTCTGCGCAGGGCGCACCTTCATGACCGGAGCTTCGGCTTTGGGCCTGAGCAGGGCCGCAAGTCGTTCCGCCGGTTCCGGCCGATCCGGGTACTGACGGTTCAGATTCTGAAAGATTTCTATTGCCTCCTCTTTGAGGCCCTGTTCCAGATAAAAGTCTCCTTCCGCCAGATCTTCGTCAAAACGATCAGGCGACCGGTCAACGGAAGCTGTCTGTGGATGGAGGTCCGGCGGGGGGGGCGCCTCGTCATCGACACGGTTGATGTCAATGATTATGTCGTCATCGTCCATGCCCTCCGGAGTTTCCTCATCAGAATCCTCCAAGGGCTCTTCTTTCAGAATGGAAACGTCCAGGTCGGTTTCCGGAATGACGTACGTTCCGCTTGGGTCCTCTTCCGCTTCCTCTTCCTCCTCGCCCCCCCCTAAATCAATGCTCTGGAAATCCTCTATGCTGCCGTCCGACGACCCGGTCAGCTGTTCTTCGAGCGACTTCACATACGCATCCGCGGAGACCTCGTCCTCCCCCGAATCAGGGGGGCCGTCGAGGTCTATACCGGAAACGTCGAGCTCAAGGGTTTCTCCAACAGGACCGGATATTTCGTCTATCCGCCGGGCAATATCCTGATCGTCGGGGGCCAGCGCCGCGGCATCTTCGAGTGCGCCACGGGCCCCCGCATTGTCTCCGCGAGAGCTCAGAGACTCGGCAAGCGCCTTGAGGGTCTGGATGGCTTCCTCCTCCCGGCCGGCCTGCCGATGCACCTGCACGTAAAGCCTTAAGGCATCCTCCTCCCGACCGGGAATCTGATCGGCAAGGGCCAGTATCCCCTGAGCTTCCTCATCCATATCCGCATTCAGACAAAGCTCAACGGCCCGCTCCAAAACCTCCCATGCCTCTTCATATCGTCTGGCCTTGGCATGGAGACGTACCAGGAGGGTTAGGGCAGCCACATTGGAGGAATCTTTCGAAAGAACCGATTCTACGGAGGTCGCTGCCTCTTCCAGGCGGTCGAGATCCAAAGCAACGGATGCACGGGCCATAAGAATCGCCTCACTCGCCGGGATTCTTTCAGCAGCCTTGTCAAGGAGCCTCAGGGCCTCGTCCCCGTGCCCCTGGCTGGCGAGAACCGTACCAAGTCCGATGTGGCCGGCTGGGTCCGAAGGAACCGTCTCGGCCACCTTCTGGTAGAGTGGCCGGGCCTTGTCGGCATCTCCCTTCTCGAGATAAGCGGCCGCGCAACGGGCATACACCCGGGCGGCCTCACCACTCAATCCGATCTTGGCGTAAAGATCCGCAATCCTCTGATGCAGGGCAAGGCTGCCCGGTGAGAGGGCCATAATCTTTTCATACAGTTCCATGGCCCTGTCCACGGAGTCGCTCTTGACGAATATCTCGGCAGCCGTGAGGTAGATCTCGTTCGCGTTCCCGACAAGTCCTCTCTCCGCATTCATTTCAGCGAGGCCGACGAGTGCGTCCGTGCTCTTGGGATGGATGTTGAGGATCTTCTTGTACAGGGCCATGGCTTTCATCGAAAAGCCCTGGTCCCGAAACAGGTTGGCGGCCTTGAAGTAGAAGGTGGCGGCCTTTTCCGGGTCGTTCTTCTTCAGGAGGAGGTCGCCAACGGTATTGTGAATGTTCCCGTCCTTGGGATTGATCTCGAGGACCTTCTCCCACTCCTGGATCGCCTTGTCGATCTGTCCCTTGGCGGTGAACCGTTGTGCCTGCTTGATGATGGTTGCTTTATCCTGTGCCATCCCGTTAAGGGTACCTGTTTCGGACCAATTACTGATTAATAGTTAGGTACTTCCGAAAGGGTTTCTGCCATCCTCGAACAGATTTCCGCGGATTTCACGAAAAGGTCCTGTCTGCACCCTCAAAGGAGTCCCAGCAGGTAGAACAGCGGCCTTCAGGCCGCCACCCCGGAATCATAACGCGAGTACGGGCTTCCCCAGTCTTAGTGTCGACCGGCAGGAGGAAAAACTGAAGGGGACGGAGGGCCGCTACATGCTCCGCCATTGCAGAGATGTTCGACCCCCTCGTATGGCCTAGCTCACCAACTCCTTAATCCGTAGAGTGGTGAACGGTTGACGGTGCCCGAAGGTCCGGTGATAGTTCTTGCGCCTTTTCTTCTTGAAAACCAAAACCTTCCGGTCGCGACCGTGGGACATAACCTCGGCCACAGCCTTCGCAGAGTCCACCTGGGGTGCGCCGACCAGGACCTTATCTTCCGTATTCACGAGCAGAACCTTGTCTAGCGTGATCATGGACCCCACCTCGGCGTCAAGGGCTTCCACACGGATCACACTGCCGGGTTCCACCCGGTACTGTTTTCCTCCCGTCTCAACGATAGCGTACATGATAACCGTAAACCTCCACTGTCTCGGATAACCAGAAATTATGGAGCGGGCGACGGGGGTCGAACCCGCGACCTTCAGCTTGGGAAGCTGACACTCTACCACTGAGTTACGCCCGCTCAAAAGCGGTGTACATTCTACCCGAATATCTTCAGGATATTCAATTGTATGACCCGGAATCCCAGTGGACCCGACCGGGGGCATTTCCTGCCCCGGGAAAGGCGAAAGAACTCCCTTGCTTTTCCACATTACTATGTAGTTTAATAATTTCGCATTTAGTTACAAACGGTTTCGAGAGATCGGAAGAAGAGAATCGGTTCATGGGAACACCGTTCGCTGAAGTTGAAGAGCTTATTTTTCTTTTGAATTTCAAAGGGCAAGGGCATGAACCCGGCTGAGATCCCCGAAGACAAGCGAAGCAGCATGCCCCTCTTTCCTATCGGGGTTGCTGCGGAACTGGTGGGAACCACGGACCAGACGCTCCGGCTCTACGAAAAACATGGTCTCGTCAAACCGGCCAGAAGGAACAAGAACCGTTATTATTCCGAGAACGATATCAAATGGCTGAGGTGTCTCCGGGACCTCATCCATGAGAAGAAGATTAGTATCGAAGGCGTTAAGAAGCTCCTGAACTACGCCTCCTGCTGGGAAATCATGGAATGCAGCGAGGAACGCCGCAGTAATTGTTCGTCGTTTATCGAGCGAAACAAGCCGTGCTGGGAGTTGAACCGGATGATCTGCAACCAGGAATCGGGTCGTCTCTGCGACGACTGCGTGGTTTTCCTGTCCCGCAAGATGGTCCAGCGCTAGAGGACCACAGCCCCCCTCAAGGACTTCCCATCGTTCATTTCGTGCGAACGTCGTTTCAGAACGTTGACCTCTCCCGCAAACCTGACTCTATAGCAGGTCTAGCGTTCCTGCTGACATCCGTCACTCGCTGGGATTGATTCTGACCCCGAACCTTTCCCGGAGTTCACTGAGTTTCCGCTCCAGGGCTGGTTCGTATTCCGGGAGAACTTCTGCATTCCGTTGGAAACGATCCCCCCCCTCCCCGGTACTCTGCTCATCAGTCACGCTTCCTGGCCTGCTCTCCAAAGCGACGTCCCCACCGGGTCGGAACCGGGTCAGGGAACCGCGCACAGCAAGTTCAAGATAGCGATCGATCAGAGCCTGCTCATCGGAAACACCTGTATCCAGATGAAGCCGCATGGCCTCCAGTTCAAGAAGTTTTCTGTTCACGAGTTCTTCCAGGACCTGGTCGTCCGAACGATATCTCCCCTGCTCTTTCAATGTCATCCTGAATTCCAAGAACTCGGAATAGTAAACCGGGGATTCGCCCACGAGGGCAATGATCCGTTCGAGAACCACCGCTTCCGCAGAGGTGTTCATGACCAGGCAAAGGGTGAATCCGATAAACGGTATCAGTCTAGAACGCATGGCCGAGACTGAAATGAATTTCATCCGGATCTTCACCCTCCTTTACGTCGAACTTTCGGCCGTAGTCCAGCCTGAAGGGTCCCACAGGCGTTTCGTAACGAAGCCCCGTCCCCCAGGCATACCGCAGGTCCCGCATATCCACCTCATTATTCCGGGACCAGACATTTCCCCCGTCAATGAACAGCACCAGACCGACCCCCCAGAAAAGGTCCGTGCGCAGTTCAGTGCTGGCCGAGACAAAGGCATTGCCTCCCGTCGGGTCTCCATCCGATGACTGTGGACCAAGACTATCCTGGGCAAATCCCCGGACACTCTTTCCCCCACCCAGAAAGAAACGTTCCACAAGGGGAAGGTCATCGATGCCCCCCAGGCCGCGCCCGATACCCCCTCTAAGGGCCACGGCACCGACGAGGGGACCGAAAATCTTTTGGTAGACACTGCCCTGAAGGGTCGCCTTATAGAACCTGACCTCTGAAAGAAACAGGTTACTTGCAACCTTTACCGTCAGAGTCGTCAGAGAACCACTCTTGGGATTGAAGGGATTGTCCCTTGTATCCCTTGCCAAGGACGGACTGAGACTGCTGATACCGAGAGTCCCCACGTCGTTTCGACTCAACACTTCCCCAGGTCGGACATTGTAGGTATCTACATACGAATATTCATAATTGAGCGTTCCCTTCAAAAACTCCGTAAAATCGCGTTCAACACCCAAGACGACGGAAGTGCGGTCACTTTCGTAACGCGTGTCCCGGCTTTCCGCATCCAGCTTCTTCACGTATTCCTGAAGGAGCGCGACACGAAGGGGAAGCCGATAATCTGAAAGCAGCCAAGGGTCGCGATAGCCCAGGATGCCCCGTCTCGTAAGGGTGCTGGCCTCGAACCTCAGGCTCAACCTCCGGTTGAGTCCATTCAAATTATTATGACCCACCTCGACAAACCCCCTGAGCCGTTCGTAATCCGCGTATCCGATCCCCAGGTCTATCGTCCCAAAGGAGCCTTCCCTCACGCTCACGAGCATATCCACGTCATGGCCATCGCCCCCTCTTTCCA
>QJVM01000062.1 GCA_003235715.1 Nitrospirota bacterium
ATTCGGAAGACGGAGTGCTTCTGGTGAAGGAACTGGACAAGGAGATTCTCTCCAAGGGAGCGTGGACCACCATTCTCTTTCGATATCAGGACCTCGACCGGAAGACCGGCGAATTTGGCCCGGAGAAGTTCAGCATCCGCAGATACAAGAAGAGCAACAACGAGTACCGTTATCAGTCAAAATTCAATATTTCCAGCAGGGAGCAGGCGGGAAAAATCGTCGAGACGTTGAAACGGTGGCTGGAATAACACCCGCGGGGCCGCAGGTCCTCGACAACCAGGAGCCAAGACCGACGTTGTGAAGGTACTTGTTCTGGGAAGCGGAACCTGTGTGCCATCCCGAACGAGAAATGCACCGGGTTATCTGGTCGAAACCGGTTCCGAGAATATCCTCGTTGACTGCGGGAGCGGCGTCCTTCGGCAGTTGACCTGTGCGGGCCGGACGCACCTTGACCTCGATGCCGTCCTCATCACCCATCTCCATCCCGACCATATGGCCGACCTCCTGCCGCTAGTTCATGCGCTGAAGTATACGCCGGGCCAGATCCGGAGGAAGACGCTTTACCTGGTTTCGCCGGCGGACCTGGAAGAGTATTTCCGGACTTGCCTCTTTGCCGTGCTCTCGCCTCCCCGGACCTTCCGCCTCGAGTTTCTCCAGACGTCCGAAGCGGTCCGTCTCGGAGACTGTCGGATTACCGCGTGCCCCACGCTGCATTCCCGGGAAAGCGTGGCCTTCAAGGTCGATTCGGAAGGGAGGTCCGTGGTGTTTACGGGCGATACGGATTATGGAGTCGGGCTTGTGGATTTCTGCCGGGATGTGGACCTTTTGGTGGCCGACTGCTCTTTTCCGGATGAAATGAAGATGGGGGGCCATATGGTCCCCAGCGAGTGCGGACGTCTGGCCACGGAGGCCGGGGCGGGACACCTCGTTCTGTCTCACCTTTATGCGACAGAAGTTCCTGAAGCGGCCCGTGTCACCCAGGCGGCCCGCGCCTATGCAGGCCCTATTTCTCTGGCCGAGGATTTTTCCGAATATGACGTGGGCCAGAGCGGAAAGCCGAAAACGTGGTGTCCGGATCAGATTGACAGGGGAGGGAACCCATGACCCAGTTCCGCACGATTTGCGAGCATTATGACTTTACCCCCCGGGACGAGGAACTCCTGCGGTCCGTGTATCCTCTGATCCAGAGCAACGTCGATGACATCATTCGGCGCCTGGTGGCCTCGATCCGGGGCCTGGGCGATCCGGTGATCAACGAACTTCTTGAGGAGTATCCCCGGCTTACGGAGCACCACCGGGAATGGCTCCTGATGCTCTTTTCCGGGCCTTATGACGATGATTACTATTTCAAGCTCAGCAGGGTCGGAAAGGTTCATGCTGCCAAGGGGATTCGCTCCCATTACGTTAACGTGTCGATGAACAAGGTTCGGAGCATGCTCATCGATATGTTCTCCTCCGAAATTGATGACCGTTCCCGGCGCACGGAACTCAAGGCCGCCCTGAACAAACTGGTGGACATCAACCTGGACATCATCACCAGTTCCTATATCGAGGAGGAGATTCAGCACTACTCGGCCGCCCAGAAGGTGAAGACGTGGCTCGTGACCTTCGCGGAGCGATTTTCAGGCGCGATGAACATGGTTCTGGTCTTCTCCCTCATTCTGATCACGCTTGGGGTGGTGGGCCTCTTCTTTTACGATCTGTGGTCCCTGGTCGGGGGAAACATTTCCAAGGGCATCCTCTCGGCCCTCGGATCCCTTCTCATCCTCTGGGTGCTCATTGAACTTATGAATGCCGAGATCGCTCACCTGAAGGGCGGGAAGTTCAATATCAGCGTATTCATTGGCGTGGCTCTGGTGGCTTTCATCCGGGACCTGATGATCGCCACCCTGAAGCACGAGAATGTGGGCACGGCCTACTACCTGGTCGCCACGATTCTTGTGCTGGGCTTTGTGTACTGGCTGGTGAAATGGTCGGAGAATCGTTCGGTCCGAAACCCTTAGGCCCGGGACTCATCCCGTCGCGGGGGATGGTCTTCAGAGATAGGCCGCCAGGGTGAAGACAAAGACGGAGACGCTGATATATCCGTTCATGTTGAAGAAGGCCATGTTGAGTTTTGAAAGATCGTTCTCGCGCACAAGGGAATGCTCGTAGATGAAGAGTGCGGCAACGAAGAAGAGCCCGAGGAAGTAAAAGGGACTCAGGTCGAACAACAGACCGGTCAGGACGAGCAAACTCCAGGCAACGAGATGGGCCAGCCGGGCAAAACGGATGGCGTTGGGTATTCCGAATCGTTGCGGAATCGACCTCAGCCCGTGGGCACGGTCGAAGTCCACATCCTGGAGAGCATACAGGGTGTCAAAGCCCGCCAGCCAGAAGATGACCGCGGCCCCCAGGGCCAGCACGCGGGGATCCAAAGTACCTGTGACCGCAATCCAGGCGCCCAGGGGGGCTCCGGCTATGGCCAGGCCTAGAACGAAATGCGCGGCCCAGGTAAACCGCTTGGTGTAGGAATACAGCACGAGAACAGAGATGGCCAAGGGCGAAAGCTTCAGGCAGAGGTCATTGAGTTGCCAGGCCGCATAAACCAGGAGAGCCAGCGACAGGATAATAAAGACCATGGCCTCTCCCGAACCAATGACTCCCGCCGGGATCTCCCGGTTTCGGGTCCGGGGATTGGCCGCGTCTATCTTCCGGTCAATAACGCGATTCAGGCCCATGGCCGCTGACCGGGCGGCCACCATGGCCACCACGATCCACGCCACCGTGCGCCAGGGAGGAATTCCCGAGGCGGCAATCAGGGCGGCCACAAAGGCAAAGGGGAGAGCGAAGACCGAGTGTTCGATCTTCACCATGCGCAGATAAGCCAGTAATTTCATGGGAGGCCCTGTTTGACGGGCGGAACCGGTTTCATTCAGCCGATGCCGGGCAGGCCAGCAAACCCCCTCGTCCCCACCCGCGGCCCAGGGGAAACCCGGGGGACGGAGGCCTCAACGGCATCAGAAACCGTACTCCTTCCAGCGGCGGTCCACGAGTTTGACGATCTCCCCGCTCATGTAGATCTCATCCGGCCAGTCCCGCATCATGCCTTCCTCCCGGGTTTTGCGCGTAGCGTCGATTCCCAGTTTGGACCCGTACCGGGGGAAGTTCGCCGCGTGGTCCAGGTCATCCAGCGGGCCATCGGCAATGATGGTGTCCCGTTTCCAGTCCGTATTGTTCAGTACCCTCCACGCGGTATACGACAGGTTCTGAACGTCCACGTCCTCATCCACAACGATGATGAGTTTTGCGAACATCATCTGGCCCTTGCCCCACAGACCGTGAATGATTTTCCGGCCGTGGCCCGGATAACTCTTCTTGATGGAAATAATGGCGCAGTTATGAAACACGCCTTCCATGGGCAGGTTCATATCCCTGATTTCCGGGAATTCAAGCTGGATGAGAGGGAGAAAGATGCGCTCCGTGGCCTTGCCCATGTAGCAGTCTTCCATGGGGGGCTTGCCCACGATGGTGGCCGGGTAGATCAGGTCCTTCCGGTGCGTGATGCAGGTCACGTGAAACACGGGATACGGATCCGCGGAGGAATAAAAACCCGTATGGTCTCCAAAGGGGCCTTCTATGCGCGTCTCGCCGGGATCGATATAGCCTTCGATCACCATCTCGGCCTGAGCCGGCACCTCGATATCGCTGGTGATGCATTTGACGAGTTCCACCGGCCTGTCCCGGAGGAATCCGGCAAAGATCATTTCATCCACGTTCTCCGGCAGGGGTGCGCTGGAGGCGTAGATCACCGCCGGGTCGCCGCCGACGGCGATGGCCGCGGGCATGCGCGTTCCGGCCTCCACGTGCTTGTCGTAGTGACGGGCGCCGCCCTTGTGGATATGCCAGTGCATCCCTGTGGTGGTCTTGTCGTAGACATGGATGCGGTACATGCCGCAGTTGGGTATGCCGGTTTCGGGATCGCGGGTACAGACCATCGGGAAGGTGATGAACCGGCCCTCGTCACCGGGTTGTCCGTCACCGGGCCAGCATTTGATGATGGGAAACTTCGAAAGGTCCGGCTGGTCCCGCTCGATGACCTCCTGACAGGGGGCCTTGGTCACCCGTCTGGGAAGCGCCCGCGACACCTCGAGGAGTTTGGGCAACATGGCCAGCTTTTCCGCCAGGCTCTTGGGAGGCGCCTGTTTCATCAGCCCGAGGATGCGGGCCCCCACATCGTCCAGCGAGTCGACCTCAAGAGCGAGGCACATCCGCTCGAAGGATCCAAAGAGGTTGGTAACCACGGGATAGGCCGAGCCCTTCACCTTCTCGAAGAAGAGGGCTTTTCCGCCCCCCGGGCTCTTGCACATGCGGTCCGTGATCTCGGCGAGCTCCAGGATGGGATCGACCTCAACCGCAACACGGTGAAGGAGGTCTTTTGTTTCGAGGAGCTTGATGAACTCCCTGATGTCCCGATAGGCCATAGGGCTCCTTTCGCAGCACCGGGGTATGGACAACGGTCTCTACGATACCAGAAAGGGGCTTCGGCGTGGGTCCGGGTTTCCTTCGGAACCGAAGCCCTGCCGGTATAATAGCCGCCATGGACGATAAGGGTCATGTAGCCCGCGCGGCCGGGAAGATGTCCATGGCCACCATGGCCAGCCGTGTGTTGGGTTACGTTCGGGACATGCTTTTCGGCGCCCTCTTTGGCGCCGGGAATGTCATGGACACCTATCTTATGGCCTTCAGGATCACGAACCTCTTCCGGGAGGTTTTTGCCGAGGGCTCCATGTCTGCCGCCTTCGTCCCGGTCCTCACTGAGACGCAAGCCCGGTCCGGGGAAGAGGAGACGCGAAAGGTGGTCCGCATCACCTTTACGTTCATTCTCACGGCGGTGGGGAGTCTTTGTCTCGTCGGAATATTTTTCGCGCCGACCGTGGTTTCCCTCATCGCGCCCGGCTGGTTGGACGAGCCGGAGAAGTTCCGGTCCACCGTGCTCCTGGCCCGGATCATGTTCCCCTTTCTCCTGTTTGTCAGTCTGGCGGCCATGACCATGGGCACGCTGAACACCCGAGGAGTCTTTTTCGTGCCGGCCCTGGCTCCGGCCGTGCTGAATGTCGTGACCATCGGCGTGGTCCTGCTTCTTTTTGCCCGGGTCTCCCCACCCATCATGGCGGTGGCCATCGGGATCGCCGTGGGCGGCGTGGCCCAGTTCGCTATCCAGCTGCCCCCTCTATTTCGAATGGGCTTCTCGCTGAAGCCCCTATATCAATTTAGCCATCCTGATCTCCGGAAGATGTTCGTGCTCGTTCTGCCTGTGGTGCTGGGTATGTCCACGACCCAGTTCAACATCTTTGTCACGAACATCCTCGCATCTTATCTTCCGGAAGGAAGCATCACCTATCTTTACTATTCGATGCGGCTCATCCACCTTCCCATCGGAGTGTTTGGTGTGGCCATGGCCGTCGCGGTGTTGCCCACGCTTTCGCGGCAGGCCGTGGCCGGGGACATGGACAGCCTGCGGGAAACCTTTTCCTTTGGCTTGCGCCTTCTGTTCTTTATAACCCTTCCGGCGATGGCGGGTCTCATCGCCCTTCGCGTC
Source organism: Nitrospirota bacterium (assembly GCA_003235715.1). Taxonomy (GTDB): domain Bacteria; phylum Nitrospirota; class Thermodesulfovibrionia; order SZUA-242; family SZUA-242; genus SZUA-242. The sequence goes on from QJVM01000062.1 coordinate 5,582, forward strand.
CCGATTGTAACCACGCTCTTCCAGCACGGACGTTTCGGCCCCGAAGGGGTGACCGGGACGGCCTCTGCTCTCCTCTTTTATTCCCTCGGGATATGGTCCATGGTGGGCATGCGGGTTGCGGCGTCGGCTTTTTACTCCATGCAGGACACCCGGACGCCGGTGAGGGTTGCCATGTTCGGGCTGCTTTCCAATGCCCTGCTCAGCCTTGGCCTGATGCGGTTTATGGGACATACGGGGCTGGCCCTGGCCAATGCCACGGCGTCGGGCATTCAGTTCCTCCTTCTCCTCTTCTTTCTGAGGAGAAAGATCGGCCGGATCGACGGAAAGCGAATCGCCCGCTCTTTTGTTCGATACGGGGCCATGGCGGTCCTGATGGCTTTTGGCTGCTGGATGGCCATGAGAAACGGACCCTGGTCCCCGGGTTCGGGACCCGCCTGGTTGCGGGTGATCTACCTTTCCGGCGGCCTTGTATTTTCCGTGGCGATCTACCTGGGAATGGCCCGTCTGACCGGGGGCGAGGAACTCCGATATCTGTTACAATTGCGAAAATCTCGCTCTGTGGAGGAGAACCAAGCCTGATGCTGGTTGAACGATTTGTGGTCGGTGCGCTTGAGGTGAACTGCTGGGTTGTGGCCGATGAGGCGAGCCGGGAGGCCATGGTGGTGGACCCGGGGGACGAACCGGACCGGATAGAAGACTGGCTCAAGGAACAGAAGCTCAAGGCCAAGTACCTCGTGTGTACCCACTCACACTTTGATCACGTGGGAGGGTTGCCGGAGCTGAAGGAGGCCACGAAAGCGGATATTCTTCTCCACAAGGCAGAACTTCCGATTTATGAAAGGGCGGCCGAAATGGCCCGTCTCTGGGGGTTTCAGCTTGAGAAACTGCCCAAGCCGGACCGCTTTCTGGCTGAAGGGGACGAGATCACGGTGGGGTCCCTCAGTTTCAAGGTATGGCACACCCCGGGCCATTCTCCAGGCGGCATCTGCCTTGTCACGCCAGAGGCGGTTTTTACCGGGGATTCCCTTTTTGCGGGATCCGTTGGCCGAACCGACCTGCCGGGCGGCGACTATGAAGCCCTGATGAAGTCCCTTCAGAGATTGTCGGCGCTCCCGGACGATACGGCCGTTTATGCCGGACATGGCCCGGCCAGCCGGGTCAGTCGAGAAAAGGCCTCCAACCCCTTTCTCACAGGAGAATTCCAGTAACTGATGCGCCATGAGGACGGCTTTGGCTCCATGAAGGCGGGATATCCCTCTCTGCTTATCCTGCTCGTCCTGCTCGGCGCGCTGGCCGCCTGCACTGAAGAGGTGAAGCCGAATCAGGACTCCATCCTTGCGACCAAGACCATCGGGACCGTCCAGAAGATCTTCGATTACTACGACCAGCGGGATTTTCATCTGGTCAGGGGGTATGTTTCAGAGGATTTCACGACTCTCCGCCTGGATGAGAACTTCGAGAAGGCCACGCATGAATTCACGGTCCGCTGGGTGAAGATCACCCGGGACGACATTCGGATCATCGTGGGCTGGCAGGCAGGCTGGAAGCTCGCAAGAGGCGAGAGTTCCTCCGGCGGACAGTGCACCCTCAGCTTCTCCCTCCGGGACGGCAAACTGATCGGGCTCGAGGGCGATCATCCGTTCATCGTTCCTTCGATCAAGGCGCTGCCGGGGGCTCCGGCACTCTGAACAGGCCTTTCTTCTCCGGCCTCTTGGCCGGGCTCCTGCGGGTTTTCTTCTGAGATCGCGGCACCATGGGTTCTTTTCTACTTCGATCGGACTTTTCGCCACAGGGCGACCAGCCCGCGGCCATCGAGGCCCTGGTCCGGGGACTCGACCAAGGCCGCCCGCACCAGGTCCTCCTTGGGGTCACCGGTTCAGGCAAGACGTTCACGGTGGCCAGCGTGATCGAGCGCGTCCAGAAGCCCACTCTCGTGATCGCCCACAACAAGACCCTCGCCGCCCAGCTCTATTCGGAGTTCCGCGGGTTCTTCCCGGAGAATGCGGTCGAGTACTTTGTGAGTTACTACGACTATTACCAGCCGGAAGCCTACCTGCCGGCCAGCGACACCTATATCGAGAAGGATTCGGCGATCAACGACGACATCGACCGACTCCGGCACTCGGCCACCCGGGCCGTCCTCGAGCGCCGGGACGTCATCGTGGTGGCCTCGGTCTCCTGCATCTACGGGATCGGGTCTCCCCAGGAGTACCTGGATATGCACCTTTTGCTGGAACTGGGGCAACGGATCCGGCGGAACGACCTGCTGCGGAAGCTGGTGGACATCCTCTACGTTCGGGACGATGTGCAGCTCCGGCGCGGCGCCTTCCGGGTGCGGGGCGATACGGTCGAGCTGGTCCCTTCCTTTTCCCAGGACCGGGCCATAAGGATCGAACTCTTCGGAGATGATATCGACGCCATCACCGAATTTGACCCGCTCACCCTGCAGGTCTTCCGAAGGCTGGAACGGGTGGCCATCTTCCCGAACAGCCACTGGGTCACCTCCGGAACGCGCATGCACCTGGCCATGGAGGCCATCAAGCAGGAGCTTCAGGAGCGGGTTCGATATTTCAGGCAGCACCAACGGGTCCTGGAGGCGTCCCGAATCGAACAGCGTACCCTGTTTGACCTGGAGATGCTTCAGGAGTTCGGTCACTGTCACGGCATCGAGAACTACTCCCGCCACCTTTCCGGACGAAAGGAAGGAGACCCTCCCTTCACCCTCATCGACTATTTTCCTGAGGATTTTCTCATGGTGATCGACGAGTCTCATGCGACGATTCCGCAGCTGAGGGGCATGTATGCGGGCGACCGCTCGCGCAAGGAGACTCTGGTCGAATTCGGATTCCGGCTCCCCTCGGCGCTCGACAATCGACCGCTCAGATTCGACGAGTTCGAATCCAGGATTCGAAAGGCCATCCACGTTTCGGCCACGCCGGCAGAGTACGAGGTGGAGCGCGCGGGCCACGTGGTGGTCGAACAGGTGATCCGTCCCACGGGCCTCGTGGACCCGAAGATAACGGTCCGGCCCGTGGCGGGGCAGGTGGATGACCTGTACGGAGAAATCCGTAAAAGGTCAGAGAGGGGTGAGAGGGTTCTCGTGACCACCCTCACCAAGAGAATGGCCGAGGACCTGACCGACTACTACCAGGAACTCGGGGCCAAGGTCCGTTATCTCCACTCGGACATCGATACCCTTGAGCGGGTGGAGATCCTTCGGGACCTGAGAAAAGGGGTCTTTGACGTCCTCATCGGCGTGAATCTGCTTCGCGAGGGCCTGGACCTTCCGGAAGTGTCCCTTGTGGCGGTTCTCGATGCGGACAAGGAAGGATTTCTCCGGTCGGAGCGTTCCCTCATTCAGACCGCCGGTCGCGCCGCGCGAAATATATCCGGCGAAGTGATCTTCTACGCCGACCGGGTCACCGGATCCATGCAGGCCGCGATGCATGAAACGGAGCGGAGAAGAAAGAAACAGAAAGCCCACAACACGAAGTTCCACATTGTCCCCCGAAGCGTTTCCCGGGCGGTGAGCGAGTCTGCCCTTTCGGACATTCTGAACCGGCAAGTTCCGTCGCCCGCCCTCGCGGCGGAGCAGGTCCTGGAATACGGCCGAATCAGCGACGAGGAGATTGTGGCGCTCGAGGCAGAGATGCGCGAGGCTGCGCGGGAACTCCGTTTCGAGGACGCGGCCCAACTCCGAGACCGAATCAGGGCCATCCGTAAGGCCCGCCTCGTGGCCTAATCAGGCCTGTTATTAACAATTAATCAATAAGTTACGGCCTATGGCCCTCAGCTTGCGTCGGCCGGCACTAAACTTGACAAAAAAAGTTAAGTAAAAGCTTGACCGATTTGCTATGGTATATTAGCGTGGAATTAGAGGAGTGACGGACACAGGACCGGAACCATCCCATCAGGGTGAGGTGCATGAGGATGAAAACCGTATATCTGGATCATATTGCTTCGACCCCCTGTCACCCGGAAGTGAGCCGGGCGGTCTTGCCTTTCTTCAGTCAGGTCTTCGGTAATCCCCAGAGTGACCATCCCGAAGGCTGGAAAACGCGGACGGCTATCGATGAGGCCCGAAATCATGTGGCTCAGCTGATCAACTGCACCCCGGAAGAGATCGTGTTCACCTCTTCCGGAACCGAGGCCAACAACTTTGCCCTCAAGGGAATCGCCCATTCTTATGGCTCCAAAGGGCGCCATCTTGTCCTGTCTGCCATCGAACACCGGTCGGTCATGACGCCCGCCAAGTTTCTGGAGAAGAACGGATACGAAGTCACGATGATTCCGGTGGATGAGTTTGGCGTGGTGGACCCTGCTGCGGTGGCCGCCGCCCTTCGGGAGGACACGATTCTCGTTTCGGTCATGCATGCCAACAACGAGATCGGGACCATCGAACCGGTGGAGGAAATCGGGCAGATAGCGCGCGAGCGAGGGGTTCTGTTTCACGTGGATGCCGGTTCGAGCGGGGGCATTATCCCAGTGGATGTAAAGAAGATGAACGCGGACCTTCTGACCCTCTCGGCTCACAACTTTTACGGGCCCAAGGGTGTGGGCGCTCTCTTCATCCGGAAGGGCGTGAAGATCACCCCCCTGGTGCATGGCGGTGCCCAGGAGCGGGGACGCCGGACCGGAATAGAAAATGTTCCGGGAATCGTGGGCATGGGTGTAGCCGCAAGGGTCGCGATCGAGGAAATGGAAGCGCGGGCCATCCGGCTGAAATCGATGCGGGATCGGCTTGAGAAGGGCCTGCTGGACCGGGTTCCCCATGTTTACCTGAACGGGCATCCTACCCAGCGTCTTCCCCACGTACTCAACGTCTCCCTTGAAGGCGCGGAAGGAGAGGCGATGCTGCTTACGCTGGCGGACCAGGGTATCTATGCCTCGAGCGCCTCGACCTGCACCATGATGTCCCTGGAGACCTCGCACGTGCTCCTGGCCATTGGCCGGTCCGGATACCTGGCCAACAGCACGCTGCTCATGTCCGTGGGCGTGGACAATACGATGGAAGATATGGACAGGGTCCTTGACAGGCTGCCGCCCGTGATCGAGAAATTGCGGGCCATGTCTGCCGTGACGGTCGGGGACGGATAGGAATCGGGACAAGAGGCGACATTATTTCAGGAAAAGGAGTTTCGGGTTATGCACAAGTATTCAGAGAAAGTCATGGATCATTTCATGAATCCCCGGAATGCGGGAGACCTTCCGGACGCCGACGCGAAGGGCGTGGAGGGAAATCCGGTATGCGGAGACATGATGGAGATCGCCATCAAGGTGGAGGACGACCGGATCGTGGACATCCGCTTCAAGACCTTCGGGTGCGGGTCGGCCATTGCCGTATCGAGCATGATTACCGAGATGGCCAAGGGAAAGACCCTGGACGAAGCCCTGAAGATCAGCAAGGAAATGGTGGCCAACGAACTGGGAGGGCTTCCTCCTAACAAGATGCACTGCTCGAACCTCGGCTCCAAGGCGCTGCAGAAGGCTATCGAGCAGTATCGGGCCAAGAAGGAAGGCCGCGTCCTCGAGGAAGCGCCGCAGTCTGCCTAGAAAGATTCATTCCTCTCCCCCGGTGGAACTTACGGGTAAAGGAGCAACGCACCGGGGGGATTCGTTCGCGGGGGAGTTGACCACCGAAGAAACGGCGTAAGCCTCCATGGCGGACGCCGGCGACGGCTTGTGCAGGAGTCGCTGAAGCTTGTCCGGGGATGCGGTATCCGGGGCCGAAAGCCAAAGAGGGTAATCGGCCGCGCTCAGAATGACCGGCATGCGGTCGTGAATGGGAGCCACGATATCGTTGGCCGCGGTGGTGATGATGGTGCAGGAACGGACGGTTTCCCCCGACCCGGACCGCCAGGTGTCCCAAAGACCGGCCATGCCAAAGGGGCGGCCCTGTTTCAGACGGACGTAATAGGGCGTCTTGTGTTTGTCCTCTTTCCGCCATTCGAAGAATCCGTCCGCCAAAATCAGGCAACGCTTCCTCCGGAAAGGGGTGCGAAAGGAGGGTTTCTCGTTCAGCGTCTCGGCCCGGGCATTGATCATCCGGTGGCCTATGGCCGGGTCCTTGGCCCAATGGGGGATCAGTCCCCAGCGATACAGGAAGGCCGCCCGTTCTGCGGTATTGGGCACCGCAAGGACGCTCTGCCCCGGAGCGATGTTGTATCGCGGGCCCTGATCTTCCGGAAAGACGAAGTCCGGAAACGCGGCCGCGAGTTCGTCAGACGGGATGGTCAGGGTGAATCGGCCACACACGAGGGACCTCACCAGGGCAGGGTTGTGGGGAAACGGCCTTTTCCATAGAATAATTATCCAGTAAAACAAACCAAATGAGAATGCCACGGAGCGTGAACCCATGATGAGAACCGCCAATCCCACCCTGCGTTCGGACACCTTCACCGGATTCGCCTATACGTCCGTGGACGGTGTCATGACGGTTCAGGGCACCGTCAACAAGACGGCCATTCTTCTGATTCTTACGGCCATCTCGGCCGGGTGGACCTGGAGCCTCTGGGACCCGGCGAATCCTGCGGCCGTGATGCCCTACGTGTGGGCCGGGGCCCTCGGAGGTTTCATCGTGGCGATGGTCACGGTGTTCAAGAAAACCTGGGCGCCCTTCAGTGCACCGCTTTATGCGTTACTGGAAGGTCTCTTTCTCGGCGCTATTTCCGCCATGATGGAAATGCAGTTCGCGGGCATCGTCTTCCAGGCGGTGTGCCTGACCTTTGGAACCCTCCTCGGCCTTCTCCTGGCGTACAAGTCAGGGCTGATCCGGGCGACGGAGAATTTCAAACTGGGTATCGTGGCGGCCACCGGCGGCATCGCCCTGGTCTATCTGGTCAGCATCGTTCTGGGGTTTTTCGGGATGAGCATCCCCCTCATCCACGAGAATGGCATGGTCGGGATCGGGTTCAGCCTGGTGGTGGTGGTCATTGCCGCCCTGAACCTTGTTCTGGATTTCGATTTTATCGAGGCCGGGGCGGCTCACCGTGCGCCCAAGTACATGGAGTGGTACGGGGCCTTCGGGCTGATGGTTACGCTCGTCTGGCTGTATATCGAGATCCTGAGACTGCTTGCCAAGATGAGGAGTCGTGATTAGCCCCCTGCGCCCATGAATCCGAGCCAGCGCAAGATCCTGTCGGTCATTCTTTTCCTGACGGGCCTTGTGGTGCTTGCCTACGTGCCTTTGATTCTTCTGACCCGTTTGCAGTTTTCCTTTGCGTCGTTTGCCCTGTACGTGCTCTTCCCCAGCCTGGCCATCTATTTTGCCGGGCTTTCGGTCTATGTGAAGGCTGGCCGGGGGACCGGCTCCGGAAGCTGACTCCGGTTTCCCCAAACGATTCAACGGCGGGCGGCCCTTTTCGCCCCTATTGACATCCTGCCAGTTTTTCTGTAAATTCTGAATATTCTGAAAATAAGGATTTGGCCATGCCGAAGAAGAAGAGTGAGGAGTTGCTGCGCGTTCCCATGGGATGCACGGACGGGAGCGGATGCCGGGTGGAAACCATCGTCGCCGTGGATGAGAGGGGTCAGTTCCTGATTCCCAAGGATCTGAGGGCCCGTGCCGGGATTCGCGCCGGTGACCGTCTGGCGGTCACGAGCTGGGAGCGGAACGGCGAAATCTGCTGCATTACCCTGACCAAGGTCGAAGGGCTGACGGAGATGGTGAAAAACTCTCTCGGCCCCGTTCTCAAGGAAATTCTATGAGCCGGACCATGCAAAAGCTGGAACTGGACATTCCGGACAAGCCTTCCGATGCCAGGGCCGATTCCTGTGGATGCGGGACGGGCCTGAAGGAAATTACCGCGTCGGATTCGTGCTGCAACCCGTCCGGGAAGACCCCGCATTGGGTGATCGGTTCCGCCGTGACTCCGACGGGCCCTGTCCCGAGGGTCTCCACGCGTCTTGAGTTCCAGGACCGGCTGGGCGCCTTCCGGTCCCGGACCAGTGCCTATCGTATGTCGTTCAAGGTGCCGCCCGGCCTCTATGCCGTGGGGGAGCCCGACGCCGATTCGACCGTGCTGGTGACAGCCAATTACAAATTGTCTTTTGACCATCTGCGGAGGTCCCTGACCGGCCGGAGTCTTTGGATTCTGGTTCTTGAGACTCACGGAATCAATGTCTGGTGCGCGGCCGGAAAGGGAACCTTTGGAACCGATGAACTTGTGAACCGGATCCAGAGCGTTCGTCTCGACCGGATCGTCTCGCACCGCCGAGTTGTCGTTCCCCAGCTCGGTGCGCCCGGCGTTTCCGCGCCGCTCGTGCGCAAGCGCTCCGGCTTCCGGGTCTCTTTCGGCCCGGTCCGATCCTCGGATCTGCCCGCCTTCCTCGATGGGGGACTCCGGGCGGATGAATCCATGAGAAGGATACGCTTTTCCATGCTGGACCGGCTCGTCCTTACGCCCATGGAGATCAGGCCGGCCCTCAAGTACTTTCCGGCTTTTGCCCTGATGGTTCTCGTGCTGTTCGGGCTGGAGCCCGGGGGCGTGATGTTTGGCGAGGCCTGGGCCGGGGGCTATCCGTTTCTGTTGCTTGGGCTGGGCGCGGTTTTCTCAGGCGCTTTTTTCACGCCTCTCTTTCTGCCCTACATCCCCTTCCGTTCCTTTGCCGTGAAGGGCTGGCTCACGGGAGTCGTGTTCACTCTCATTCTCCTGACCCTTCTGGTCAAAGGGGGGTCCATGAGCCCTCTTCTGATCGTGGCGGCCGGTCTCCTGTTTCCGTCTGTCAGCTCTTATATCGCACTGCAGTTC
>QJVM01000167.1 GCA_003235715.1 Nitrospirota bacterium
GTTGGCGTCCCCAGGGGGATTCGAACCCCCGTTACCGCCGTGAAAGGGCGGTGTCCTAGGCCGGGCTAGACGATAGGGACGCTATGCAATCCGGCGTAAAAGCTATCGAGGAGGTTCGACCCGGAAGACTTGCTCCTCTTATCCCTTTTAAAGTGGTGAGCCGCCTGGGGGTCGAACCCAGGACACCCGCCTTAAAAGGGCGATGCTCTACCAGCTGAGCTAGCGGCTCACTTGAGACCGGAAATATATACGAAAGACTTCCTGTTTGTCAAAAGGGTTACCGAGCCTTTGCGGCCCTCTTTGCAGCCCCTTTAGCGACCCTGTTTCCAGGCAGAGAGGAGTCCACCGTGATGATGGTTTTCACGTTGCCCCTCGGGTTGAAGTCGCCTACCACCTTCAGGTGCCTGGGCTTGAGAGCCCGGGTCAAGTCCTCATAAATAAGATTCGTGACCGCCTCATGGGAGACCGACTGGTCCCGGTAGCGGTTCAGGTACAGTTTCAGCGACTTCAGTTCCACGATCAGCTTGTCCGGAATATAGTGAATCCTGATTTCTGCAAAGTCGGGATAGCCGGAACGGGGACAGACGCAGGTGAACTCGGGGAAGGAAATATCGAGGGTATAGTCCCTCGCCGGTGACGGATTGGGCCATGTTTCCAGTTCAGCCTGGTGAATGGCTTTAGTGCCGTATTTTGTCTTTTTCATGAGCCCATTATACAGAAGTCGACATACCTCAGGCGGCTATGAGACACTCGACGGCCACTTGGCCGTCCTTGAGAAGTCCGACTCCGAGAAACTCTCCGTCCTCGGTATGGAGCCGATACCTCTTGCCGGGTTCTTCTTTTTCCGAGAAGATACACTGTTCCTCCGGGGCACGAATGCCGTTACGAAGACGCGTGGCGGCCGGTTCCCTGATGCGGCATTCGGCCATGAAGGAAAGGGCCTCTTCCGGGGCTATCAGGTATTGCTCGTCGAGACGTTCCAGAGTGACAGCCTTCTCGATTCTGAAATCACCCACGGCTCTGCGTATCAGCGAGAGGAGATGGGCTCCGGGACCGAGGCTCTGCCCGACATCATGACACAGGGTTCGGATGTAGGTGCCCTTGGAACAGGAAACGTCGAAGGTTACGAGGGGGTGTTCGATGGAAAGGATGCGGATGTCGTAGATATCCACAGGACGTGGAGCACGAGGGATTTCGATGCCCTTTCGCGCGAGGCGGTGAAGGGGCGTGCCAGAGCTCTTGAGGGCTGAGTACATGGGCGGTACCTGTGCGATGCGGCCCACAAAACTCTTGAGGGTCGCCGTCACTTCATCGTCAGAAAGTCCGGACGCATCCGCGGATGCGGTGACGGTGCCTGTGGCATCCTGGGTATCGGTGACTTCTCCGAGTTTGAGGACGGCACGATAGGTCTTGGGAAGGGCCTGGAAATAATCCGCCAGGCGGGTGGCCCGACCCAGGCAGATCAGGAGCACTCCCGAGGCTTGGGGATCAAGGGTTCCGCAATGACCGGCCTTTCCGGTTCCGAGGATTTTCTTGGCGCGGCTGACCGCCTGTTGCGAGGTAATACCGGAAGGCTTATCGAGATTGATGATTGCCGAGCGCATCCTCGACCGCCTTCAATATAGTGGCCCGAACCTCCTCGAGGGTTCCCTGGAGGATCCCTCCTGCCGCATTATGGTGGCCGCCACCCCCAAACCTTTCGGCAACGGCCGCCACATTCACGCGTCCCTTGGATCGCATGCTGGCCTTGAAAGCGTTCGGGCCTATCTGCCGGAGGAAAATGCCCACCTCGATCCCTTCGATGCTTCGGGCCATATTGGCAAAATTCTCCGTGTCCTCGGATGTGGACCCCGTTGCCTGGTACATGTCGTCCGTAACCGCAATGATCGCAACGTGCTCATGCCGCACCATACGGTCGAGAGCTTTTCCCAGCAGGGCAAGCCGCTGAAAGGAATGGCTTTCATAAACATGCTCGGTCACTTCCCATGGCTCGGCGCCGGCCTCGACCATCTCGGCCGCGGCCCGGTAGGCTGAGGGGCAGGAACTGGAGTACCGGAAGCCACCGGTGTCTGTGAACAGGGCAACGTAAAGGCAGACCGCAACGTCCCGATCCAGGGGAACCCCAAGAGCCTTGACCAGGTTGAAAACCATCTCTCCCGTGGAGGAAGCTGTGGAGAGGACCCACCGGAGGTCACCGAAATTCCTCTCCGTCAGGTGATGGTCGATGACAAGCCCCCTCTGCCCAGGGAGAGTCTCATAACCCGTCCGTTCGATCTCCCCGCAGTCCACGAGGACCAAAACATCAAAGTCGCCTTCCGGAATCTCCGGGGATACTTCTTCGGCGCCCGGGAGGAAGCGATAGATTCGCGGCACGGGGTCGCGATCGACCACGGCCACTTCCTTTCCCATCCTTCGAAGGGCCAGGGTGAGCCCGAGCGCGGAACCCAGGGCATCGCCGTCAGGATTGATGTGTGTGGCCACCAGAACCCGCCGACTGTCCCTCAGCGTTTGAACGAGTTCAGGCGGTACCTTCATCATCATCACCCTGGATGCCCCTGAGGAGAGCATCGATGCGGGCCCCCCTCTCGACGCATTCGTCGATACGGAATATCAGTTTGGGAATGAAACGGAGGCGGAGGCGGTGCCCCAGTTCGGTCCGGATAAAACCGGCCGAGGCATTGATGACCTTCAGGGTTTCTTCGTGGGCAGCCTTGTCCAGAACGCTCATGTACACCGTGCCATTCTTCAGATCGTCGCTGAGCTTCACATCGGTGACGGTCACGAACCCCACGCGGGGATCCTTCAACCGGTTCTGAATGATGTCGGCGACCTCCATCCGGACCAGGTCGGCAACACGTGTGGAACGTTTGTATCGTCTCATCGGCAAAGCGCCCCGGGAAGGGCCTTCCTCAACGGCCCATCGCGGCAAAAGCGAATGGAAAAAATAGCACAGGAGGTCACGGAGAAACAAGAACCGGGGCTGTTGCGGTTCCACCCGGTCGAAGACTTTCCTGGAGAGACTTCTTCAGCCGAAGGGGCGATGGCGCGGCAAAGCAGGTCCGGGCCTTTCCCGGCTCAGGGGTCCAAGGCATGAAAAAGGGCCCCGGCGGCGGATGCGGCGGAGGCCGGTCCATAGGGACGCCGGGGTTACTCTGTATCCGCGGGCGTCACTACGGCCATCACCACGAGCTGTTCGCCGAGGTCGGCCTTGAACCCGTGCGGCACCATGGGGTCGCACAGGATGGCTGTGCCTGCGGCGGCCTCGATTATCTCTTCCCCGACCGTAAAGGTCCCTTTTCCCTGGAGACAATGCATCATGAGCCGAAGAGGAGCCTTGTGGGGGGAAAGGCTTTGCCCCTGGTCGAGACACATGAGCGCAACCCTCATTTCCGGGCTGTCGTAGACCATTTCCCGCGTAATCTTCCCCGACTGGAAGCGGATGAGCTCGTTGAGTTTCAGAATGTCCATAATGGTTGACCTCCCGGGCCCGGCTGGGTATGGGCCTGGTGCAGGGCACCCGCCCGTTCCGTGACCCTGCTCCAGAATACGGCTTCGAGGCCGGGATTTGGTATGAGCCTCGTCATAGCCGGTACCTGGAAGCCAATGCCCATAAAAGATCCATAAAATTGGGAGGTTACGGCTAAGTCTGTCCTGAATCTTCTGTTGAATTTGGCAGAGCGCTTATATATAATTGAATCGACTGGAATCTGATTTGAGTCCTGCCTTGCGCGTGATGAGATGGGAATGTTGATCCGACTCTTGTTTTACCTGGCTGCCAAGATCGAAGCGGGGGTGTGCATGGCTCCCAAGAGGAGAAAGCCTGAACCTTCTTCTGAGGCGCCGTTAGATCCTTTCAGGGATCTGATTTCCCATTTACACGGCAAGGCGGGAATCTTCTCTCTCTGGCTTATCCGACTGTTCCGCGGAGCAGAGGGAGAGGTCGCGCCGGTATACAAGGATTTCTTCCCAGGAGTGACGTTCCCCATACAGCCAGCATTCCCAAGAGCCCCTTTCACCTCCCTCGACCCTGGGGGAGTGTTCATGCGAGGTTCAAGGGCCCCTGCCGAAGCTGGGTGCAACCCTCCTGGATTGAAACCTTCCTGCCTCACAGGCACCGGCCTGTAATACTCGTCAGACCCAGAACAACAGAGAAGGAAGCTGTCTGCCGTTCTGCGCAGACAGGGGGTCATGACTCTTTTTGCCGCCAAGAGAAAGGTGCCGCTGGCGTGGCGCATGCAGCCTGGAACCCTCGACGAATTCGTCGGGCAGGAACATCTGCTTGCGCCGGGACGCATTCTCCGGCGCGCCATCGAGGAAGACACGGTCGTGTCCCTCATCCTCTACGGGCCGCCCGGCACGGGAAAGACGGCTCTGGCCCATATCATTGCCCGACGGACCCAGTCGGAATTCATCCCCCTGAATGCCGTGACGTCGGGAGTGACGGAAATCCGTAAGGCCGTGAGCACGGCCGATGCCGCGTCTCTGGCCGGCCGGACGAGCATTCTCTTTGTAGACGAAATCCACCGGTTCAACAAGGTTCAGCAGGACGCTCTGCTGCCCGAGGTGGAGGCCGGCCGCCTGACCCTTATCGGGGCTTCCACTGAAAATCCGTTCTTTGCCCTGGTGCCGCCTCTGGCCTCCCGTTCCATGATCTTTCAGTTTCGAGCGCTGTCTGCGGAGGAGATCCGGAGGATCCTGCGGCGCGCCCTCTCCGATTCTGAACGGGGGCTGGGGAAGCAGTCGACGCAGGTTGCGGACGATGCGCTGGACCTCATCGCCTCGTTTTGCGCCGGGGATGCAAGGAAGGCGCTGAATGCCCTCGAACTATCGGTTCAGGCGGCAGGCGGCTTGCGCGGAACCGTCACCCGGGACATGGTGGCTGAGGCCTTTCAGAAGAACTCGGTCTACTACAGCGAGGACGACCACTATGATGTCATCTCAGCCTTCATCAAGAGCATGCGGGGAAGCGACCCGAATGCCACGGTCTACTGGCTGGCCCGGATGATTGAATCGGGCGAGGACCCACGCTTTATCGCGAGGCGGATCATGATCTGCGCGGCCGAGGATGTGGGTAACGCGGACCCGCAGGCTCTGGTGCTGAGTGCGGCCGCCTCGCGGGTGGCGTATGAAGTGGGGATGCCGGAGGCGAGGATTCCGCTGGCACAGGCGGCCCTCTACGTGGCCACGGCTCCGAAGAGCAATTCCGTCATCGTCGCCATCGACGAGGCACTCGAGGATATTCGGGGAGGGCGGGTCCAGGCGGTCCCGGCACATTTGCGGGACGCTCATTACCCGGGTGCGAAAAGGCTGGGGGCCGGAGAGGGATACCGATATCCCCATGATTTCGACGGCCACTACGTGGACCAGATCTATCTTGAGGAAGCAAGGCAGTTCTATCATCCCTCCGGGGAGGGGTTTGAAAAATACATTGCGGAACGTTTGAAGAGGAGACCCACGACATGAACACCATAATTATTTCAGTCGTTGTGGCGGTGCTCGGCATTCTGGCCGGGTATGTCGCCGGTACGGCATTGAAGAAAGGGAAGGGCGACAAGGAGCAGCGGGAGGCCGTGGAGGCGGCCCGTCGTCTGGTTGAACAGGCGGAAAAGGATGTGGAGGCCCGGCGCAAGGAAGTGGAACTCGAGGTCAAGGACCAGATCATCGAGGCCAAGAACGAGATGGAAAAGGAGCTTAAAGAACGGCGCGCCGAGATTGCCAAACTCGAGCGCCGTTTTCTCCAGAAGGAAGAGAATCTGGACCGAAAGATGGAACAGCTCGAGAAGAAGGACCAGGATCTCAATCGCCGGGACCAGGAGTTTCGTAACCGTGAGGGATCCCTCGATGAGAAGATGAGGGCCATCGAAACAGAGCTCGAGAACCAGAGAACCCAGCTGGAAAGGATCGCGAGCTATTCAAAGGAGGAGGCCCGGCGCGAGATCATCCGGAGGGTCGAGGAGGAATCCCGTTTCGACGCAGCGCGGATTGCCAAACGGATAGAAGAAGAGGCTACAGAGAATGCTCAGAAGGCATCCCAGAAGGTGCTGGGCCTGGCGGTTCAGCGTTATGCCAGCGATTACGTGGCCGATGCCACGGTCTCCGTGGTCAATCTGCCCTCGGATGAAATGAAGGGACGAATCATCGGACGGGAGGGTCGGAACATCCGGGCCCTGGAGGCGGCCACGGGCGTGGACGTTATCGTGGACGATACCCCGGAATCCGTAGTGCTGTCGGCCTTTGACCCGGTGCGCCGGCAGGTGGCCCGGGCGGCACTGGAGAAGCTGATCTCGGACGGACGCATTCATCCCGCCCGGATCGAGGAGGTGGTGGAAAAGGCCCGCCGGGAGATTGAGGCCACGATCAAGGAGGAGGGCGAGAAGGCCGTGTTTGACCTCGGTTTGCACGGCGTGCATCCGGAAATCATCAAGCTGGTCGGACGCCTGAAATACCGAACCTCCTATGCACAGAATGTGCTTCAGCATTCCCGGGAGGTGGCTTACCTGGCCGGCATGATGGCGGACGAGATTGGGATCGACGGCAAGATGGCCCGCCGGGCCGGTCTCCTTCACGATATCGGCAAGGGCGTGGACCATGAGTATGAGGGAACGCACATGTCCATCGGCGTGGAACTGGCCAAGAAGTACGGCGAGAACCCGTACGTTCTGAATGCCATTGAATCGCACCACGGTGATGTGGAAGCATCCTGCGTGGAATCGGCCCTGGTGGCGGCCGCCGATGCCTTGAGCGCGGCGCGGCCGGGCGCCCGAAGGGAAAGTCTCGAGAACTATATGAAGCGCCTCGAGAAGCTCGAGGAACTGGCCACCTCCTTCAAGGGCGTGGAAAAGTGTTATGCGATCCAGGCCGGACGCGAGATTCGGGTTCTGGTGAAGCCCGAGGATACTTCGGAGGAGGCCTGTTACATCATCTCGCGGGATCTCGCCCGGCGTATTGAAGAAGAGATGGCCTATCCGGGTCAGATCAAGGTAACCGTGATCCGGGAATCACGCTTTGTGGAGTATGCGAAATAGCACGATGACCCACTCCCGGTCCCTGCGGCTGGACCGGTCAGACCTTCCGGCCGGAGGGGCATGGCTGCTCCGGGCCGGAACTCGGGCGCGTCCCTGGAAAGGGGGGGCGGTATGAGGGTCTTATTTGTCGGCGATATTGTGGGATCGCCGGGGCGGAAGGCGGTGCGCGAATGTCTCGGGAGCCTGGTTTCCGAGCATGATGTGGACTTTGTCATTGCCAACGGTGAGAATGCGGCCGGCGGATTCGGGATCATTGAAAGCGTGGCCAATCAGGTCTTTGCCTGCGGGGTTCACGTGATCACTTCCGGGAATCATGTCTGGGACAAGAAGGAAGTCTACCAGTTCATCGACCGGGAACAGCGGCTGCTCAGGCCGGCGAACTACCCAAACGGGGCGCCGGGACATGGATACGGAACCTTCAAGACCTTGCGGGGAGGGGAGATCGCGGTGCTCAATCTTGCGGGCCGGGTTTTCATGGGGGGGGTGGACTGCCCGTTTCATTACGCCCTGAACTGGCTCGAGAAGCGGTCGAAGGAAGCGAAGGTCTGCCTCATCGATTTTCATGCCGAGGCCACATCCGAGAAGATCGCCTTTGCGCGGATGCTGGATGGCCGGGTCTCCGCAGTGGTGGGAACTCACACGCATGTTCAGACCGCCGATGAACAGATCCTGCCCAAGGGAACCGCTTACATTACAGACGTGGGCATGACCGGACCAAGGGATTCCGTCATCGGGACCGAGCCGGAGATTGTTATCGAGCGATTTCTCACCCAGATTCCGAAACGCCTGGAGGTGGCCAGGGGGCCCTGGCGGATGGATGCGGTGGTCATTGATATCGACGACACCAACGGTCGGTCCACCTCCATTCAGCGCATCAACCGATACGGCTGATGCGGGCCGTTTCAGAGGACCTCTCTGTTGGTTCCGACAGGCCGGGGGGCAACCGTGCTTTCTGAAAAAGACCGACCGCTTTCTGTTTCCCAGCTCAACCAGATCCTGCGCGAATTGCTCGAGACCACGGTGGGGCAGGTCTGGATTGAGGCCGAGCTGTCCAACTGCAAGGTTCATTATTCGGGACACATGTACCTGAGCCTCAAGGACGAGAAGGCCCAGGTCCGCGCGGTGATGTTCAAACCCAACGTCATGCGGCTCCGCTTCGAGCCCGAGGACGGCCAGTCTGTACTGGTTCGCGGGCGGGTATCGGTTTACGAGCCAAGGGGCGAGTACCAGGTCGTGATCGACCGGATGGAACCCACTGGCCTTGGCAGTCTTCAATTGGCCTTTCTCCAGCTGAAGGAGAAACTAGAGAAGGAGGGGCTCTTCGACCCGGCCCACAAGCGCCCGATCCCCGCTCTGCCCAAACGTGTGGGCGTGGTGACCTCGCCGGTTGGGGCCGCGATACGGGACTTTCTCAATGTGGCCCGTCGCCGCTTCTCCAATATCGACATCGTCATCAGTCCTGCCGCCGTACAGGGGGAAGGGGCGCCCCAGGAGATCGTGGCGGCGCTCGAGACCCTGACCCAGCTTCCTGACCTGGACGCCATCGTGGTCACCCGCGGGGGGGGGTCCATCGAGGACCTCTGGGCCTTTAACAGCGAGGCCGTAGCCCGGGCCATCCGGACTTCGAGAGTTCCAGTGATTTCGGCGGTGGGCCACGAAGTGGATTTCACCATCGCGGACTTTGTTGCCGACCTGAGGGCGCCAACGCCGTCGGCGGCGGCGGAACTGCTGATTCGGAGCAAGGAAACGGAGATCTATCGGCTCTCCTCGCTTACAGGGCGTCTGGACAGGGCGATGCGAAGGGTGATCCAGGAAGGCCGCTCACGGGTCCAGACCGAGGTGCGGGCATTTCCTGATATGCTCCGCTGGATCCAGGATGCCCGACAGCGGGTCGATGACCTGGGGGGACGGATTGTGCGTCGCATGGAGGCGGATCTCGAGCGGGCGGGCAGAAGACTGGATTCAGCGGCGTCCCGCCTGGCCACCTTGAACCCGCTGGCCACCCTGGGCCGGGGCTATGCCCTGGTCACCCGCCCTCCAGGGAAGAGGACGGTTACCGATGCATCACGTCTTTCCCCTGGTGACCGGGTTCATGTTCTTTTCCGAAAGGGCAGTGCCGAGTGTGGGGTGCTTTCCGTTAATGCCGAGCGCAGCCTGTTTGCTGAACCTTCGGATGGGAACGAATCCGGAGAGGTATGACACCAGGAGAAGGCGAATGGCGTCCCGGCCCTGCGGGCTTCAAGTCCCCCCTGCTCTCCGGGGGGTGGGTTCCCAAGCGTGGGCTCGCATCAACGTCCTTCAGCGGCCGGACTGTCACCGCAGGGCCTCAAAAACCCTGTGATATACTTTTCACGTGAAAAAACACAGACAGCGCTTCTTTGTGGCCAAGGAGTTGCGCCTCTCGATCGCCCTCATTATCCTGTGGTCGCTTTTGGCGGTTGTTATTCTCACGTTTGCCATCAAGAAGCTCACGGATGCCCTGGGCGTGGATGCCGAAGTCGGGGGGTTTGGTCCCGTGGCTTTTCTCCTCGTGATGGGGGCCTACGCCGCCTTTGTGATGTTCTTCAGCACCTTCTTTTCACACCGATTCCTTGGACCCTTCGTACGCCTGAAGCTGGAAATCCGCAGGATTCTGGCGGGACGGTACGACTGGCGCCTGTTTATCCGGAAACACGATGATCCGTATATCAGTTCCTTTATCGAGGAGGTCAACCGAATCCTTGCCCGTCTTGAGGAACTTGAGAAAATTCGGGGGGGGGTGCGCCAAAAGCTGGATTCTGTTCTGATGGACGTGATCGCTGAACTGGAGAACCCGGATATGTCCCGTGAGCGGCAACGGCAGCTCCTGCTGTCCATGCACAGGGACCTGAAGTCTCTGCTGAACCGGGTGCCGGAGGCCGAAGAGAGCATGCCATCCCCGGAACCCTGACCCGGCTCTACCTGTCTTTCAAGCGGCCGGGTGGCCTTCCGCAGAACGGGAAGGAAGCCTGAACAGACTGGAGACGCATCTTGAGTTCCGAACAATCGTTGCTGGCCGGACCTTCCCCGATGGAGACCGGGGTGCTTCTGGTAAACCTGGGCAGTCCTGATTCTCCAACAACGCCCGACGTGCGACGTTACCTTGCAGAATTCCTTTGGGATCCACGCCTCGTGGACCTGCCCCGCTCCCTCTGGTGGTTCATTCTCCACGCGTTCATTCTGCCGTTCAGGCCCGCCCGTTCGGCCCGAGCCTATGCGCACATCTGGACTCCTGAGGGCTCCCCTCTTGTTGTCACGACCCGCCGACAGGCCGAACGGCTCCAGCAGAAACTGAGGAAACATGTGGCCCTTCCGATTCATGTGGTTCCGGCCATGCGATACGGAACCCCTTCCATCCGGTCCGGCATGGAAGTGTTGCGGCAGAAATCGTGTGCCCGTATTCTTGTCCTTCCCCTGTATCCACAGAACTCCTCGACCACAACCGCGTCCGTGGTGGATGCCGTGGCTGAAACGCTTCGGGGCTGGCGGCGCGTTCCGGAAATCAGGATGATTTCCGACTTTCATGATGACGCGGGCTATAACGGGGCCCTGGCCCGGAGCGTGCGGGAGGTCTGGCAGGCGTCGGGACCTTCGCAGAAACTGCTGGTCAGTTACCACGGGCTGCCGAAACGTTATGTGGACGAAGGGGACCCCTACCTTGAACAGTGCCGGAGAACGACGGAACTTTTCACGGAAGAGGCGGGTCTCGCAGAGGACCAGTGGATGATGACGTTCCAGTCACGCTTTGGCCGGGAGGAATGGATTCGGCCCTACACGGATCAGACCCTTCGCGAACTAGCCTCGGCAGGCGTATCCGAGGTGGATGTGATCTGTCCGGGATTTGCCGCGGACTGCCTGGAAACCCTTGAGGAGATAGCCCTGACCAACCAGACCCTTTTTCTGACCTCCGGGGGCAAGAGGTATCGTTACATCCCGGCCCTGAACGACAGACCGGATTTTATGGATGCCCTCACCGACCTCTGTTTCAAGCATCTGTCCGGTTGGCCCGGTTTCCCGAGATAGGGGAGACCGCCGGCCCCCCCTTCCCAGATGATGTCCAACCCGTCAGCTTATGAAGAATACGGACGGCTTTCGGGAGATCCCCGCAGGGCGGTAATCAACCTTTCGGAGTTTGCGGAAGCGGCTCCGGATTTGTGCCGGCCGGAGATCCTGAAGCCGGCGGCCCGCCTTTTCGGGGCCAGCCAGTTTCTTGCGACCTATGTGAAGCACACCCCTGAAGCCCTTGTGGAGGCGATTCAGAATCTCCGAAATCCTGTAGACCCCCGCGTTCTTTCCTCATATACCGAGGCCTGCCCCCCCCCGGATGATGAAGAGGGCACGATGAAATATCTGCGCAACCTCCGGAAGCGCATGATCCTCAGGATTGCCCTGCGGGATCTTCTTGGTCAGGCCGACCTTCCCATGGTCATGCTCGAGTTCAGCTGGCTTGCAGACTTTCTCATCGGCAAGGCCATGGAACATGCGGATTCCATGCTTCGCAACCGGTACGGGGACCCCTCGGGCAAGGGTTTCACGGTCTTCGCGCTCGGCAAACTCGGGGGGCAGGAACTGAATTTCAGTTCAGACGTGGACCTCATCTACGCATACGGCGAGGCGGAGGGTGAGACCTCAGGTGTGATGTCCGCTCCGGGAGTCCAGAGGAATCGAATCTCCAACCACGAATATTACTGCAAGCTTGCCGAACAGATGGGCCGAATCCTGTCGCTCAATACGGCCGACGGCTTTGTCTATCGGGTGGACACGCGGCTCCGGCCGGAGGGGGCCCGGGGGGCTCTTGCCCTGCCCCTGTCGGGGTTCGAACTCTATTATGAATCCTTTGGTCGCGAATGGGAGCGCGCCGCGCTCATCCGTCTTCGCCCTGTAGCCGGAGACACGGCTCTGGGCCAGGAGTTCCTTGATATGGTCCGGCCCTTTGTGTACCGGAAGTCTCTCGATTACGGAACCATTGAGGACCTCAAGCGCATCAAACTCCGTATCGACAGTAAGGCCCGGGAAAATGACATAAAGCGGGGACGCGGGGGCATCCGGGAGATCGAATTCTTCGTTCAAAGCTTCCAGCTGATCTACGGTGGACGCGAACCCCTCCTTCGCGAAAGGAATCTTCTGAAGGCCCTCCATTTACTCAACCAGAAGGGAATGCTCGGATATTCGGAACTCGAGGTGCTGGGAGCGGCTTACCGCTTTCTCCGTTACGTGGAACACCGACTGCAGATGGTCCAGGACCTGCAAACCCAGAGCATTCCGAACGGCCGGGATGAAAGAGAGGCCCTGGCCCGGAATATGGGTTTTCCAGGCTGGTCGGCCATGGCTCCCCTTCTCGCAAAACACCGGGATTTGGTCAACGCGCTCTACCGGTCGCTGTTTCACGATGAATCCCGGCTCAAAGCGGACGAGGAGCGGAAACCCCAGGCCCTTCTCTTTTCAGAAGAGGCGACGGAACACGAAATCCGTGAACTGTTGAAGACCTATGATTTTCAGGATCTCAACCGGGCCGCCAAGAATCTGGAAGCGATACGCGAGACCCGGGCCCTTCATCAAACCATCCGGACCCGAAGACTGCTGGGCCGGGTTCTTCCCCGTCTCTTCAACCGACTCGTGGAGACGTCGAATCCGGACCGGGCCCTGGCCAATTTCAGCGCGTTTCTCCGTTCTGTGGGACCCAACGAGGCGTACCTTTCTGTGCTGAATGAAACAACACCCCTCGCGGACCACCTGATGACGCTGTTTGCCGAGACGGACTACCTTTCCAGGCTTCTCATTGCAAGCCCGCATTTTCTGGACGTCCTCCGGGAACAGGGGGTATACGGTTACCGGACCCTGGCGGCGCTGAAGCGTGACCTTGCCGTTACCATCCAGCACACGGACGACTGGGCTCTGGCCCTCAGAAGGTTCAAGCTTCAGGAAGAGCTTCGTCTCGGTCTACTTTATCTCAATGGGGAAATCCCCCTGACCAAACTTCTACGGGCTCTCACCAAGACGGCCGAGGCTGTATTGGAAGAAGCCTTTCGCGTGGCCGATCACGAACTCAGCCAGCGGTATGAGCGTCCGGCCGGGCACATGACCGTGATCGGGCTGGGCAAGTTCGGTGGATGGGAGATGACGTACGGTTCGGATCTGGACATCATTTTCATTCACTCCGGGCAGGGGCAGGATTATTTCACAAAGCTGGCCGAGCGAATCGTGAATGTGCTCTCGTCCTACACGCGGCTCGGAGTGGCCTACAAGGTGGACACCCGACTCCGCCCGACAGGCAGCAAGGGTCCCCTCGTGCAGGATATTGCAGCCACGCGAAGGTATTACATAGAGGAATCGGAGTTATGGGAACGGCAGGCGCTTCTCAGGGCCAGACCCGTTGCCGGGAACCGGGCCCTTGGTGAGAACTTTTTCTGGATTACCCGCGAAGCTGTGGCCGTCGGGGCCCGCGAACCCAACCTGGCAGAGGCGATACGAGGCATGCGGGCGCGCATTGAGGCCGAGCTTTCCAAGGAAACGCTCCAATATGACCTCAAGTTCGGACCGGGGGGCCTGAATGAGCTGGAGTTCATGATTCAGTTCCTGCAACTCCGGCATGCTCAGACCCATCCCCGGGTGATCATTCCGAACACGCCGCAAGCCATTCATCGTCTTGAAAGCTACGGCCTGATTTCAGGCCGGGATGCGGAAGTCATCGGTCATATTTATCAGTTATACAGGGAAATCGAAACGGTGCTCAGGCTTACGGAACTCTCGGGTGTTCCAAAGGAGGCGACCAAGGCCTTTCCCCTGGCCCGGGCCCTCAAGATATCCCTTCCCCAGGAGTTTCTTGACCGTTTTCAGGCCGCGCGTCAGGAGGTCCGGAATCTGTGGGACCGACTGGTCGTGCCATAGCGGTCAGCGGCCCATGCGGGTTGTTCTGGAACGGTAGCCGGGAGCATAATGACGGGTCATAGTAAAATGTTGAGCAGAGGACAGGTCCGAGAAGAGGTTTCTCCATGAATGAGAACGAAACAGAGCAAAGATTGAATCACGGAAGGGTTTCCGAGAAAAGGAGATTTCCGATCTCCCGGAAGATGCTTTTGGGATATCTTCCGCTGTCCCTTTTCATGGTCCTTATCTCGGGTTTTGTGCTTTCGTCTCTGAACCGCTTCAGTCAGGCGAATGAGGCCATTATCCGGAGGGATATCCCCATGCTGGAGGCCTCGGACAA
>QJVM01000097.1 GCA_003235715.1 Nitrospirota bacterium
GTTCGATCTCCCATTCATTGAATTCCGAATATCCTTCAGGCGAACAGAACATCATGAAATGGCTGAGCACACCCCTTGCGTGAAGGGGAACCAGAAGCACGGTCTGGACCCCGTGACGCGCCGAGTAAGCGGAAAGCGCCGGCCCGGACAGGGCATGACACTCGGGGTCCCGAATAAGGATATGACTGGCCGGGACCCTCTTCTCACCCCCGCCTGTACCCGCTTCCTTCCTTTCAAGCAGGGCCGCCATATAGGGGTGGGCGGCCAGTTCAAAGGTGTGCCCGTCTTCGATAAAGGTCTCCGTCACGGGGTGAAAGATCTCAAGCCAGGCATTCCCTCCGTCCCGACTGACGGAGAAGAGGGCGCAACTGGACACCGCAAGGATTTCAGTAAGTTCCGAGACCATGAGCCCAAACAGGTCCTGCATCTTGATCCCCTCACGGTTGCTCAACTTCAGGAAGATCTTTTCAACCAGCTTTTCTTTCCGAACATTGAGCTGGTAGAGATCCATAATGCGCTTACGGGCGACCACGTGGCTGATCCGACGGGCCAGGACCTCCGCATAGGTGATTTCCAGGGGGTCGAAACGTCGGTCCTTTTCTCGATAGTAGATCTGGACCGCCCCCAGAATTTCCTGCTCCGTTTCAAGGAAACGGGGAATTTTGAGCGGTACCGCCATCATGGAACGCAGCCCCAGACGCTCGACTTGTGACTTGTCCCGGTATAAGGGTTCGGTCAGGATGTCAGGCACGACATGGCTCCTGCCGCTTCTCATAACCCGTCCGGCGATGGAGTTTTCAACGGGAATACTCCGGATCCTGGACTCTTCGCGAAATTGGTAGGACCCGAAAGAAACCAGGGCACCCGTGGAGGGGTCATAGAGACGAATGGAACCCGCATCCCCCCCAAGAGCCTGTACAATGTGCAGCGCGCCGGCCTCCAGAATTTCCCGCCATTCCAAGGCCGGACTGATGTTCATGACGTCCTCTATAGCGCGCACCATTCTCCCAAAATAGTCAGCAAGAAATCGTTCCTCGATCTGCGAGGACAGACGCGCCATTTCCTCACGACTCAGGGAACAATGGGCCAGCAGGTCATGTTCATATAGGAACTGAAGGAGGTTCTCAGGCATTGGAAACGCTTCGTACCGAACGGAAATTGGCCCGTCACGGTATTTCCATCTTAATAAAATTTCGTAAGTCCTGAATATTCTATAACATTCCAACGTTCCTTCTCATGCAAATCTTGAGGATTCAGCCATGAGTATTCCCTTTTCGCCTGGTTCCCCCACCCATTCCGTATAGCCCAACCAAGATGAGCGCAATCCCGGAAATCACTACGGCCGAAAAACGGTCTCCGTACACGACCCAGGCCATCAAAACGCCCACAGCAGGGCTCAGGAAACCGAAGGAGGCCAAGGTCGAGACGGAATGGAAGCGTACCAGTCGGAACCAGACCAGGGACGTAATGGCCGTCCCCAGCAGGCTGAGATAAACCACCGAGGAGACCAGTGAAGGCGTCCAGTTCGTAGCACGCACATTCTCAAAGCCGAAGGCCATACCCATGAGAACCACGCCCCCTGCGGTGAGTTGCCATCCGGTCAGCCAGTAGAGGTCATAACGCTGATACAGCTTCTTGGAAAGAACGAGGCCTGCAGCGAATCCCCCGGCCCCCAGCAGGAGAATGGGCACTCCAAGGACGTCACCGGCCGTGCCCACGGATATCCTGGGCATCGAAACCAGAACAACCCCTGAAAAGCCTGAAAGAAGGCTGGCGAGTCGACGCCAGCCCAGCGATTCCCCGAGAAACGCGTAGGCTCCGGCCGCCACAAAGAAGGGCTGGGTATTAACCAGCACCGAAGCCAATCCGGCGCCGACACGGGGGGTCCCCTCAAACATCGCCCAAAAGAATAGTGCCGTACAAAGAAAGCCGAGAACGAAAATCTGGAATCCTTCGTTGAGCGACACCTCTGGAGTCGCTTTCCGGTTGGGTCGAAGGCGCTCAAAAAGAAGAATGGCGATTCCTGCAGGAAGGGCCCTCAGTGCGGCAAAAAAGGCGGGCGTCGTATCCTCCAGGCCCGCCTGGATGACCACGTAACTTGTCCCCCAGACCACCATGATGGGGATGGCCCACAAAAGGCTTGAGAAAGGGGTCCGTCGAGGTTCGCGAAACGAGTATGGGTGCGAATTAGATGATGCCATGGAGATTCATTCGTCGCGGCTGGTCCCGCGGGTGAGTGCCGCCCTTGCTGTGCGTCTATGACATTATAATAATCGTATACAACCATTCCCGGAGGTGCCACCCCTTTGAATACGCACGGCGGAAAAAGCGTTCAATGTCGGGATACGGTCTTCCCCGTGGCCACGGCCATAGATGTGGGAACCCATTCCGTTAGGGCTCTTCTGGCCTCCTTTCAGGAAGATGGACAGTACCACCTTCTGGACGATCTCAGGATTCCCACCGGTCTCGGTCTCGGGCTTAAATTCTCTGGAAGGATCAGCCCCCAGGGCCGAGAGAATCTCATGGACGCGCTGCTTCTGCTGTTCCGGCTCATCCAATCCGCCAACATCAAGATGATTTCCCTTGTTGCGACAAGCGCTCTGCGTACGGCGGCTAATGGTCCGGAGATTCTGCAGGAAATTGGAGACCGCTTTGCCATTTCGGCAATTGTCGTAAACGGAGAGGAAGAGGCACGCCTCATATTCAAGGGCGCACGCTGCAGCCTCGGGCTTTCAGGTCAGGTGTTCACGCTGATTGACATAGGCGCCGGAAGCGTTGAACTGGGCATGAGTTCTGTTGGCGGGGAACCCGACCGTATGCTCTCCATGGAAGTTGGCGCGCAGTACCTGGCGGATCTCTTTCAAAGAACCGATCCTCTGGCGCCGTCTGACTGGTTCCGAATGGCCGACTACGTACGGGACAGTCTCGCCGCCACTCCCCTGGCCCGTTGTCGATATCCTGGTCTGGGAGTCGGGGCCGGCGGTACGTTTGCGACGCTGGCCAATGTCCACCTGAAGGCCTCTGGCATAAGGCGTCCCCTCCACGGATACTCCGTCCGTGCTGAAGAGCTCGAAACATTGGCTTTGAGGCTCGCCTTCACGTCCCAGGCAGAACTCCGCAAGGTTCCTGGAATCAGCCTGGACCGGGTCAGGATTGTTCCTGCCGGCACGGGCCTCGCCTTTCATCTGATTCGTTATCTCGGATTAAGTTCCGTAACGATCTGTGACCGGGGTTTGCGGGAGGGTCTGCTGGTCGAAATGATAGAGAAAGAGACGGGGCGCCTGCCTCGGCCGCGGCAGGGAGTTATGAGCCCCTCCTGAAAGACCGGACTCTTCCACCGGACGGCAAGGGGGGATTTGACTTTTCTGTCGCTTCGTCGCAAGATACTGAGACTGAGTCTCAATCTCCATGAGCGAATCGGTCTTCCACCAACATCTCCGACGCAAGGGCCTCCGTCTGACACCGGAACGAAAAGCGGTCCTGCAGGAGGTGGCCGCCATGAAGGGTCACTTTGAACCCGAGGAACTCCTGCTCCGGTTGAGGAAAAAGGGCCTGACCGTGTCCCGGGCCTCGATCTACAGGACCCTGCCCCTACTCGTGGAGTCAGGCGTGATCGAAGAAGCCATATACAAGGACCGGAAGACGCGTTACGAAAGGTGTACGGAGAAGGACCATCATGACCATCTGATCTGCACCTCGTGCGGAAGCATCATTGAGTTCGTTTCGAGGCCAATCGAGGCCCTTCAGGAAGAGGTCTGCAGACGACATGGGTTTCATGCCTATTCCCACACGCTTGAGATCAGGGGACTGTGCCAAGAGTGTGCCCCTTAGGATAGGCCGACCCGACAGAGAAGAGGAGTCATCACCACACCATGCATGACCATGAAGACAACGTGCCGCGCGGAGTCGTGGACAAGGTCGTCCTTGTTGGTAATGCCAACGTAGGAAAAAGTGTGATATTCGGGCTGCTCACGGGTAAATACGCCACCGTTTCAAATTACCCTGGCACCACGGTCGAAGTGACGCACGGCAACCTTTCGGTCGCAGGACAAAAGTTCTACCTGGTGGACACCCCCGGCACGAACAGCCTGATCCCTGCAAGCGAGGATGAGAAGGTAACGCGCGACATTCTGCTGGATGATCCTTTCCATTCCGTAATTCAGATGGCCGATGCCAAGAATATGAAGAGGACCCTGATGCTCGCTCTTCAGTTGGCCGAGGCCGAAGTCCCGATGATCCTGGTCTTGAATATGTGGGACGAAGCCACCGAACGCGGCATCGAGACGGACATTCGAGGCCTGGAAGAAATCCTGGGAATACGGGTGATCAGCGCCATTGCACCGCAGAAAAAGGGGATTAACCAGATCCGCGACGCCCTGAAGCCCCCCCTCCGATCCGGATTCCGTATCTCCTATGACGTCCGGATCGAGAAGCTGATTGACGAACTGGTGGAAGTTCTGCCGGATTCACCCTTGTCCAGACGGTCCGTTGCGCTTATGCTGCTTTCCGGGGCGACGGGAATGACGGCCTGGTTGACCAGCCACCTTGAAGAGGCCCTTGTCAAAGACATCGAAACCAGAATCGATGACCTCCAGAAGCATTTTGAAAGGCCGCTGTCGGAGGTAGTGGCGCGCGCGCGACTTGCGAGCGTGGAACGTATTTATGAGAGAACCGTCACGCGGACGGTCCCTTCCCGCCATCCGATACTGGAGGTGTTCGGACGCCTGTCCACGCATCCCCTTTGGGGTCTACCGATCCTGGCCGGTGTCCTTTATGCCATATGGCTTTTTGTGGGGGATTTCGGCGCCGGGACCCTTGTAGACCTGCTGGAAAGTGTCGTCTTTGAAAAGTACCTCAATCCCTGGGCTGCGGCCATGACTTCATACCTGCCCTTCCAATTCATCCGTGATCTCCTGGTCGGTCCCTATGGAATCATCACCATGGCCCTGACCTATGCCATTGCGATTATCCTGCCCATCACCGTGACGTTCTTTCTGGCCTTCGGATTTCTTGAGGATTCCGGATACCTGCCCAGACTCGCCGTCATGTCCAACCGGATCTTCAATGCCATGGGTTTGAACGGGAAGGCCGTGCTCCCCATGGTGCTGGGGCTGGGCTGTGTCACGATGGCCACCATGACCACGCGGATACTGGAAACCCGGAGAGAACGCCTGATTACGACTTTTCTTCTGGCTCTCGCAGTGCCATGCTCCGCCCAACTGGGAGTGATCATGGGACTTCTGAGCGCCCTTTCCTATCGCGTAACGGTTCTCTGGGTTGCGTCGGTTATTCTGACGTTGATTCTTTCCGGCTGGCTGGCCTCGCAGGTCGTGCCCGGGACGCGTCCCTCCCTCTTTCTCGAACTTCCGCCCATCCGAAGACCACGTTTCCGAAATATCGTGATCAAGACGTTGGGACGCGTCGAATGGTATCTTCGGGAAGCAGTGCCGCTTTTCGTAATTGGGACGTTGATTCTGTTCTTTCTCGACCGTTTTCACCTTTTGGAATGGCTCCGCAGGGCATTTGCGCCGGTCGTGGTCTCCTTTCTTGGTCTCCCGGGGGAAGCGACCGATGCGTTTATTATGGGATTCCTCCGTCGGGACTATGGGGCCGCGGGTTTCTTTGAAATGTTCAAGAACGGGCTGCTCACCCCCGGTCAGGTTCTCGTTGCCCTCGTGACGGTTACACTATTCGTCCCCTGCCTCGCCAATCTCCTCATGATGGTTAAGGAACGGGGAGTCCGGACGGCGCTTACCATGTTGGGACTGATCATGCCGTTTGCCGTACTCATCGGCGGGGCGCTAAACTTCCTCATCAAGGTCTCAGGCATCCGTCTCTGAGGAGCGAGACCAGGACGTCCAAATATAGCTCAGTTGCACGGGAAGGATGACGCCATGACAGAAACTACCGGATTTTCGGGTCATGTGGACGAAATGCTTGAGACGTTCTGGGAACTCCGTGAAAAGAATGATCTCAGTCGGAATTCACTCGTCCGGGAGATAACCCGAGACGGTCTTGACCACCTCGAATCCACCCGGTTTCTGACCTGGGCTGGGGATACGCCCGTCCTTTCGGAGGAAGCCGAGGCCCGGGCCCGGGATATCGTCCGGCGCCACCGGCTGGCCGAACGGCTTTTCAGGGACGTTCTGGACCTTTCCAATTTCGAGGAAGATGCATGCACCTTTGAGCACGTGATCAGTCCGGACGTGGAAGAGGCTCTGTGTACATTCCTGGGCCATCCGCCCACATGCCCGCACGGCCGACCGATTCCAAAGGGACCCTGCTGTTCCGCTCTTTCCAAAAAGGTTTGTCCACTCTTCTCCAGTGTTGCGCACCTTGAGGTAGGCAGTAAAGCCAAGGTGGCCTTCCTGAAGGGGTCCCATGTGGACAAGCTTACCCACATGGGACTCGGACCCGGCAGCACCGTGCGCCTGATCCAGAAGAGGCCCTCCGTGGTCATACAGGTGGAGGAGACCACCCTGGCCCTGGACCATGAAATTGCCATGGGTGTATTTGTCAAAACCACGTCCTGAGGGGTGCCGTGCCCCACCCCGTTCACAGCGAAAAGGCCGACAACCCCGTCCAGGCAGCGATTCGCGTCACCCGACGACTTCTTGCGGAGAAAGCTCCCCGTCCGGGTCAGACCATATTTCTTAAACCCAACGTGGTCAACGGCTCCCCGCCGCCCGTCACCACGGATTATCGTATCGTCCAGGGAGTGGTCATAGCCCTCCAGGAAGCAGGCTACACCGGCATTATCCTTGTTGAAGGGTCCGGCACGGGAAACACCCTGGAGAATTTCAAGGCCCTGGGATACGATGCAATCGACGTCCCCAAGATTGATCTCGACGCAACCCCCTATCGGGTCTGTCCCGTTCCCTCGGGGGCCGTCTGGAAGGAGATCTATGTTCCAGAGATCCTGGAGGAAGGGTTCATCATTTCCATTCCCGCGCTCAAGGACCACTCCATGCTCGGGGTCACTCTTTCCCTCAAGAACCTGGTGGGCATTCTACCCGCAGAACGCTACAGCGGGTACTGGACCTACAAGAAGTCCCAGATTCACCGCCATAGCGCCCATGGCTGCGTGGCCGACCTTATCCGGGTCGTTCGCCCGGCCTGGGCTGTTGTGGACGGAACGATCGGCATGCGGGAGTCCCACATCCATGGAAATCCATGTGTTCCCCCCAAGAAAGTGGTTTACGGGTCGTGTGACTCCCTCGAGGCCGATCGGTACGGGTGCACCCTCCTTGGACACGACTGGACGGATATCCCCTACCTGACGAGGATCTCCTCTTTCTGGGACGCTTAGTCCTGTTTTGGGCTACACCCCCGAAACGGCCCTGGTTCAGAGGGCTCGCGCGTCCGTCCAGAGTCTTCCACGGGCCTTTGCGTTTCATTCGGGCGATGTGGTATAAATTCAGGCTCTCCTTGCCTGTCTTTGCGGATGGGCTAATACCCGTAAGGAGGTGTTCGCTTTGACGAAACACTACGAGACGATCATCATTTTCCATCCCTCCGAAACCGACGAGTCGGTGAAGACGTCGGTATCCCGCCTCAAGGGCCTGATTGAAAAACGGGCCGGCTCCCTGATCAAGGAAGAGGATTGGGGCGTAAAAATGCTGGCTTTTGAACTGAAGAAGCAGAAGAAAGGCCGTTACCTGCTGATGGTTTATACGGCAGAACCCGCCATCGTGGGGGAGTTCGAGCAGGCCTTCAATGTCATGGAGAACGTCATCAAATACATGACGGTCAAGCTTGGCAAGCCACAGGTCGATGCGTACCTGAAGAAACTGGCTGCTGCACAGGAAGCCCCGGCCGAACCCCAGGAACCCACCGTCGAACCGGCAGCAGCGAGCAGCCCGGAAGGGGCCTGAGCTCATGTACAACAAGGTGATTCTCATCGGAAACCTGACGAGGGATCCCGAGGTTCGCTACACGCCCCAAGGCACACCGGTAACCAATTTTTCCCTTGCCGTAAATCGCAAATACCGGGCCGGTGATGATATGCGGGAAGAGGTTTCCTATTTTGATATTGTCGTCTTTGGGAAACAGGCTGAAACGGCCGGGCAGTATTTGAACAAGGGGAGTTCCGTGCTGGTTGATGGCCGGTTGCAGCAGCGACGGTGGGATGACCGGGAAACAGGCCAAAAGCGGTCGAAGGTCGAAGTGGTCGCCGAGGTGCTCCGTTTTATGCCCAAACGGGGATCAGGGGGCGAGACCTTTGGGGAGCGCGGTTCAGAGACGTATGATACGGCAACCGTACCTGAGGAAATTACGGACGATAACGTTCCGTTTTGATGTTTGGGATACTTATACATTTAAGACAATAACTCCAATATACTGTTAAAGAGAAAAGGAGAAAGCATGGCTGTCACCAGGCCTCCACGAAGATTTCACAGACGTAAGTTCTGCCGATTCTGCGCAGATAAGACCCCGTTCATTGACTATAAGGATTTGAGAACCCTCCGGGCTTTCGTCACGGAGCGCGGGAAGATCATGCCGCGTCGGCTGACGGGAACCTGTGCCAAACACCAAAGGGATCTCTGCACCTCGATCAAGCAGGCTCGCAATGTGGCTCTCATGACGTTCCTTGAGGGATGAGAATTCCCAAGCCTTGGGTACCGGTCATCGCCAGAGACATTGTGGAAACTCTGGCAGACCGGGGACTCACGGAATTCCAGACCGACCCGGACGCCGTTCTTAAGGCGGTACAGGAATTGGTTCTCGATGAACTGATGGTTGAGGATCGGCTCAACCAGGAGGTCAGGGAATTGCTCAAGGCCCACGAAGCCCATATCGAGAGAAACCGGCTCGATTACCGCCAACTCTTTGATCTCACCAAGAAGAAACTCGTACAGGAAAGGAACCTGATTCTGTGAGACTGAGCCACGAGAAGGTCACTCACCTGTCTCACGTGGTGTTCGCTGGCCTTGTCAAGCGCAAACTCATTGGTCCGGTTCAGGATGAAGCCCTCGTACGACGCAGCATCAAGCAGGCCATCGAAAAGACCCTTAAGTTGGAAGACGAATTGAACGAAAAGGTATACCGGAAGCTCCAGTCTTATTCGCGAAAGATTATCGAAGGCACCACCGAATGGAACGTACTTTATGACAAGTTCCTCCTTGAGGAACTTGCCAAGAAAGGCCTGGGACTCGGTTAGAGATTCCGGAACGCGTTACCCCTCACTTCATTTCCTTTATCTGGCCGTATCGGCTCTTTTCTTTTGGCTAGCCTACTCGAACAGATTTCCCGTTTCCTTCCTTCTACCGGCACAGGCAGCAACGTTTGTCTTCGGTCTCTCTTACGTCAAAACCGGGAATACGTCCCTGATCCGCCTGGGTACCGGAATCAGCAGTATGGCTCTGGCCATTTCGGTAGCCCGGCTTTCGGGTCCGCCGCAAGGAATGGCTCTTTTCCTTTCCGTCGGGGCACTCTGTTTCATCTATCTTCCGGTGTGGCAGGCCGTTGTGGTTCTGGGGCTGGGATTATACTCGGTCTGGAATCTTTCGGCGTCCGTTTTTCAGCGAAATTTGCTTGTTTTTGGGCTTTCCCTGTCCTTTGTACCCATGGTGTGGACCAACTTTCGGCGCAGAAAGACAAACCTGGGCCTGGAAACCCGCATCCGTAGTCTGGAAGCCAGGACAGAAGGCACAGAGACCGATAAGACCTCCGCCACCCTCGGCCCCGCTCTTTCCGAAGCTCAATTTGCGGGCATGCTTCGCGTGCTTACGGATACCGAGGAGACCCTTAAGCAGATGCTTCCCCTGGCACGCGGAGCACTGGGGTGTCAGACCCTTGCTCTTTACAGGTTTTCCGGTTCCCGTCTCCGGCTCGAGCATTACGATACTGAATCCGAGGCCCCTCTCCGACCCTACCTGACAGAAGATCTTGCGACATTGGTCCGGACGCACCCAAAGACGAAGGCCTTCGCCTTATCCCGGACAGGCGACGAGGAACCAACGCTCTATCGGGAGGTTTCGGGCAAAGCCGCACAAAGCCTCCTCATCATGCCTCTTCTGGAAGGGCCCGTCGTGACCGGCGCCCTTATGGCCGACAGTCTCGAGCCCAATGCCTTTAAGGACAACCACAAAGGCACCCTGACTTGTCTGGCCGGCCACCTTGCTCTACAGCGCACCCGGGGTGCCATGATTACAGAACTGGGCCATGCCGCTCGGGCCTCGGCCGCCATGGTCGAAATCAGTCACCTCCTGCTCGGTAACATCATGATGGCCGAACTCCCGGACCGCCTCCTTGAGGGGGTTCGGCTGGTAGTCGATGTCCCTTTCCTGGCCTTCTTCTCCATCCGGGGAAGCCGGTTTCAACTTCGCGCATCCTCGGGATTCCCAAGAGGGAAAAGGAGCGTATTTTCGGGAAAGGACAATATACTGGGCTGGATACACCGTCACGGAGCCAAATACCATATTTCAGACCTTACAAACCGCCCGGTTAACGTCCTGCCCTTATCCATCCCCGGGTTGCGGACCTTTCTCGGGCTCCCCCTGATTTATGAAGACGGGTGCCGAGGCATTCTGGTGGCCGGCTCGGACCATGCCGACGCCTTCTCCGCAAGGGACATCCACATGCTGGAATCGGTCGTCCTGCAGGCAGCCACGGCCATGGCCAATGCAACGCTTCACAGCCGGATAGAAAAGATGGCCCTGACCGACGGTCTGACCGGCCTTTACAATCACCAGAATTTTCAGGTCATGGCCGCCCGCGTTTTCGAAAGACTGCGCCGGTTTCCGGAACCGCTTTCCATCCTTCTTCTGGACATCGACCATTTCAAAAAGGTCAATGACACATGGGGCCACCCGGCGGGCGATAGCGTACTGAAAGAAGTGGCCGGCATCATTCGCAAGACCCTGAGGAGAATCGACATCCCGGCCCGATACGGAGGAGAGGAGTTTGCGGCCCTACTGCTCCGCGCCGATCAAGAGGGAGCCTTTGAGATGGCCGAACGACTACGAACCCGGATAGAGGGGCATCGTTTCCGTACGGACTCCGGAGAAATCGGAGTGACCGTCAGCATCGGGATAGCCACATTTCCTGTCGACGGTCACAAGAAGGAAGTGCTCGTGGAAAGGGCCGACCAGGCCCTCTACCAATCCAAAAACTCCGGACGTAACCGGACCACCTGCGCCAGCGACCTTCAGACCCTTTAACAACTCGCCGTTTCCCTGGCCAATATCCTTATAATATTTCGTCGCCCTCGAACAGGGCGCGCCGGGGAATGAACATCCGGGGCGGGAGAGACCATGCGCAAAGACGTGTTCTTTTTCATTTTTATTCTTGGGGTTATTGCCCTCAACTGGCCGCTTCTAAAAATATTCAACGCAGCCCTTCCACTGTACCTCTTTACCGCGTGGATGGTCTTTATTGTGGTCCTGATGCTCGCAGAAAGGTACGTTCGACACGAATAGGACGGTCCGTGTTTCAGACTTACGAGCTCTTCGGAATCATATTTGCCTACCTCTGCCTACTCTTCGGGGTCGCCTATCTGGCCGAACGCAGAGAAGCCCGGGGACAGAGCATTGTATCCAACCCTTACGTCTATGCCCTCTCCATCGCGGTATATTGCACATCTTGGACCTACTTCGGCAGCGTGGGCAAGGCCGCGAACTCGGGTCTGGACTTTCTGACCATCTACACCGGCCCCACGCTCATGGCCTCCCTTTGGTGGCTGGTCCTGAGAAAGATCGTACGGATTTCCAAGACGTACCGAATCACCTCTATCTCGGACTTTCTGGGCGCACGGTACGGCAATTCGCTGGTCGTCTCAGCCATTGTCACCATCATCACCGTCATCGGGATCACGCCTTATCTGGGACTTCAGATCAAATCGATCATTAGCACGCTGGAAGTATGCAGCGGAAACACAATAGGGAGCAGCTTTCTGGGGTGGATGATTGCTTTGGTCCTGGCGGGTTTTGCCGTGATGTTCGGCGCACGTCGGCTCGACGCATCGGAGCGCCACGGGGGCATGGTGTTTGCCGTGGCCTTCGAATCGGTCATCAAACTGTGTGCCTTCCTGATGGTCGGGATATTTGTAACCTATTTCATGTTTGATGGTTTCAGCGATATCTTCCGACAGATCGGAAACTCCGAGTTCTGGCCTCTGCTGAGCATCGAGCAGAACATCAATCTGGATTATCCGCAGTGGTTTTCCCTGACGTTCCTTTCCATGATGGCCATCATGTTTCTGCCCCGCCAGTTCCAGATGATGGTCGTGGAAAACTCCGATGAACGACATATCAACAAGGCCATGTGGCTCTTTCCGCTGTATCTGGTAGCCATCAACCTGTTCGTCCTTCCCATCGCTCTGGGCGGCCTGCTGAAGGGGATGAGTTCATCCGTGGCGGACCTGTTCATGCTGATCATTCCCCTCTCCGAGGGAAACCGCATCCTCACCCTCGCCACCTTTCTCGGAGGCTTCTCGGCCGCCAGTGCCATGATCATCGTCGAATCCATTGCATTGAGCACTATGGTCCTGAACTCGCTCGTGGTCCCGGTGCTGTACCGTATAACCGAGACCGGACGATTTCCCTTCGTCCTGCTTAACATCAAGCGGGTCATCATCCTGGGATGTGTCGTCGCCGGTTTTCTCTTTGCTCTGCTCTTCGGAAACTTCTATTCCCTCGTCGATATGGGGCTCAAATCCTTTGAAGCCGTCTCCCTTTTTGCGCCACCCCTCCTGATTGGGCTGTACTGGAAGGGGGGGAACTGGAAAGGCGCCACCGCCGGACTGATTGGCGGATTCACGGTATGGCTGTACACCCTGCTCCTGCCGGCCATAATGCGAGCCGGAATCGTGGGCCAGGGAGGGCCCCTGGCCGGTCTCTTCGACTCGAGTCTCCTTAATCCGACATCACTTATGGGGCTGACCGGTCTGGATAAGTGGTCCCATTCTCTCTTCTGGAGTCTTTCTGTTAACTGCCTCCTTTACTTCGGGGTCTCTCTGGCCACCCGTTCAGACGAGGAAGATACCCGGCAGGCTCTGAATTTTGTTGAAATGTTGTCCATTGAGTCGCAATCTTTGGGCCGGCCCCGTAACGCAGACGACATCGAAAACGTTCTCATTCAGTACATGGGGGAGGAAGAGGGAAAGGAATCCTTCGCGCGCATCCTGAACCGGCATAACATCCATCCCGACAACCCCGACGACCAGGATGTCGAGGTGCTCTGGGCCGAGGCCGAAAAGATTCTCTCGGGTTCCATCGGCTCTTCGCTGGCCACCCTGATCCTCAAGGACAAGGCTCTCTTTACGGAACAGGAAAAGGAGAACCTGTCCCGTTCGCTGAAGGACATGATGGAGAGCCTGAGACTCTCACGGCAGGAACTGGCAGAGGCGAACCGGGAACTCTACAGCCTGAAGGATTTCACAGAGAGAATCATTGAAAGCATGCCGCTGGGGGTCGTGAAGATCAATGAACAGGGTACGGTACACTACTGGAACCGGAACATGGAGAACCTGACCGGAATTCCGCAACCCTTTGCGCGCGGGCAACGCATCCAGTCCCTGCTGGGGGATCTGCATCCCCGCCTGCGCAAAACGCCTTTCCAGACCGGGGAATTTCTGTGCGGACCCGGGCCCCTGAAGATTACCGGACCGGATTCCGTCCTTAAAGCTTCCGTCAGCAGGTTCGCCGGCGCGGAAAAGGGCTTTGTCTTTGTCTTCGAAGATGTGACCGAGAAACGACGGCTTGAACAAGAGCTGTCGCTGGCCTCCAAGCATGCAAGCCTCGGTCGGTTGACCGCCGGGGTTTCGCATGAAATAGGAAATCCTCTCGCGTCCATCTCGTCCCTGGTTCAGGAACTGGTTGCCCTGCCCATGGATAGCGAGGGCGACTGCAGGTTCGCCCGGAGTTCCCTGTTTGCCATGAACGAACATCTCGAGAGAATCGCGCGGATCGTTCGCCGGCTGGGCGATTTCGCCCGAACCTCCTCTTCGGAGAAAACAGATACGAACATCTCCGAGGTGCTTGAGCGCACGGTCACACTTCTGAAATACGACAAGCGAACGAGAAATATCAGGATCAATG
The DNA here is from genome assembly GCA_003235715.1 of Nitrospirota bacterium. Classification (GTDB taxonomy): domain Bacteria; phylum Nitrospirota; class Thermodesulfovibrionia; order SZUA-242; family SZUA-242; genus SZUA-242. The sequence continues at coordinate 14,040 of QJVM01000097.1, forward strand.
AAAACTTTGAGAAGAATATTCCGCCGATTCGTGTCAATCCCGACCAGCTGCAACAGGTCTTTCTGAATCTCATGCTCAATGCTCTGGATGCCATGGAACAAGGGGGTGAACTCACGATTCAGACCCGACGGAGCGACCACCAGGTGGAGATCAC
>QJVM01000055.1 GCA_003235715.1 Nitrospirota bacterium
GCTGTCTCCATAACAAAGTCATCCATCTGTCCAGAGGCGACCTTGAGTTCAGCCAGCAAAGGAGAGGGCTTCTCCGAGAGTGCATTGTCGGTAGGTGATTCCATAACCTCGAACCCGAGATCGGTCACGGCGAGGGAGGAACCCCTGGCCTCCAAAGAGGGCCGTGCCAGTTCGGCCCCGAGGAGTTCGAGCCTTCCGAGGTTGCTTTGGTAAGCAGGACCGGTTCGTGTCTCGGTTGTGCGGCTTTCTGCCGAGGCGCTTTCAAGAACCAGTCTGGAGGCCCGGAGCGCTGCCTGGTCCAGGGTGAAGTCATCCATCCGGGTGGAGGGTACGTTGAGAGTCATCACCACCGGAGTGCGTACTTCACCTTGTGCGATTTCCTTAGGTGATTTCATGACCTGGAGCCCGAGGTCGGTCATGGTGAGGGAAGAACCCTTCAGGTCCGATGACGGCCGTGCAAGCTCGGCCCCAAGGATCTCCAATCTTCCCAAGGTGCTTTGATAAGCAGGACTCGCAGGCGTCTCGTCCGTGTGGCCTTCTGCTGAAACGCTTTCAAGGACCAGGCTGGAGGCGCTGAACACGGTCTGATCCAGGGTGAACGCATCCATTTGGGCACGGGCAAGCTTGAAAGCGGTAAGCCGCGATGATGGGTGTTCAAGAAACAGGGCTTCTGCCTGCACCGTCCCTTTGCCCGTGATCGCAAGTTCTGATTCGGGCGGTTGTTTGAACTTTAGATCTGCCTGGGCTTTGAGGGTGTCCAAGGTCAGACGAAGGGGGGCTGGTTCGCGATTCAACCGGAACTCGAACTCTTCAAGACCAGCCGTACCGGCCAACTCCAGTGTGAACGTCTTGTCCGCTGACTTCCATGAACCCTGTACCGAGAGGTCGGCCTCTCCGCGTCCCGTTAGGGCCTCCACCTCCAGTTTGTCCAGGTATGGCTGGAGGCGGGCAAGAGGAAGCCTGGCAAGGCGGAGATGGCCTGAAAAATCGGCTCCGCTTTCCGGGATCGAGAATTTGCCCGTCAGCTCAAACGATGAACTATCCGCGGTTCCGGTAATCTGGACCTGTGTTTCTCGGTCGAGATGACGCGAATGAAAGGCATCCAGTTCAGCGTTATCAACGGTGAGCTGGTGCTGGACCCCGACGTCGGAAAAGGCCACCTGAACATTCGATAACCGGACCCTTTCCGCTCCTAAAGCCCACGGACGGGGGGGCGGTGTTGACCCGGTATCGGGGGACTCAGACCCAGGAAACGTTATGCCCTGAAAGATGAATTTTCCCTCAGCGTTCCGTTGGACCTGGATTGAAAGGCCGTCCACCACCACCTCGGATATCTCGATGGTATGGGAGAGAAAAGGCAGGAGTCTCAGTCGAAGCTGAACGCGGTTCAGCTTGAGGGTGTCTTCATCCGGGCCTACGCGGGTCGGGTACAGCGTGAACCGGCCGGTAAAAGGATTGAAGTCGATGTCTTCCACTGCCGCGGCCCGTCCCCGAGCCTGGAGCACCTTCTCCAACCCCAGTTCCATGGCGACAGGAAGAACCCAGACAAAGACCACTGTGGCCGAGAGCAAGGCCAGTCCCAGCCAGAACCAGAGGTTTCGTTTCAGGCGGTTTAAGGTCATTCTATGACGTTCCGCTCGCTCATGAGTTTCCCCTAAACAGGATACCACCTTCGGCCGGCCATGGCAGGCCGAACCGCGAAGCAGTTACCGATTGACAGACTCAGGGATCAGGGATAGATTGAATCGACACCTGTTTGAGACAACCTCAAGATGGCAGGGAATCGAAAGGAGCAATTGTATGAGACGGATATTCCTGGTGCTTCTGGTCGCCGTAACTTGTGCCGCCCCGGTTTTCGCTGAGGAAGAGAAGGAAGGCATGAGCGGACATGAGATGATGATGGGGATGGAAGGGCATGATATGGGAGATATGGAAGGCGGGGGCTATGATATGCCTATGAGGATGGGAGGCGGCATGGGCATGTGCGGGATGATGGGCGCCCGGCCTGGCATGGGCGGAGGAATGGGCATGATGGGCATGGGGCCCGGAATGGGGCAGGGCATGGGCATGATGGGTGGCGGCATGGGCATGGCGTATGACTCGCCCCGCTACCAGGCCCGTATGAAGAAGTTCCTCGACGATACCGTGGACCTCAGGCGTGAAGTTCACGCAAAGATGTTTGATTACAGGGAAGCTCTGAGGAACGAAGATTCCAAGGACGAGGATATCGAGAAACTGGAGACGGAAATCTCCGACCTCCAGGAAAAGATCCAGGACAAGGCTCCCCTGTTCATGAAGCATCGACACATGATGAAAGGCGGCATGATGGGCTGGTAGGCCAGCCGGGGCAGACAGGCCAGAGGGTCTGCTCTTGAGGCGGTTAAAGATGTGGGTAGGGCCGGCTTGTAAGCCGGCCCTTTATTATTGGTTCTTCGAAGGAACCTGGCCGTACGGGAATCAGTGTTTCAGGATTTTCAGATGGCCGTTGTCCAGGATAAACCGGGCCAGGGCCACAGAACTTACCGGAGGACAGACCAGATGTCCCTGCATACCCAGGCAGTGCCGGTCTCTCAGGAAGGCGAGCTGCGGGCGGGTCTCCACGCCTTCTGCGACCACCGCCAGGTTAAAGTTTCGGGCCAGGTCCACGATGGCTTTTACGATGGACTGATCGGTGGTATTGGTGGAAACTTCCTTGATGAAGGAGTAATCGATCTTCAGTGTTGAAAGAGGAAAGCGCTTCAGGTAATTCAGCGATGAATATCCGGTTCCGAAATCATCGATGGAAACCCTGATTCCCATTTCCTGAAGGGTATGAAGTTTGGTCACGGTGCTCTCAACATCCTTCATGATGGTGCTTTCCGTGAGTTCCAGCTGCAGATAATGAGGGTCCATTCCGGTGCTTCGAAGGATATCCGAGACCATATCCAGGAAGTCAGCCTGACGAAACTGTATGCCTGACACATTTACCGTCATCCGCATACGCGGCAGGCCGGCCTTCTGCCAGATTCGGCTCTGGTTGCAGGCGGTCCTGAGGACCCATTCCCCGATAGGAATGATGAGGCCCGTTTCTTCCGCAAGAGGGATGAATTCGCTCGGTCGCGTAAGTACAAGGTCCGGCTGAAGCCAGCGGATCAGCGCCTCCACACCGATCATCTTGCCGGTTCGGATTTCGATCTGGGGCTGATAGAAAAGCATGAATTCATCGCTGTCCAGCGCTTTGCGCAGCTTGTTCTCAATCTCGAACCGTTCCAGGGTAAACCGGTTCATGGACTCGGAGTAATACTGGTAGTTGTTTCGCCCGGTTTCCTTGGCGTGGTACATGGCGACATCCGCGTGCTTGAGGAGCGACTCGACGTCCTTCCCGTCCGTGGGGTATACGGCGATGCCGATGCTGGCGGACGCGAAGACTTCGTGACTGCCCAGCGTGAAAGGTTCGGCGAGGCTGCTCAGGATTCGGCGGGCCACGGTGGCGGGATCACGGACATTGCTGATCTTCTCCAGCAGGAGCGTGAACTCATCACCGCCCAGCCGGGCCACGATGGATTCGGGCCCTTCGGACTTCGGGCGAGTAATCGTATCGGTCCGTCGGATGCTTTCCCGGAGCCGTTCGGCCACCCCTTGAAGCAGATGGTCGCCGGCCTTGTGTCCAAGGGTGTCGTTGACCTGTTTGAAGTTGTCCAGGTCGAGAAACAAGATAGCCAACTGATATTTCCCCCGCTCCGCCTGTGCGATGGCGTGCCGAAGCCGATCGTTGAACAGGTAACGGTTCGGAAGATCTGTCAGGACATCGTGATAGGCAAGGTAGGTGACTTTCTTGTTTTCATGCTTATGGTCGGAGATGTTTCTTACAAAGACGAGGATCTTCCCCTCGCCGTCGAACATAAACTTCAACTCGTAGTGAGTACCCGAATCGCCCGAGAGCTGAAACTCGACACGACTGGAGCTTCCCTCCTGGGCCGCCTGCCGGCTTCCCCGCGCGAGCACGGTGGCGAATTCAGGATGGACCACATGCTGGACCTTTTTTCCGATCACCTGCCGCCTCGTGTTCACCAGACGCGGGTCGGGTTGCCCCTTGATATCAAGCACGACCCCGTTGCTCCAGAGTTCCATAACAAAATCCTGGACGAAATGGTGTGGGTTCCCTGAAGCCGATTCAGCCGCAGGGATAGGGGGACGGTCCCGGTCTGTTTTGGACGCCATGAACATGCTGTTATCCCTTTATCGGAGGGCCTTTGAAATAACTTCAGAAAAACGCCGGATTAGCCACGCAACACGTTCCATGTGAGGAGTGCTCCCGGGGATAAAATCAGCATCCCCTGGCTTGGGGTTATGAGATTTATTGGTATTAAATCAAGATCTTAGGCGTCGGCCTGCGTTTTAAAGGTTCTGTTTCTGTGGCCGATAAATGAGACCACGGAACAGTAACCAAAGGGTCAGCCGGGGACCCCGCGGCCGGGCTGGATGGACCATGTCCCGGAACAACGGGTTCGGGCTATTCCTTCTGTCAAAAGCAAACCAGGGGAAACCCTGGGACGCAGAGCAACGGAACTAAGTTACGCCGAAGGCGTAATAGGTCTGCCGGGCCGCCAGAAGTGAGACGCTTCTGGCGGCTCGTTCTTTTCCCGACCGGACCCACCTGGGCCGGCCGAGTCCGAGTACAGGAGGTTTCCATGTCGGATTTCATGTCAAACGCGATTCCGGGTTCTCCATACCTGTCGTACCTGATCCTGTGGGCGGTCCTTATGGTGGGCCTGTACCTTGCCCGGGAAAGGGCCCACGAAGTCATCCGGGCCGGGAGCATGGTGGTCAGAAATGCCATGCGGTTGGCAGCCTCCTCAGTGGGGCTGGCTGAGAAGCGGCTCATTGCCCGGAACCGGGAGGTTCTTCTGGCGGCGGGGGAGGCCGAGGCCGAGCGTCAGCTCGAGCGGGAGTTTCATCGGATATCGGCGCATGTGGACCGCAGTCTCCAGAACTACCCGTCGATCCAGCGCACGGTTTCAGAACAGATCACCCGTATCGAAGAGGATTTCAATGCCACCAGCCACGTCCCGCCGACCCCTCCGACATGGGCGAGTGCGGTGAAGGCGGTTGCCAAGATCCCGGACCAGGACAACACGCTGGTCGCTTCGATTCTGGGAGACATCCACCGGACGCTGGTGGCCCAGGAAAAGAAGGTTACGGAAGAATACCGGGCCGAGACGGGAAAGCGGCATCGGATCCTCGCGAATATGCTTCCCTACTGGAGGGCTATTCTTTCCCGGCTCGACGAGATGGACAAAAGCGTTCCGGAAATGCAATCCCGAGCGCGGCTCATCGACGGACTGATGGCCACCTACGAAGATATCCGCAACGGAAGCGACCGGGCCGTACGGAAGCTTTCTTCTTCATCGATGACTCAGTTTGTGACGGCGGGAACAGTCCTCGCCATCGCCATTGGCGGCGCGATGATCAACTTTAACCTGATTGCCCTGCCCATGTCGGAAATGGTCGGGGGCGGGAGCTATATCGGTCACTTCAAGACCTCGGATGTGGCTGCGCTCGTTATTATTCTGGTCGAGGCGGCCATGGGGTTGTTCCTGATGGAATGTCTGAGGATTACGCGTCTATTTCCGCTCATTGGCAGTCTTGACGACCGGGTGAGGCGGAGGATGATGTGGATTGCCTTCTCGATCCTGTTCATTCTGGCAGGGATAGAATCGTCCCTGGCCTTCATGCGGGACCGGATCGCAGCCGATATCCAGGCCCTGCGGCAGTCGCTGGCGGGGTCCCAGCCGGGCGATGTGACCCCGAGCCTGATCCCCACGGTGGGCCAGATGGTGATGGGGTTTATCCTGCCCTTTGCCCTTACCTTTGTGGCCATTCCGCTGGAGTCCTTCATCCACGCTTCACGGACCGTTGCAGGGGTAGCCACAGCGGGCCTGCTTCGGGTAACGGCCTTCTATCTCAGGTTTCTGGGCACCACCGCCTATTACCTGGGGTCGTTGACAACGGCTCTTTATGACCTGTTCATCTTTCCCTCCCTCTGGCTGGAAGGGGTTGTGGGAAAGAAGGGCCGGCCATCGATATCCATCCCCTCATCCCGAAAGGGGGGAGGTCATGGGGGCACAGTCAGCAGCCAAGGGTCGAGCTCTGAGGCCTCCTTTGCGCCCCGGCCCGCCATGACTGAAGAGGAGGTGATTTCCGAATGAAGAACCGTCTCCTTCTTCTGGTCTTGGTCCTGCTTGGCGTTCTTGGCGGTTGCGCCGACTCATCAACACACGCGACAGGCATCTATCTTCTGGTCGATACCTCGGGAACCTATGCCCAGGAGATGAACAAGGCAAGGGCCATCGTGAATTACATGCTGGGCACCCTGCAGCCCGGCGACTCCCTTGCCGTCGCCCGGATTGACAGCGGAAGCTTCAGTGAAAAGGACATCGTCGCGAAGGTCACCTTTGACGGTCGACCCTCCGTGACCAACAACCAGAAGAGAAATTTCGGCACTGCAGTGGAAGATTTCGCCCGGTCCGTAAAGGGAAGCGCCCATACGGATATTACCGGCGGTCTTCTGCAGGCCGTGGAATTTCTGAACGAAACCCGTTCCGGGTCCAAGTATGTTCTCATCTTCTCTGATCTGGAAGAGGATCTGGACAAGGGGCAGGTGCGGAATTTTGATATCCCGTTGTCGGGCTTCAAGGTGATTGCGCTTAACGTCACCAAGCTGCGGAGCGACAATATTGATCCCCGGGAATACCTGTCTCGGCTGGATGCCTGGCGCGAACGGGTGGAGGCCGGAGGCGGGCAGTGGAAGGTGGTAAACGACCTCGATCGCCTCGAGCGGATTCTGGCTGACGTGTAACAGACCGGCGCCTGTTAAAGTCCTCAGACGATGCTACCTGGGAACTGGAAAATCAAGTTGACAGGGTGGCCCTGATGCGTGACACTGGGACAAGGCGAAGGAGAAACCGAAAGAACAGAAAGACACAAGAGCCGAACCACGACAAGGCCAAACCCTTTGTGAAAAGGGGACGGAAAGCGGCGGGTCTTTAAGAGACGGCCGAGCTGCCGGAGGTTGGAACACTGGCAGGCTCGGCCGTTTTATCTGAAACGACGCTGTGCAGAGGAGCCTTTTCAGCGTTGATAAATCAGGTTTTCTCAAGAACCTTTCAGGAAAGGAGGCGATCGGAATGAACTGTTGGGAATTCATGAATTGCGGATGTGAACAGGGCGGACTCCACGAGAAGGACTTCGGAGTGTGCCCGGCCTGGCCGGATCACGGTCACCGATGCGCAGAGGTGGCCGGGACGCTTTGCGGGAGCAAGGTGGAAGGCGTGTTTGCCCTTAAGATGAATGACTGCACGAAATGCAAGTTCTTCAACAGTGTGCACTATGACCGGACGCGGCTCGTCGAGTTCATGGGCTTTGGAGAAAGACTCCGCAGAGGCTGACGACTGAACCTTCCCGGTCGGACTCGATTCTTTCCGGCGGTTGCCGTGTATGTTCGGTGCGCCCCAGCCTCGGCCTCTGCGGTTCTCCAAATTCGTATGTTGTGAGGACAACCCCTGAAATGGCGGCTTGCCCTCTTTTTCCCCTTCGCATTTGGCCGAAACCGGCCGGCTCTTCGGATTGACAAGGCGGATTCCCTCTGTCGTAATAAGAGGGCCTGTACTGCAGGGGGAATGCATGCTGCACCCAATCCTCATTGTTGAAGACGACAAGAAAATAGCCAACGTCATCAAGGTCTACCTTCAGGAAGCCGGCTACCGGGTTCTTCATACCGAGAGCGGGAAGGAAGCGCTCGCCCTGGCTGAACGCGAACGGCCTCTGGCGGTCATTCTGGACCTAATGCTTCCCGATCTGAGCGGAGAGGAGGTCTGCCAGGGACTCAAGGAAATGGAAGACCTTCCGGTCATTATGGTCACTTCAAAATACTCCGAGCAGGAGCGTGTCGCAGGGTTTGCTCTTGGGGCGGATGACTATGTGGTCAAGCCGTTCAGTCCCCGGGAGCTGATATACCGGGTGAAAGCGGTACTGAAAAGAGGGGCCCGCTCGGGCCTGGATGTGCAGAAACCTATCAGCTTCAATCAGGGAAGTCTGGTGATTGACGGGCAGGCCCACGCCGTGGTGCGGGAGGGACACGCGGTGAAGCTCACCAGCACCGAGTTCAAGCTGCTCCAGGTCCTTGCATCCCATCAGGGGCAGGTCTTTACCCGTGAACAGCTGGTGGACAAGGCCCTCGGGTACCAGTTTGAAGGGTATGAGCGGAGCATTGATGCCCATATCAAGAACATCCGACAGAAGATAGAGGAAGACACGAAGCATCCCACGTATATCCAGACTGTTTACGGTGTGGGTTACCGTTTCGCCGCCCGGCCCGATGCGTAGGCGGCTCTGGACCAAATTCCTCTTTGTCCTTGTCCTGGTCGTGGCTATCGGGCTTTCGGGGGCCTTCTTTCTCCGGGAGTTCATGGTTCGGGATTTTCGCGTTCATCTCCAGAGCGAAATCGAAGACCGCATTCTCTGGCTGGTGGCCTCTCTTGAAAGTTCCTACTCAAGGCACAGCGGCTGGGATTCTCAGGACATCATCGGCACCATCGTCTGGGCGGCCATGATGGGTCTGGATATCCGTATCCACGGCCACGGGGATGTTCTCATTTCAGACACCGAGGCGGCCTTCAATTCGCTTTCCCCACCGGTGAAGGAGCGTGTGCTGGCCTTCTATAATCAGCGCGTTCAGAATGCCGAAGGCGCGTACAGTTCCTATCCCCTGGCCATAGCCGGAGACGAATTCGGGCGGCTCGAGGTGCGAATCCTGCCGCCGGCCAAGGAAGCGGTATTTATCCGGCGCTCGAATACCTTTCTTCTCCTTTCCGTTGTGGTCATGGGCGGAATTGCCCTTCTTCTGAGTATTGTGTTTTCGAGGAAACTGACGCGCCCTATCGGTGAACTCATACAGGCGGCCGGGCGGATCTCCGAGGGCAACCTCGAGAGCCGGGTTCGGCGAACCAGTCATGACGAATTGGGAACTCTTTCAGCCACCTTCAACCAGATGGCCGCGAACCTCCTCACCCAGGAAAGCTTGAGAAAGAAATTGACCTCCAACATTGCGCACGAACTCAGAACGCCCATCAGTGCCATTCGGGGTGAACTGGAGGGAATGCTGGACGGCCTCATTCCTGTTGAGAAGGAATCGCTCCAGTCTCTTCATACGGAGGTCGGCCGCCTGAAGAAAATCCTGGACGCTATCGAGGACCTTTCCCAGGCTGAGGCGAGCGGGCTCCATCTGCAGAAGCAGCAGATCCAGCTCAAGGATTTTTTGGAGAACATAGTTGATCGGTACCGGCGGGGGTTTCAGGACAAGGGGGTGACCCTGACCCTGGACTGCCCGCCCGGGCTGGCCCTCGAGGCCGACCCCGATAAGTTGAGCCAGATGCTCGTAAATCTCCTCAGCAATGCAATGAGAGCGTCCGACATCGGGGGGACGGTGGTGGTCCGGGCCACCAGCCAGGGAGAAGGGGTGGACCTCATATGCGAGGATACCGGGACGGGTATCCGGCAAGAGGATTTGCCCTATGTTTTCGAGAGGTTCTACCGGGGAGCCAAAGGGGGGCTTGGACTGGGGCTGACTATTGTGCGGGAACTGGTCGAGGCCCATGGGGGGGAGGTGAGGGTGGAGAGTTCCCTTGGGGAGGGGACCCGCTTCATCCTGTCCTTTCCGGGGCCCTCTTCATAATTTTTCATAGTTTCCTCACAGCCTGCACACACGTGTTTGGTAGCGTAGTGACAGGAACGGTTTCCTAATACCCATACCCCGAAGGAGGAACAACTGATGAAGAAGCTGACTGTAGTCCTGACCCTCGTGATGATCGCCGCCTTTGCTGTGAGCGCCATGGCCGTCCCGCCGGGCAAGACCGTAGAGTTTGCCGGTGGCGACGCCGGCAAGGTGACCTTTGATGGCAAGGTCCACTCGGTAAAGAAGTGCAACGACTGCCACCCGAAGGTCTTCCAGATGAAGAAAGGCTCGACCAAGATCACGGCCCCGCATGAAGCTGGCAAGTTCTGCGGCACCTGCCACGACGGCACCACGGCTTTCGCCCAGTCCGAAGAAAACTGCGGCAAGTGCCACAAGAAATAATTTCTGACTGACGCAACGTTAGAAACAAAGGCGGCGGGAATTCTTCCCGCCGCCTTTGTTTCTGTAGGCCTGCCCTGTGCCCGGTGAAGGGCCAACATGCCCCCTCAAGCCGTCGAGACAAGGACAACACGCCTTATGCTTTGGGAGAGCAACAGTGTGAGGTATGGTTGTAGGCGGGTTAGTCCTAAGAAGCCTGCCTCGGACTGTCCGTTCATATGACGATGGCCCTGTCAAACAGTTCTATTGGTATGAAGATACATAGGACCTCATATACTGCCGGCCTGGTTTCCTCGTTTCAATCATCCTCGGTAACGATGAGCACCTCATTTCTTCGGAGGAACGGCAGGGTCCATGGCGGGTCATAACGCGCTGAGATCGGCTTGCCTGCAGTCTTGATTCCCTTTGCCCCAAGCCATGCTTCCAGTTCCTGAGCCTTGGCGTTAATCTTCTGTTCCGATGTGAACCCGGTGTATCGGATGGCCGCGATCCGGAAGCCCGGAAGGTCGGCCAGATTCACCCGATCATCCAGAGGTTCAGGCAGGGAATCCAGCCTTTTCTCTGAGGGCATTACGAAGGACATCTGCCAGCCTTCGTCCGTTTTCTCCTGCAGAACGGGCGCGGTCATGGGAATCTTTGTGGAGGCCTGGGGCCCCTCGTCGTCCGTCGCCTTGTTCTTGCCGAAGATGTATCCGGCGAGGACCCTGAAGGAATTGTTGGCCGTCTCCTCGTAGGTCCCGCGCATGAACGTCCGGGCCACCACAAGACCGGGATACTGCCGCAATTCCATATTTCCCTCGGCCATGAGGACCGTGTACTCGGGTTCTTCCGCAGTACGGATTCCGAGCAGGGAACATCCGGCCGATACCAGGAAGGAAGCCATAAGCAAACTCCATGCCGCAAGCAGGCTGAGGTAATGTTTTCTCCGGAACCTGCGGTGTAAATCAAGAATTTCCATTATATGTATTTCACTTGGCCGACGACCTTCTCACGCCCCTCACGATATTTACCCTCTTCTTCCTCTCCCAGGCCAACCAAGGCCAGCGCTTCTCCCTCAAAGTATACACCCCCCTTTTGCACCGTCCCGCGAAGATCCGACCCTCGGGTTCTACGGGAACAGCCTTGCCTTGTTTGCAAAACGTGCTATAAAGACCTTAGACGAATAGGAATCCATTAAAGGAGGTGGAGAGACATGGCAGACTACGCACAGATGGTGTATCTGAAGGACAAGGAAGGAAACGAATACGCATGCCCCATCGATGCCATAAAGGGCAAGATCAAGAAGAAGGCCGATCTCAGCGAAGACGAAAAGAAGAAATGCGTGGACATGTCCCAGATGGCGGACCAGTTCTGGGGATAGAAACCTCGATAAGCTTTAAGATGAAAAGGCCGGGCTGTGACCCGGCCTTTCTGCTATACCCTTCTTCTTATGTCACCTCGCCTATCAGGCTTTTCATTCTTCATTTACCCTACCTCGTGGAAGGCCTACCAGTTGTTTTCGACCCTTGTCCTGGAGGGCATTACTCCTGAGGAGGCATTTCGCTTCTTCGAGGACCCCCGGAACCTTCTTACGATTACACCCCCCTGGCTCGATTTCAGAATGTTGGACCCGGACCGCTCGGAAACGGCTGAAGGCACGGAATTCGATTACACGATACGCTGGCTGGGTCTCCGCTTTCCCTGGAAGAGCCGGATCATTAACTATCATCCGCCTGCAGAGTTTACGGACATCCAGATCAAGGGGCCGTATGCCTCCTGGGAGCACTGCCACCTCTTCAAGTCTGTGGACTGTGGTACCTTGATGACGGATCAGGTCGATTACATTCTCCCCAGGCTCGCATTCCCATTGCACCGTATTCTGATCCGCAAACAGCTCGAGCAGATTTTTCGCTACAGGGCCCTACGCATAGAAGACTGGGTTCAAGGGACCCTGACTTACCGCAGTCCGTGAACCAGTGGCCATCCGATTTTGGTCTCAACATGGGAATGGGATTTGTGTAAGATGGGGGGGAGGCCATTGCAGGCTATTACGACTGGGAGCAGAGAATGACATCCCGATTCCAGATGTTCGAAAGGATATCCGCCGTTACCGCCTCATTCCTGATCGTTCTGCTTGCGGGTTGCGGGGGCTCAGGTCCCGAATCCGAGCTGACCTTTGCCGTGGGCGGTGCGCCCAACGAGGTGGCCTTCTGGGAAACGCTTGTAAAAGAGTTTGAAAAGGACTCGGCCCTTCCGGTGCGAATCATCCGGCAACCGGCGGATACGGACCAGCGCCGGCAAGGACTGGTGGTGCCGCTTCGGTCAGGGCAGGCCGACCCGGACGTTTTTCTCATGGACGTGGCCTGGCTTGGCCAGTTTGCGGCCTCGGGATGGCTTCATTCCCTTGATGAGTTCGTACAGAAGGACGACTACCATGCCGGATTCTTCTTCAAACGCGTGATTGAACTGGCCGACCGTCAGGACGCACAACTCCTGGCCCTTCCCGTGAATGTCGATGCCGGTCTCTTGTATTACCGTCGTGACCTCCTGGAACGTTTCGGATACGGTGCACCGCCCCGGACGTGGGAAGAGCTTGTCGCGATGTCCGGACGGATACAGGGCGAGATGCGAAAGACCGAGACGGGTTTTTGGGGATACGTCTGGCAAGGGGCCCGTTACGAGGGTTTGGTCTGCAACTTCCTCGAGGTGGCCGCCTCCAATGGTGGCGGCTTTGACACGACCGACGGGGGGATTCAGGTGGATACGCCCAAAAACAGGGAAGCCCTCCAGTTCATGCACGACCTCATTTATGAATGGCGGGTGTCGCCTCCCAACACGTTTACCGAGATGAAAGAGGAGGAGGTGCGCGCCCATTTCCAGAACGGACTCGCACTTTTCGAGCGGAACTGGCCTTATGCCTGGGCGCTGCACAATGCCCCGGAATCCCCGGTTCGGGGAAAGGTCGGTATCGCCCCGCTTCCGCATTTTGAAAAGGGCGAATCTGCGGCGACGCTCGGAGGCTGGCACATCGGGATATCCACAACTTCAGACCGGAAAGAAGCGGGGTGGAACTTTATCAAGTTTGTCACCTCCCTGGAGACGCAGAAACGAATGGTGACGGAACTCGGGTGGAATTCCGCGCGGAGGGATGTCTACCAGGACGCGGGATTGCTTGAACAGTATCCGCGTCTGGAGCCGCTTCGGGAGATCATGAATCACGCCGTTCCCCGGCCGCTCGTGCCGTATTACACGCAGCTTTCCGAGGCGCTCCAGTCCCGAATCAACGGCGCACTTGCCGGTCAGGCTTCACCGGAAGAGGCCCTGCGGCGGGCGGACGAGGACATGGCCCAGCTGGTCAAGCGATACCGTGGGGAGTGACCCGGGCCGGAAAGACCGGACGGCGGCGTCAGGGGGTGACCTGAGGCGGCTCCTTCCCTGGTTGATTCCCCTTGCCCTGTTTCTTGTGGTCTACATACTTTTGCCTGTTGCGGGTACGATGAGGTCCAGCCTGTTTCGGGAGACCACGTTTCTCGAATCGCGTTTTGTCTTTCTTGAAAACTATGTGAACCTTGCGCAGGATGCCGGATTTCGGGACTCTGTCCGCTTTACGCTTTTGTTCATCCTTGTGTCCGTGCCGCTTGAGATCGGGCTCGGTCTTGCCCTGGCCCTGGTGATCGATACTCCGAGCCGGTTCCGGACCCTGCTCCGAGCCACGGTTCTCATCCCGTGGGCGATTCCGGCTGTGATATCGGGTCGGATATGGGAGCTTATATACAATTATGACTACGGTCTGGCAAACGCCCTCGTCCGGAACTTGACCGGATCGCCCGACCCGGTGAACTGGCTTGGCACCCCGGTTTCGGCCTTCGGGGCTCTGGTCCTGGCCGATGTCTGGAAGACGACCCCCTTTGTATGCATCCTTCTTCTGGCCGGCCTTCAGACCATTCACCCTGAGGTCCTTCAGCAGGCCCGTATTGACCGGGCCGGCGCTCTTTACCGCTTCTTCCGGGTTACGCTTCCACTCCTTCGTCCTGTGCTGCTCGTTGCGCTGGTCTTCAGGACCATTGATGCCATTCGGATCTTCGACATGGCCT
>QJVM01000065.1 GCA_003235715.1 Nitrospirota bacterium
GAGAAATAAGTGGCGGATCCTCCAAGAACGTCCTCCGCGTGCCCGAAGGGGGTTTTGACCGAATCAAAGGCGATGGATCCAACAACGAGGAGTCCCATGGTCTCTCCTTTTCTTACTCTCGTGATGCAAGGAACCGCAGATTACGAAACATCTCTCCACGGACCGGTTTCGGTGAATACCTGTACGTTCTTTCGGTACCACTCCGGGGTTGGGCCGCACTCGAGAGGGTTATGACTTTCTCTTCTTTTGTGAGGCTCCGTTTCCGGCCCATGGATTTTACTCGTCGGCCCAAGGAGCATGGTCCGGGTGGCGCCGAACTCTTCTGACGGCTTGCCCTTTCCAAGCCGACGGGAACTCCCCTTTTCCGGTCCTTAGCCTTGACCGAGGACATCCCCTTTCGGAGATCAGAGCATTTCGATCCGGTAATCCAGCAGTTCTGCGTCCGGAGATTCCTGAACGAGGGCGACGACCTTCTCCAGAACGCTGTGGGCATGAGCGGCGTCATTAGAGACAACGGCTGCCGCCATCTCAGTTCTCTGCCAGACCTCTGCAATCGAGACATTAAAGCGGTTATGAACCCGGTCCTTGATGCTCTTCAGCACGAACCGTTTGGATTTGAGGGACCCGGATTCCGGGATATGGATCTCCATGGAGAGCAGACCGACGATCATGGATGAATCTCGGAAAACCCCTGCGCCCCTTCAGCCCGCCGGGGCTCCTGTGAGACGACGTGAGTCGTCCGTCTCGGCCGGATGGTCCCGGAATTATGCCTCGAGTTTGGTCGCGACAGACTCGACGGCATAGTCTTCAAGAATATCCCCGACCTTGATGTCGTTGAAGTTCTCGATCGTCATTCCGCACTCATAGCCTGTGGCGACTTCCTTGATATCGTCCTGGAATCGCTTCAGGGAGCCGATCCGGCCGTCGTAGATGACTACGTTGTCACGAATGACCCGGACCCCAGTTGCGCTCCGCGTGATGGTGCCTTCCAGGACGTAACATCCGGCGATCGTTCCGATGCGGGATACGTGAAAAGTCTGTCGGACCTCGGCCCGCCCGAGGATCTTCTCGGTCAGCGTGGGAGCCAGCATGCC
This sequence comes from Nitrospirota bacterium, assembly GCA_003235715.1. Classification (GTDB taxonomy): domain Bacteria; phylum Nitrospirota; class Thermodesulfovibrionia; order SZUA-242; family SZUA-242; genus SZUA-242. The sequence continues at coordinate 1,095 of QJVM01000065.1, forward strand.
CTCCATGGCCAGTTTCACATCATCCACCGCCTTGTAGATGACGTTATACAGGCGGATGTCGATTCCATCGCTCTCGGCCATTTGGCGAGCCTTCGATTCGGGTCGCACGTTGAATCCAATGATAATGGCGTTGGAGGCCGCGGCCAGCATGACGTCCCGCTCGGTGATGCCTCCGGCCGAAGCGTGAATGACGTTCACCTTCACTTCCGGATGGGCAATCTTGAGCAAGGAGTCTCTCACCGCCTCGACCGACCCCTGAACGTCTCCCTTCACCAGAAGGTTCAGGTCCTTCACCTCCCCCTGGGCGATAAGCTGGTGGAGTTCCTCGAGGGAGAGTCTGGGCCGGCTCGCCATCTCCTGACTTCGGGCCTTTTCCTCCCGCGCAAGGGCTATCTGACGGGCCTTGCGCTCGTCTTCGAGAACCACGAAGGCATCGCCGGCGGCCGGAACCCCCGAAAGTCCGACCACTTCCACCGGAACCGAAGGGCCGGCCTCTTCTATGCGTTTTCCGTTCTCGTCGTTCAGCGTTCGAACCTTTCCGTGAATCGTTCCGCTCAGGATGATGTCGCCCGTCTTCATGGTGCCGGTTTGAACGAGCATCGTGGCCACCGGACCGCGTCCCCGGTCCAGCCGCGCTTCGATCACGGCTCCTCTGGCCATCCGCTGAGGGTTGGCTCGAAGTTCGAGGACATCGGCCTGCAGGAGCAGCATTTCAAGAAGGTGTTCGATGCCGGTATTCTTTTTTGCCGACACCTCGCAGAAAATGGTTTGGCCCCCCCACTCCTCCGGCGTCAGGCCCCGTTCCGCCAGTTCGGCCTTGACCCGGTCCGGGTTGGCTTCCGGCTTGTCCATCTTGTTGACGGCGACCACGATGGGCACCTCGGCGGCCTTGGCATGATCGATGGCTTCGATGGTCTGGGGCATCACCCCGTCATCTGCCGCCACCACGAGAATGACCACGTCGGTGACTTTCGCGCCGCGTGCCCGCATGGCCGTAAAGGCCGCATGACCCGGCGTATCGAGGAACGTAATATCCCGTTCCTTGAGACGCACCCGGTAGGCCCCGATGTGCTGCGTAATGCCCCCGGCTTCACCTTCCGTAACCCGGGTCTTCCGGATGGCATCCAGGAGAGACGTCTTCCCATGGTCGACATGCCCCATGACAGTGACGACAGGAGCCCGGGGTTCAAGGGAACCCTCGTCGTCCACCACGTCTTCCAAGATGGATTCCTCACTTTCGACTTCCACTGTTTCCAGATTCAGGCCGAATCCCTCGGCCACCAGTTGTGCGGCATCCGATTCCAGCGGCTGGTTTACCGTGGCCATCATTCCAAGGGCCATGAGTTTCTTGATGACTTCGGTCACCTTCTGGCCGATCAATTCGGCGAACTCCTTGACCGTGGTTCCTTCCCGGAACTTGATATCCTTGCGTCGGGGCACTGTGGTGACTTCGGGCCCGCCGGGCTTCGTGGCCCGCCCCACGGGGACCGGAGCCCCTTTTCTGCCTTTGACGGGTCGCCGCCGACCCCTTACCCGGGCAAGAGCCGGGTGCACCGTTTGGGCTGCTGACGCTGCGCTCTGTACCTGGTCCAGGGTCTGAAAGGTTTTGCCCTTGAACTTCTGGAGTTTCTCCTTGGAGACTTCCTTGGTAAGTTTGTCTCGGACCTTCTCCGGATCCTCGTCACTGCCGGATTCCCGCTCCAGCCGTAGGGCTTCCAGATCCACGCCTCCCTTTTTCAGGGACTCCTGAATCTTTGGAAGATCCTCAAGGGACGCCGGGGTCTCCGAATCCATCCGCGATGCCGCGGCCTGCATTTCTGCCAGATTTATCACAACCCTCTTTTCCGATTTTCTATGGTGTTTGGCGGCCTTCTTCGGTGCCGCTTCCGGCTTCTTTTCCTCAGGAGTTTCGGCAACCTGAATCCCTTCGGGTGGAGTTTCCGGAGGCGATTCCGCAGCCGGTTCCATGACCGCTTCGGCCTGGCCCTCCACGGCTTCTGCGCCCGGAGCTTCCACTTCGGCTTTGGCGCGCCGGGTGATCTTGGTGGGTTGCAGGACTTCCTCGGCCTGAGGCTCTACCGCCGCTGCTGCCGCCTTGGAAACCTTTTTTCGGACGGTCTTGGCCGCCGGGGGGGGCTCCGGTTCAACCTTGTACCCCAGAAGGACCCGCTTTATCTTCTGGACAAGATGGTCTTCAAGACTGGAGGAATGGGATTTTCCCTTTACACCGATAGATTCAAGAGCGTTGATGATGCTCTTGTTGTCGATCGCCAGTTTCTTGGCGAGTTCATGGACCCTAATCTTTGTCATTCACTCCCTCTGAATTTACTTAAAAGCCCAACTACGGTCTCGCGAAGACCGTTGGCAGCGTCACGCGTTACCGGAGTACGTAAGGCCCGACTAAGGGCCGGGGGCCGAAGGCCCCTTTCCGCGCAAATAGAATGCTTGCAGATATAAACCCCGCGGCCGCCGAGGTTGCCGGACTCATCCGGGCAAATCTCCGAACCCCGTCTGGAGATTCGGAGCAATTCACGCTTCGGCCGCTTCTGCCTGCAACCGACGCAAGTTCTTTCAGGTTCTTGTAAAACCAATCCGCCAATGTTATCATATCGACCTTTCAATATCAACGACGCGCCTGATCGTTTAGCGCATTGCTTTGGAAGCGAGGAGGAGTCAGACAACAATGGCAGCATGCAGCGTTTGTGGAAAGACCCGCATGGTTGGAAACCACGTGAGCCATGCGAACAACAAGAGCAAGAGGGTATTCCAACCCAATATCCAGAGAGTCCGTGTGCCTGTTGGGAACGGAACGACCCGACGGGTATACGCCTGTACACGCTGCATCCGTTCGGGGAAGGTTTCGAAGTCAACCTGAGAGCTTCTTTCGAGTAGGTTGTGAACTGCCCTGCGGGCCGGTGGTCCGCAGGGCAGTTTCTTTTCCCGGGCCCTGCGGCCTGCACCTATTATGGACTGTTCCAGAAAGAAATAGGGCCGACGAATCGTCGGCCCTGCTTCAGGTTCTCCGGCCCCGCTTCCTGCCCCGCAGGGCCTCCCGTGTATGGAACGATTATTTCTTGGGCGCTGCCGATGCAGGCGCCGGTGCGGCGGCCGGTGCCTCGGCACCTCCGGAAAGCTGACTTGGCGAGGTCAGATCGTTGATGGATACGGTTGTGGCTCCCTTGCTCTCATCCATGCTGGTGAAGATCTCCGAGGTTTTGGTTGCCTTTTTGGCAATCGCGGCGTCGGCCTTGGCCGGGTGACACATGGCACAAAACCCTTGCATTTCACCGCCTCCCTTGGTGTCCACCCGGAGATACTTGTAGTTCGGGTTGGAGGGGTGGGGGTCATGGCAGCTCACGCAGTCCATTTTCCCATCCCGAAGAAGAGCCCGGGGCACCCGTGCGATCCGGGCGTTGGGTTCATCGCCAAAGGGATGGGTTGTGTGCTGGGAGATAGGCTTGATTCCCATACCCCCGTTTTCCGGCTCGGCATGACAGCCCAGACACAAAGCCGTGACTCCTGTGAAAGGTTTCCGGTTCTTGCCAAGGGCGGCCTTGTTTGCCTCCACGGCAAAGATAATGGAGTCCTTGGCTGCGTGGATGTCATGACATCCGGTGCAGGTCAGTCCCTCGTGGCCTCCGGCTGCGAA
>QJVM01000163.1 GCA_003235715.1 Nitrospirota bacterium
CGGAACCGTCCTACGCTGCTGACTTCTTCTGCCGCAGAAGCTTGAGCACCTGGAGGGCCGCCATTACGCCCTCACCCACGGAGGTGGCCACCTGGAGTCCGCCGCAGGTCACATCCCCGGCGGCGTATACGCCCGGCAGATTCGTTTCCTGTTCCCGGTTGACCATGATGCAGTCGCGCTGGTTCAGTTCAACCCCAGCCCGCTTGAGAAGATTCCCGCTTGGCACGTGCTGGATGATGAACACCGCATCCGTGTCCAGGAAATCACCGCCCTCCGCGCTTTCGATTACGATCCGCTCCACCGTGGTTTCGCCGAGAATCGACTTGATCCGGGTGTCCGGAAGCATCGTGATCCCCTTGGTCCGCGCCGCCTCCCGCAGACTCTCCGGGCACTTGACCTTTTTGCAATGGGAGATCAGCGTAACCTGGCAGCCAAGCTGCTGGAGCATGAGGGCATCCTCGATGGCCTCGTGGTCGTTCCCGTAAACCACGACCCGTTTCCCCCGGAAAAAGGCTCCGTCGCAGACGGCGCAGTAAGAGACCCCCGAACCAATGAACCGGTCCTCGTTCTCTATCTGGGTCTTCTGCGCGCCCCGGCCGGTGGCCAGGATCACGGCGTCCGCCACGATGATTTCGTTCCGTGTGGTCACCATCTTCGGGTCGAACCCGAGTCCGTACTCAATCACGTCACCCTTGAGGACCTCTGCGCCAAGGTCTTTGGCCTGTCCCTCGAAGAGGTCCAGAAGCTCCTTGCCGCTTACGGATTTGAAACCCGGATAATTTTCCACTTTGTGGGCCAGCTCAAGGGCCGACCGCGTCTTACCGCTAAGAACCAGGGTCTTCCGGTTGGCGCGCGCGGTGTAGATGGCCGCAGCCAAACCCGCTGGCCCGGCACCGACGATGAGAACTTCAGTCTGGATTTCCTTCTGCATGTCTACCCCCGGGGTATGGTTTCAAAAGACGTCTGCCTTCAACACCCGGTATGCCTCGCACCCCGGGATGACGCGTATTATAGCCAAACAGGGCATCTCACAGAACCCCGGACGCCCTTGTGGCGCAGGCTTCCCTCGACCCGAATTTCCCTTGAGACACAAGGGGTTTTCCTGTTTGTCCGGCTTGACTTTTGCCCCCTGTGCGGATACAATTCGCAGAATCCCGTAACTCCTTAATAAAGGATACTTTTATGGCCTACAGGGTACTTCTTGCCGACGACAGCATCACCATTCAGAAAGTCGTCGAGCTCATTCTGTCAGACGAGGATGTGCAGGTGGATTCCGTAAGCGACGGCCTCGAAGCCCTGGAGAGTCTGCGGCGCTACCGGCCGGACGTGGTTCTGGCAGATATTGATATGCCCCGCATGAACGGATATGAACTCTGCGAACGGATCAAGGACGACCCTGGAACCCGTTCCATACCGGTCATCCTTCTGGCCGGGGCCTTTGAAGCCTTTGACGAAAACCGGGCCCGTCGCGCAGGTGCGGAAGAATTTATCATCAAACCCTTCGACTCCTCGGACCTCCTCGGAAAGATCGATGCGGTCCGTCAACAGCCTGAAGAAGTCATCGAGGTACTGAGCGAGGAAGAAGCGGTGACCCCGGTCGGCCCTGAGCGGACGCCCCTTGAACCCGTATGGGGAGAGCCGGCGCCGCAAATGAAACTGGATACGGAAGGCGTCGTGCAGGAGGCGGAAGTCCTCGGACCGGATCATGCCCTGTACGAGGAGGACGTGCCCGAAGCCCAGCCTGCCGAAGAGTCCGAAAGCCCTCTGGCCGAGAGCCGTGAAGCGGGCGCATCCGAGCCTGCCGGCGCCACGGCGGGACAGGACGAGGAGACACTCGTGGTGTCAGGCGAGGACTTTGACGAAGAAGACCTTTGGGACATCGAAGAGATCGCTGTTTCGGACCAGGTCGAGGAGGAGGCGGAATCGACTCCGGCAGTCGAAACACCGGTTGCCGCATTTACATTTACCGGGCCTACGGGAGAGAAAACGCCGTCCTTTGAACCCGTGATGGAAGAATTTCCTCCTGAAGAGCCCCAGCCTGAAGAATCCCCTGCCCCGGAGCCCCGGATGGAGGAGACAAGCCTTCCGGAACCCGAGGAGCTCTCGCCGGCCCCGGTCGAACCTGAACCAACCGTGGAGGAGCCTCCAGAGGCCGAGGCGACGACTGAAGGATTCGATTCGGCGATGGAAACAGCTCGCGAGGAACCACAGGCTGAAGCGCGCCTTCCGGAGCAGCCCGCAGAGCCAGCCCCGCTGGAGGTCGAGGAAACGGAAGAACCTGTGGCGACCGCGCCCGCTACCGTGCCTGAGGACTTCTCCCGCCTGGATTCAGACCAGCAGGAGACGGCTTTCGAGGAAGAACCTCTCCCGGACCGGAAGACGGTCGAGGAACTCGTGGCCCGGCGGTTGGATAGCCTTCTTCCGGACCCGTCGTCCATCCAGGAAGCCCTCGAGCGGGCCATATCCGAACGGGTCTCTTCCGGTCTCGATGTGGATCGTCTGATCGCAGCTCGTCTGGAAAGATTTGAAACCACGCTCCGGGAAAGTATCGCCAGCACCATAGAAAACCGGCTCGTCCCGGCCTTCACCTCCTCTGTGGAGAGCATTCTCTGGGATGTCATTCCCCAGGCCACGGAACGGCTGATGCGGGACACGGTCAAGGAGGCCGTGACTTCGGCTGTAAACGAAAAGATTGCGGCCGTTTCACAGGAAACCCTTCCCGGCCTTGCCGACAGCCTGATCTCCAAAATCATCGAGAAGATCCGCACCGGCTGAAGCCTGCGACCAAACCAACGATTCGGATGAGGGGCATGGAACCCGCAGCTTTGTCTGTGACCTCTGACAAAGCAGGGATTCCGGAAAACACACCATATGGAAAAGTCTTATAACCCTGAAGGCATCGAGGAGAAGTGGTACGCGCTCTGGAAGGAAAGGGGCTACTTTCACGCCCTGGACCGGAGCGACCGTCCGGCCTACTCCATCGTCATCCCCCCGCCCAACGTCACGGGCGTTCTTCACATGGGTCATGCGCTGAACAACACGCTTCAGGATGTTCTCATCCGGTGGAAGCGGATGTCCGCACACAACACCCTCTGGATGCCCGGCATGGACCATGCGGGTATCGCGACCCAGAACGTGGTGGAACGGGAGATTGCCAAGGAAGGACTGAACCGCCACGACCTCGGTCGCGAGCCTTTCGTGGCCCGGGTCTGGAAATGGAAGGAGCATTCCGGCGGCCAGATCCTGAGCCAGCTCCAGAGGCTCGGCTGTTCCTGCGACTGGGAGCGCCAGCGGTTCACCCTGGACGAAGGTCTCTCCGAGGCGGTCAAGGAGGTCTTTGTCCGGCTCTACGAGGAGGGGCTCATTTACCGCGGGGATTACATCATCAATTGGTGCCCGCGCTGCCACACGGCGCTCAGTGATCTGGAAGTGGAACACGAGGAAACCAGGGGGAACCTCTATCACCTGAATTATCCCCTCAAGGACGCTTCGGGCCAGGTGACCGTGGCCACCACCCGGCCTGAAACCATGCTGGGCGATACAGCCGTGGCGGTGCATCCCGAAGACACGCGTTACCGGCATCTCGTGGGCCGGAAGCTCATCCTTCCGGTGATCGGCCGGGAAATTCCGGTGATCGCGGACGCCTACGTGGACCGAACCTTTGGTTCCGGCGCGGTCAAGGTAACCCCGGCCCATGATCCCAATGACTTCGAAATGGGCCTCCGTCACAACCTTCCCTCGGTTTCGGTGATGAAGGAGGACGGGACCATGTCGGTGGAGGCCGGGCCTTTTGCCGGCCAGGACCGCTACGAGTGCCGGAAGAACCTGCTGCACACCCTGGAAGCCTCCGGGGTTCTGGTGCGGACGGAAGCCCACGCCATGAGCGTGGGCCACTGCTACCGGTGCAAGACCGTTATCGAGCCTTTCCGCTCGAAGCAGTGGTTCGTCAAGACCAAACCCCTGGCCGAACCGGCCATGGAAGCGGTCCGAACCGGACAGGTCCGCATCATTCCCCGCGGCTGGGAAAACTCCTATTTCGACTGGATGACGAATATCCGGGACTGGTGTATCTCGCGACAGATCTGGTGGGGACACAGGATTCCGGCCTGGTATTGCGATGCCTGTTCCCACATCGTCGTGGCCCGCACCGAACCTGCGGCGTGCAACCACTGCGGCAACCAGGACCTCCGGCAGGAGGAGGATGTTCTCGATACCTGGTTTTCTTCGGCGCTCTGGCCCTTTTCCACGCTCGGATGGCCCGCACAGACCGAAGCGCTAAAGACGTTCTACCCGACCTCGGCCCTCGTGACCGGTTTCGACATCCTTTTCTTCTGGGTCGCCCGGATGATCATGATGGGCATGAAGTTCGCCGGCGACGTCCCCTTCCGGGACGTCTATATCCATGCGCTGGTCAGGGATGCTCATGGTCAGAAGATGTCCAAGTCCAAGGGGAATGTGGTGGACCCGGTGATCATGATCAGGAAGTACGGGACCGACGCCTTTCGCTTCACGCTCGTCGCCTTTGCGGCCCAGGGTCGGGATGTCCGCTTCTCCGAAGAACGGGTCGAGGGATACCGGAACTTCGTCAACAAGGTCTGGAACGCGGCCCGGTTCATCCAGATGAACATCGAGAACGTGAACGTTCCTGCCCTGACCGATGTCGCGAAGCTGAACCGCATCGACCGATGGATCCTCAGCCGCCTGAACACGGCGATCCGCGAGCTCACCCTGGCCCTGGAGGATTACCGATTCAACGATGCCGCGAGTGCGGCTTACCAGTTCCTGTGGAGGGAATTCTGTGACTGGTACATCGAACTCTCAAAACCGGTGCTCCAGTCCGGGGAAAACGCCGTGGCCACCCGGGCCACGCTCGTCCATGTCCTCGAGGTCGCCCTGCGGTTTCTGCATCCCTTCATGCCGTTTGTCACTGAGGAGATCTGGCAGTCCTTTCCCCATACCGGCGACACCATCGTGACCGCCCCCTTCCCGGTCCCGGACGAGGAATTTGACGATCCGGAGGTCGAAGAGGAGATGTCCTGGGTTGTCAATGCCGTCTCGGCCGTTCGAACCATCCGGGGGGAAATGAACATCGCTCCCTCCCAGAGACTGCGGGCTCTCATCCGGGCCCAGGGGAACCCCGCCCGAATTCTGGAAGCCTCTCGGTCCTTTATCGAGACGCTCGCCCGCGCGGACGTGGAGATTGGTGCCGAACTGAAGAAACCGGCCAAGTCGGCCACCGAGGTTCGGCCGCCTCTGGAGATTTACGTGCCCCTTGAAGGACTCGTGGATATCGGGGGCGAAACCGAGAGGCTTCGGAAAGACCTGACGCGCCTGGAGGCCGAGGCCGCCCGGATCGGGAAGAAGCTGAACAACGAGGATTTCCTTTCCCGGGCTCCGGAAGAAGTCGTCGAGAAGGAGAAACTCAAGTACGACGAAGTCAAGGCTCGGATGGACAAGGTCAGGGAGAGCATTGACCGCATCCGTAACCTTGAAACCTCCTGAAAGCTGGGACGGTACGGACCCCGGATGAGACCGTCACCCTGGCCCTTTACCCCTGCCGTTGACGACCTGATTCGCCGGGCCCTTGAGGAGGATATCGGGTCCGGAGACCTGACGTCGGAGCTGAGCATCCTTGCGGATGACGAGTCTGTCGCGGACCTGCGGGCCAAGCAGGACCTCGTGGTGGCCGGCCTGCCCGTGGCCGAACAGGTGTTTCACCTGGTGGACAGGGCCCTCCGCTTTGACTCAGTCGTTACGGACGGGACCCGGGTGTCCCCGGGCACGGTTCTGGCCACCGTGAGCGGCAGGACCCGGTCCGTTCTTTTGGCGGAGAGGGTCGCCCTTAACTTTCTCCAGCGGCTTTCCGGGATTGCCTCTGTCTGTCGCAGCTACGTGGATGCCGTTTCGGGCACGAAGTCCCGAATCGTGGATACCCGCAAGACCACGCCCGGCCTCCGTCTCCTCGAGAAGTATGCCGTGCGTATGGGCGGAGCCATGAACCATAGAACCGGCCTGTTCGACGGAATCCTGATTAAGGACAATCACCTCGCGAGAAACCGGAGCATCACGGAAACGATTCGGAAGATTCGGCAACAGGCTCCCCACCTCCTCAAGATCGAAGTGGAGGTAAGCAGCCAGGAACAACTTGAGGAGGCCTTGATGGCCGGGGCCGACGTGATCATGCTCGACAACATGTCCGTTGAGGCCATGCGGCAGGCCGTCCGGACCGTTGCCGGACGAGTTCCCCTGGAGGCTTCGGGGAATGTGAGTCTCTCCAACGTCCGGGCCATTGCCGAAACTGGCGTGGACATCATCTCCGCAGGCGCGCTGACTCACTCGGCCCCGGCCGCAGACATCTCCCTTCTCATCCGCTGATCCGTCGCCTTCCCGGGTCACCCAGCCCACGAGCCATCGTTTCTTCTTGAAAGGGGGGAGGATGACACCGCCGTCCCCGGTCCGTGTATTCGTTCCTGTCTCAGAGGCGCCGGCGGAAGAGACTGAAGAAAAGTTCCTGAATCTTCTCCCAGGCCGGCCGCTTCCGCCACTCCTCCAGGCGCGTTTCCCGCGAATGGGCAAGGTCGGCTTCAAAGATTTCGAGCATCTGGCGGCCGATGTCCTCGTCCAGCACACCCACGTTCCCCTCGTCGTTTCGCCGCAGGGAACGGAAGTCCAGATTGGCCGAGCCAATCACAGACCATATCCCGTCGAAGACCGCCGTCTTGGCATGAAGAATCTGGCCCTGGTACTCGAAAATACGGACGCCCCGCTGAAGAAGACGGTCGAAGAAATGGCGGCCTGCATGGAAGGGGGCTCGAAAATCGCTTTCACCGGGCAGGAGGAGTCTGACCTCCACGCCCCGACGGACGGCCTCCTCCAGAGCCTCCACCAGGCGCATGCTGGGCGTGAAATAGGCCGTGGTCAGGCAGATGCTCCTCGCGGCGGATCGGATACTGTAATAGAACAGCCGCCGCATGCGCCGCCGTTCCCGGGCGGAACTTGTGAAGATGGGAACCACGGCGGAACCCGGTTCCGGTTTCCGTTTCTCCGGGGCCGTCTCCACAGGGAGCGGGTCGCCTCCGGCCTTCATCCAGCTCTTCCTGAACCCATCGAGAAGTCGTGAGGAGATCGGACCGCTCATCACGATTCCCGTGTCCCGCCAGGGCGATTTTCTGTGGAGAAGGCCCCGGTATTCATCCCCGATATTCAGGCCGCCGGTGAAGGAAACGATCCCGTCGATCACGATGAGTTTCCTGTGATTCCTTCGCGTGTACCCGAAAGGTGAGGAAAAACGGAAAGGCCGCGAGGCCCGGACCTCCACGCCGGCCCTCCGGAGTCGCTCCCAGTAGGCCTCCGGCGTGGTCAGGGACCCGAAATGGTCGTACTTGAACCAGACCCGGACGCCGGCCGTGGCCCGTTCACAGAGAAAGTCCGAAAGAATCTGCCCGGTTTCATCGGAACGAACGATGTAGAATTCAAGGCAGATGAATCGTCTGGCCTGCCGGAGCACGTCGAAGATGCTGTCAAACGCCTGCGGACCCGAGGCAAGTAGTTTCAGCGAGTTCCCCAGGCTAAAGGATTCTCGAAGGACCGATTCAACCGCCTGTCTGGTAAACGTCTGATGCATCGAAATAGAGGCCGGGATCAACCGGACCGCCCTGGCCTGCCGGGGCCATTCGACTGGGTGACGTGGCCGGACGGGTCCCGGGGTTTCGGTTAACGAAAACCGAAGGGGCCCACCCCCTTGAGCGCGATGTTGGCCATGAACCGGGTCTCGTCCGGTCGTTCAACCATGGCGAGAGTCATGCCCCAGCACTGGAAAAGATAGGTCACCTCGAGTCTCAGCTCCTGGAGTTCATCCTCTATATCGTCATACCAGGCCTCGCCCCGAAGCTGGAGTGCATCCGCGGGCCTGAGGAGCGCCTCCGCGCTGTAGACATCGGTGTCGTCCCGCGCAAACCGTCGCCCGAGTTTTACGTAGCTCTCGTGAAGGTCGTATCGGGCATCAGCCGTATAGGCGGCAAGAACCCCGCCGTACGGATCGTATTCCGCGGTCCCTGTCAGGCTGAGGCCGAGGTTCACCACCAGCTCGGCCGTCACATTCTCCCAGGGCCTGTCCGTACGGTCAAAACGGTAGGATTCCGAGATACCCAGCATCACGCGTTCATGGCCGCCGCGGTACAGCCGGTTTACGAGGCTGGCCGTGGCCTTACGGCTGTCCTCCTGCTGGTCAAGAGCGTCGAGTTCGGGCACGCGATCGCCCGAAGACGTCCGGAGGTAGTAGCCCAGTTCGGGCTCGATATAGTGGCGGTACGGTCCGTAGGCGCGGAGGAGCTTGGTCGCCAAAGTCGTATTGGAAAGAAACGTGTCCCGCGTCACAGACTCCCGGGTCCAGTCCGAGATCTGGTAAAAGGCCCGCGAGGCTTCGAGGCTCGGGTTCAGGGTGAAACCCGGAATTCGAATCGAGGTCGACACGGAAGGGGCCACATAGGCCCGCTCTACAGACGGTCCGGTATCGGGTTGCAGTGATTTTCCGCTAACGTTCATCTCCAGAAAAACGGGAAGGACCGTTCCCTTTACCGCGAAATAACGTCCGCCGGCCTCAAAGGTCGACGAGACGTCCTCCGCATCCTGACTGAGGTCCTGGATATAGCGAGCGGTGCTGAAAAGTCTCAGGTGTTCTCCCTGCCTGGAGAGGAACCCCGTGGAGGGGAGATACCTCTGGATACGCTGGCTGCGGCTTGTTTCAAACTCCCGGTAGAAGTCCTCACGGGAAATCCAGTTCGCATCCAGGCCCAGACGGATGTCCAGGGGCAGTTTCTGGTCATGGTAAACCCGGGCCTCGATATAGTCGCGGCCGGTCTCGTCGTCAAGAAGATGATAGACCCAGGCTTCGCCCCGGGTTTCCCGGGACTCCAGGTAACGATACTCCAGGCCCTTGCCGATGCCCTTCTTGGAGTACAGGTCAGCCTGAAAGGTCGCGTCCCGGTTGACCGACATCATCCAGTAATAACGCAGCCGTGCAATGCCCCCCAGGGTGTTGCTGGTGCCGATTTCCGGAATCAGGAAACCGCTTTGACGCCGGACCAGGGCCGGCCAGTAGAAAAAGGGCGCGTAGAGCACCGGCACGGATTTCACGTGGAACCGCACGTGGGACCCCTGGATGCTCCGACCGTAGTGGAAATCCAGCCGTGACGCCATGAAATCCCACGCGGGCGAATCCCCCTCGCAGCTGGTGACCGTACAGTCGGACAACCGGTAATGCTCCTCACTCAAACGCTCCAGTCGATCCCCCCGGACGATGACCTCCTCGGGCAGATAACGGATCTCCACCCCGCCCGTGGCCTCTCCAAGCCGGGTCGTCTGGTTCACCCGGATGAACTCGGCCGAAAGCAAGATCGTGTCATCCCGGTAGACCGCGTGACCCTCGGCCGCAATGTCCCCGGTTTCCCGGTTGTATCGAATCAGGTCGCCTTCGAGATGCATGCCCTCGCGGGCCACATGGGCATGACCCTGGGCTACGAATTCACCGGTATCTCCCCTGAACTCCAGGGCATCGGCCGCCAGGTCCGGCGGAGGTACGGCGCTCTCCAGAGCCTCGACGCCGGCCACGGGCACGAGCATGAGGAGGAGCAGGGTTTGGACCATTAAGGCCCGGAATCTAACAGGGATGTTCCGCATGGGCAGTTTTCAGACAATACCGGCAACCGGGTTTGAATACGGGGGAAACGTGAGTTTATCTCCCGGAAGGCCGATTCCCCCCTCGCCGCCCCCCTGAATCAGTGCCGGCTCTTCATTCTACTCTCGCAACCGGGTCAGGACGCCCGGTCCCGAAAGCACCTCTTTGGCCTCGCCCGTGGTATAAAACGAACCCGTGACCACGATGACATCGTCCGGCCCGCAATAAGCCCGCGCGCGCGTCAGGGCCTCGGCCACCGATGGGACAGCCTCTGTCGCCTCGAAACCCAACTCGAGCGCCAGCACCCGAAGTTCCTCGGGCCTGGCCGCCCGCGCGTATTGAGGCGCCGTAAGGATCATGCGATGGGCCAGGCCTCCCAGCGACGCCAGAACAGAGCCCGTACGCTTGTCCGCCATCATCCCCAGAATCAGAAGGATCCGTCTCCCCGCAAGGTATCCCCTGAGGCTCGCGGCCAGCGCCTCGGCGGCCTCGGCATTGTGGGCCCCATCCAGGATGATGAGCGGCTCCCTCGACACCACCTCCAGCCGTCCGGGCCAATGAAGATCGAGGGCCCGGGAGAAAAACGCATTCTCCCGGGGGATGCCCCCGGGGTCGAAACTTTCGGCGGCCGCAAGGGCAAGCCCCAGGTTCTCCGCCTGGAAGGCTCCCCAAAGACTGGTGCACACGTCCTTCATTTGAAAGGCGGTACCTGAATAGTCGATACAGGTTCTTCCGAAAGAGGCCCGCGTGTTCCCGACCTCGAAGTCTTCGCCCAGAACGCGGAGTTCCGTCCCGGCCTCCCTGGCTCGGTTCCGGATAACTGCGAGGGCCGGCCCCCGGGCGGCGGTGACCGTCGGAACCCCCGACTTGATAATGCCCGCCTTCTCGTAGGCGATGGACTCGATCGTGTCCCCAAGATATTGCTGGTGATCCAGACCGACATTGGTGATCACCGTGACTTCAGGTCGGATCACGTTGGTGGAGTCCAGTCGGCCGCCGAGCCCCACTTCCACCAGTGCCAGATCGACGCCCTGCTCCCGGAAATACTGGAACGCCGCGGCCGTGGTGATCTCGAAGAACGTCGGCCGAAGACCCTGCTCCTCGGCAAACTCGATGAAACGTCCGGCGATCCGTACCACATCAGCCTCGGAGATCATGCTTCCGTTCACCTGGATCCGCTCCGTGAAGCTCACAAGGTGCGGCGACGTGAACAGACCCACCCGGCGGCCGGCATGCTGGAAGAGCGACGCGGCCAGGGCGCAGACCGACCCCTTCCCGTTGGTCCCGGCCACATGAATGCTCCGGAAGGAGTTCTGCGGGGATCCGGCAAAAGCGAGAAGCCTGCTGATGTTGTCCAGCCCGAGTTTGATTCCGACGTACTGGAGTCCGTACAGGTAACGGACCGTCTCGTCGTAGGTCATGCCAGAAGAGTCAGAAGTTCGGCCACCGTGGCCCTGAGTTGCTTGCGTTCGACCACCATATCGATCATGCCGTGCTCAAGCAGAAACTCGGCCCGCTGGAAACCCTCGGGAAGAGTCTGCTTGATCGTCTGTTCGATAACCCGTGGCCCGGCAAACCCGACGAGACTCCTCGGTTCCGCAATGATGACGTCACCCAGCATGGCAAAGCTGGCCGTCACCCCTCCGAACGTCGGATCCGTGAGTATCGAGATGAAAGGAAGACTTGCCTTTCCCAGCCGCGCGACCGCCGCGGAGGTCTTCGCCATCTGCATAAGGGAATAAATCCCCTCCTGCATCCGGGCCCCGCCTGAGGAGGAGACCGAAATAAAGGGAAGACGCTCGGCGATCGCCTCTTCCACGGAGTCCACGATCTTCTGCCCCACCACGCGGCCCATGCTCCCCCCCATGAAACCGAAGTCCAGAACCGCGGCCTTGACGCGGCGGTCGCCCATGCGACCATTCCCGCAGATCAGGGCCTCCTTGAGCCCGGTCTTGGCCTGCTGCTTCCGGACCCGTTCCCCGTAGGGCATGGTGTCCACAAACTGGAGGGGATCCGCAGGAGCCAGTTCACCATGCGTCTCCTCGAATTCATCGAAGAGGAGGGAAATCCGTTCCCGGGCCGAGATCCGGAAATGGTAGGTGCACTTGGGGCAGACCATGTAATTCCGCTCCACCTCTTTCCGGTAGATGATCTCGGCGCAGGCATCACACTTGATCCAGGTCCCCTCCGGGATCTTGACCTTCTTTTCGACAACCTTGTCTTCCTTGAACCACGCCATGTGGAACCCCGTTTCCCCTGTTCACTGGGGCCATGAAAAGGATGGCCTCTCAGAGGTCGATAATATCCCCCTCTTTGAGATAATGGACGGACGGAAACCCCAGCCGCCCGATCTGGTTCTGGATCTCTTTTTCATACTGTGGTTTCAGGTGGGTGATCAGAAGCCTCTCCGGCCTTGTGCTCATCTTACCGAGTTCCCCGCCCAGAAGTTCAGGCGAAAGGTGGCCCGTCTTGAGGGCCATGGCCGTCATCTCGTTCGGGAACGAAACCTCGACCACGGCCGCGTTGACCTGGCCATTCACCTTCCAGATGGCTTCGGTGGGACCCGTATCCCCCGTATACACCAGAACGGTACCGCCCCTCTCCAGCACGAACCCGCAGGCCGGAACGGAATGGTTCACCGGGACGGCCATGACCCGGAACCCGTCCACCTCCTTCCATACGTTCGGAGGCATGGGGTCGTAGGCCAGCACAGGCGTATCCGTGCTGGGAAGTTCGGTGAAGTCCGGCCACACGTTGTCGTTCAGCAGGTGCCTCTGCAGAATCTGGAGAACCCGCTCGAGTCCATGAACGCGTACAGGCTCCTCTCCGTGCCGCAGGATGAGGTTATCCGCCAGGGACGGGATCGCGCGGACGTGATCGAGATGGGCGTGCGTGATGAAGATATGTCGGAGTTTCCCCTGGGCCTTTTCGTCGAGAACGCCCGTAACCGTTCCTGCATCCAGCAGGATCGTCTCCTCGAGGAGCAAAGCCGGGGGATTGTGTCCGGGCATCTCCGCCCCGGAGCATCCAAGCACCTGTAATCTCATGGACGCCCTGCCCTTTTTACCGCTCTCTTGAGTGCACCGACGAAGGCCCGGATATCCTTCCGTTCCTCCACCATGCGCACGATGGCGCTCCCCACGATCACGCCGTCGGAGATTTCAGCCATCTTCCTGGCCTCCTCCGGCCTGGACACCCCGAATCCCACGCAGACGGGCTTGCCGTAGCTGGAGGAGATGCTCCTGATGCGCTCCGCGATGTCGCTGTCCACGCGAAGACCCGACCCCGTGATGCCTGTGATGGAAACATAGTAGATGAAGCCCCTCGAGGCCCGCGCCACTTTCTTCACCCGGTCCGGCGTGCTCGTGGGCGCCAGAAGGCAGATCGGGTCCAGTGCGGCACTCCTTGCGGTTTGGAGAAAGGCGGCTCCTTCATCAGGGATCAGGTCGGGAACAATAACGCCGTCGACTCCGGCCCGGGCCGCCTCCCGGGCAAAGGTTTCTTCGCCCATTTTGACGATGGGATTGAAATACGTCATGAGGATGATGGGGGCACGAACCTTGTCGCGGACTTCCGCCACAAGGTCTATAACCTTCCGAAGCGTCACCCCTTTCTTCAGGGCCCGCACCGCCGCCCGCTGAATCGTCGGTCCGTCCGCCACCGGATCGCTGAACGGCACGCCGAGTTCGATTAGGTCGGAGCCGGCTTCCTCAAGCTGAAGGATCAGCTTCCGCGTCTGGGCCAGCGACGGGTCTCCGGCCATGATATAGCTGATCAAGGCCTTGTCGCCCCGCTTCGCCAGTTCCTTGAACGTTTGGTGAATTCGTCCCATGACTCAGGGGTCAGGACCGGTCCCGCCGGCCCAGAATCCGTGAAACCTGCTCCACGTCCTTGTCTCCGCGCCCCGAGAGATTCACGATGATGATCTCATCCTTCTTCATGGCCGGCGCCCGTTTCATGGCCTCGGCCACCGCGTGGCTCGACTCGAGGGCGGGGATGATGCCCTCTGTTCTGCTGAGAAGTTGAAAAGCTTCAAGGGCCTCCTCATCCGTGGCCCAGGTATAGGTCACGCGGCCACAGTCACGGAGCCAGGCATGCTCAGGCCCCACGGACGCATAATCCAGCCCGGCCGAGACAGAATGGGTGTCGAGCACGTTTCCATCGTCGTCCTGGAGCAGATAACTCTTCGTACCCTGGAGCACTCCCAGCGACCCGCCGGCAAAACGGGCCGCATGCTTCCCTGAAGCGATCCCCGTTCCCCCGGCTTCCACCCCG
>QJVM01000121.1 GCA_003235715.1 Nitrospirota bacterium
AATGTAGGTATACAGTGGCCCGAGAAGGTATAACGACAGACTTGCTCTGGGGTACACGAGAGGAATGAGGTCCGAAAGCATCGACAGTTCTTCCGTCGTAACAATACGTTCGGACTGTAGATACCCAGTAAGATTCCAGAAGAGCGGGTCGTCGGTATATAGATAGTTGCGCACCAGCACAGGCAGGAAGACCATCAGACTGATGGCATTGTAGGTAAATACCCGTCCGAACGAGAGACGTCTCCGGAACATGAGATACAGGAGAACGGCGTTCGTCCCGATCAATGAGCTAATCGCCGTATATTTGCCTGACATTGCCGTTCCAAGAAGCGCGGCAGATATCAACAGCATGGGCAGGGGATTCCTGGCTTCGTCCAGTCTGTCCATGGCTTCGAGCAGGACAAAAAAACTGATGGTGGAGTAGAAGCCCACGTGGAAATCGACGTTGGCCCTGGTGACGCCATGCTGAATAATCCACTGACATGACAGGAAGAGTGCGGCCCAGACGGCCGGGCGCCATCCATCCCTTCCTTTGGCATACCCTATGACCGTGAGGGCCATAAGCAGGAAAAGGAAGAAATGCAGAACCTTCGGAAGAAAATCGGACCCCATGCCCATAAGAAACAGGTAGAGCATCGAGGCGGCCGGAGGAAAGTAGTTGAACGTCGTGTGCGTAACCGCCGGGAATCCGTGGTAGTTGAGTGCCTCTTTCGGGATAACTAAATGGTAGGTAAGCGGGTCGTAGTCCGATGGAGGCGATAAGGCGGCCAGCAGGTAGAGCCCCCATAATAGCAACACGGCCATGCCGAGCAATCCCTGTCCTGAAAGGCCCGCCCATGTCTGCCTCGCAACCTGGAGATGTCTCCCCAATTCGTTCCGGAAGAGCAGAAGCGGAATCAGAACCGTCACCCAGAGAAGGGGAACATAAACGACGTGCAGAAGAGCATACAGTATTCCAAGGACTGAGAATACCGACAATCCTAGCGCCACGGCACAGACTGTCCAGATCAGTTCCCCGTCAGCCTCTCCAAGGATCAGACGCAGGATCCAGGAACCCGTTCCCAGTGCCGCCACCACAAAGAGGCCGAACACCATGACGTCCCTGGAGGCCAGCAGAATGCCCCCCATATGCTCGCCCAGGACTGTCTTGGATATAACATAATGAAGACAGAGCACCCCGAACAACGCAACAAGGATAAAAGCAAGAGTGGTCTTCGTACGGTCCGTCAATTTCATTTCGTAGCTAAGGTCCATGGGAGCTTTGGTCTCTTCGTTCCGATCGGATGGTCCTTTTCCGTTTACCGTTGATATCGCTTCCAGAATATGGACGGCATCGCCCGCATATAGGTCCCGAGTCTCGATAGAAACATTTCATGCGGATGTCGGATTACGTCCAGCAGGAAAGAGGGACTCATATAGAATCTCTTATAGGCCCTCTTCGCCAGATCTTCCATCTGCTCAGCTGACAATTCAGGATAATTGGGGAAGCTATCTTTCAGATATCCTTTTTTCTCCAACTCATCCTTGAAGGGGGTCCCCGGGAATGGGATCATAAGCTGGAACTGGGCCGTGTGGGGTCTGATTTGGCACGCCCAGGTCACTGTCTCCTCGACGGTCGCCTTGGTTTCTCCCGGAAAACCTATGGCAAAGTCGCCATGAATCCTTACGCCCGCCTTCTTGGCATCTTCTACAAAACGTGTCATGCGTTCTTTCGTAATGCCCTTGTGGATATTGCGAAGAATTTCCGGAGATGCGGACTCGAAACCGACGTGAACATTCCGACACTGCGCACCCTTCATAGCACGCAGCGTTTCGTAGGAAACGTTAGCTCTCAAATAACATGACCAGGGCAGACGGTTGCCTGCGCGAATCTTTGCTTCGCTGAAGGTTGCGGCGCGTTCCTCGGTGAATGTGTCATCCTGAATCATGACCGAGCGGATCTCCGGTATATCCTTTCGGATATATTCCATCTCCGCGAGGACGTTCTCGATAGACCGCGTATTGTAAACGGGACCCTTGATATAGGTATTGACCCAGAGACAATAGGTGCAACGCCCCCAAACACATCCCCTTCCCGTAAGAATGTCCATGAAGGGATGAAGTTCCGATACCGTCTTGTAGTCAGCAAGCCGGACGTGCCTTTTGAAGAACTCCGATACAAAAGGAATATCATCCAGTTCGGTGGTTCCGAGATAGGCCCGGGGGGGATTCGTTTTAACCTCCCCGGAGGAACGGTAAACCAGGTTGGGAATATTCTCAGGGCGACCGCCTTCAATAAGGTCCTGGAGGGGCTTCTCGAATTCGCCCGAGACCAAGAGATCGACGGCTTTCGACTTGCCCAGGGTCTGCCCCGGATTAATGGAAGCGTAAGGGCCGACGAATACCGCCTGGCACTTCAGTTTCTCCACGAGACGGTCCGCAAACGTCACGTCGTTGTCTTCACTAATCCGCCCCGTATAGACCACCAGCCAGTCAGGCTGGGCGGTCGTCACGATCCGCTCGGTCTCTTCATGCGAAAGCCGCTGCGCCGGAGCGTCGACAAAACGCACCTCATGGCCGCATTTCTCCAGCCAGGCCCCTGCGTAGCCGAGCAGAATCGGATACCATTGTGTATCCGAAAGAGACACAAAGTCGCACCGGGCATTTCTCATATAAAACGGAACATACGGCGGAGAAAGAAGAAGTATCCTCATAATCGCGTCACATTAACCCGCTCTTTCTGTAATAGTCGTAAGCCTCTTGGACCGCCGCGGGAAAGTCCTGCTGCGGTTCCCATCCGAGTTCTGTCCTCGCTTTGTCCGAGTTGAAATATTTGTAACCGAAGCTTTCACGGAACACCTGTTCCGTAGCCAGATTGCTGGGCTGACCGCGTAACTTCTGAATCCGTTCCATAAGCTTCATCGCACCCAGTCCCGGATAAAAGAATATTCGGGGTACCGTCACCGTCGTCACCGGAACCCCCAGCGCTGAAGCCGCCCTGGTAACCAGTTGACGGTAGGTCATATTTCCTGCGCAAAGAATGTATCGTTCCCCTGAGCGCCCTGCCTCCGCAATGGATATAAGCCCTCGGGCCACATCAACAACCGAAACGAAACTGGTTCCTCCTGGAGGGACGAGTTGAAGCCTTCCCTCAAGGATCCGTTTAATAATGGAACCTGAATTCAAATGCCGATCTCCTTGGCCGTACACCGTCGCAATATTGGCGATAGCGGCATGGAGCCCCTTCCGGTGAAATTCCTGTACAACATTCTCCGCCATCAGCTTCGTATAGGCATAGGTATTCTCCCGGGATATCTCCGGGCACGCGCTCTCATCGACAAGAAATCCCGGCCCTCGGGCCAGCCCCAGCACGGCGCACGCGCTTAGGTGTACGAAACACGAAACTCCGGCCTGTATCGCAGCTTCAAGCAGGTTTCGTGTACCCTCAACGTTGACCCGATAGGCATCATCAAAGTCCGCCTTCTGAAACGTAATCCGGGCTGCGCAGTGATAAACGACATCCACACCGCCAAGCCTGTCTGACAAGGCTCTGGCGTCCAGAATGTCCCCCCGTAAGGTTTCGGCTCCGTCTGGTGCGGACACCGCTCCGGGACGGCAGAGGCACGACACCTTGTGGCCCCTCTGAAGGAGCTGCCTGACCAGCGCGGAACCTATGAATCCGGATCCACCCGTGACAAATACCTTGTTCCCCATGAAATGTGATGCGCCCAGAAAATGCTAACTCACTGAATTCTGCGCAGTGCACCATCCTCCGTATAAAAGCTGCCCGTGTTGCGGGACATGAATTCCGAATCTTCCGCCGGAAGGCATAAATGGTGGTAATGATCAAAATAGGGAATGGCCAATGCCCGCGTTCTGATCCGGTCCAGGGATTCGTCAAACACATTTCCCAATGAAGCATGAATAAACGGGCAGGGGAGCACATCTCCGTAGGGCGTCACATAGAGAATTTCCTTCACGGCCCCGCAGCCTCTATGCACAAAATTCCCTTCGAAGTCAGTCCTTAGCAGCGGAAACTCCTTCCTTAAGCTTTCAATATGGGCCCGGTCCTCCGGAGTTATGAGAATATCGGACCGCCCGCCCCATTCCCCGACGGGTGTGGCCAAAGCCAGAAAGATGATGACGTTGTACCGATGGGCCAGACGGATAAGGTCTCGAAGCCCTTCGCTTCTTACGTTTCCGTGAGAGACAACGGCCCCCAGGGTTACATTCATCCCCTGGCGGCGGGCTTCCTCGATAGTCCGTGTGGTCTTGGCAAATGTGCCCGGCACTCCCCGGAAGGCATCGTG
>QJVM01000211.1 GCA_003235715.1 Nitrospirota bacterium
TTCTTAAGAGCCTCGCCGTGGTAACCGAAACAAATCAGAAGGGCTGACCCTTCCGATAGCCGTGAAGACAGACGTTTGCCGTAAGAATACCGCAATGTTCCTCGAACGACCCTCCGGGAAGCACAGGATTGAAGCCCGTGCCTTATTCAGCCGGAAGGCGGCGGCCCTACCGCTGGTCGCCGTCCCTCTGATGCTGTTTATGCTTCTCATGTTTCCCTCAGCGCCAGACGCCGGGTATTGCCTGGCGGGTTCCTGCCATGCCAGTCTTGTTTCAAAGCGATATCTTCACGGCCCTGTAACCCTTGAAAAACAGGCCCAGGGGGGCTGCGAGCTCTGCCATGTCCCGGACGGCCGGGCCTGTACCTTTACAAAGGGGGGCCAGTTCCAGTTTGCCAACCGCTGGGACGACCTCTGCATGGGGTGTCATGGAGGTACGATTGCGCCCGATCATAAGCTTCCGGCCCGACCCTGTGTAATATGTCATGATCCCCACGGCTCTGATGTAAGCCAGAAGCTCTTCCGGAAGGGTATCCTCCACGAAGGGAAATAGGCTGCCCCCTTGTGATGACCATGACAAGCACCGCACCTCCGACCCCGACCGAAACAGACGTGCGCCGGCTCAACCTGGAAGGCCGGGAGATCCTTCTGGTGGGAACAGCGCACGTATCGCGCGCTTCCGTGGATCTTGTGCGCCAGGTCATCGAACGGGAGGAACCCGACTGCGTCTGCGTGGAACTGGACGAAAGGCGTTATCAGGCCCTGTCCCAGCGAGCCCGGTGGGAGAATCTGGACCTCAAAAGACTCATCTCCGAAAAACAACTGAGCACCCTGCTGGTCAACCTGATTCTGGCCGCCTACCAGAAGAAGCTCGGCGAACAGCTTGGCGTGCTTCCGGGCACGGAACTGCTCGAAGCCGTCCGAGCCGCTGAAGAGAGAAGTATTCCGGTAGCCCTTTGCGACCGCGATGTCCGGGTGACCCTTCGTCGGGCCTGGCACGCGACCTCCTTTTTCCGGAAGGCCTACCTCGTCTCCGCGCTGATCGTCAGCCTCTTCGAGAAGACCGAACTGACGGAAGAAGAATTGGCCCGGCTCCGGGAAACCGACGTCCTCTCCGAACTCATGCAGGAGTTGGGCAAGACGCTCCCTGAGATCAAGGAGGTCGTCATCGACGAACGAGACACCTACCTTGCCGAGAAGATCCGTTCAGCACGAGGAAACCGTGTCGTGGCCGTGGTGGGAGCCGGCCACGTGGAAGGGATTGCCAAAATACTGGAGGCGGGGAAGGGGTCGGACCTCGAAGCCATCAATACGATTCCCCCTGTGTCGCCGGCCTGGAAAATGCTGGGATGGGGCATTCCGGCCCTGATTATAGGGGCCCTCCTGCTCATTGCCTGGCGGCACGGAGCGTCTACGGCCGGGAGCAGTCTGCTGTACTGGATTCTGGCCAATGGGATCCCCTGTGCCATCGGGGCAGCCCTGGCCCTGGGGCACCCCTTGACCATCATGACAGGGTTTGCCGCTGCGCCTGTGACCAGCCTCACACCGGTTATTGGGGCCGGTTACGTCACCGCCTTTGTACAGGTCATGACACGTCCTCCTGTGGTGAGGGAGTTTGAAACCGTGCTGGACTCGATGGCCACGCTCCAGGGCTGGTGGAGGAACAAGCTGCTGCGGGTGTTTCTGGCCTTTCTCCTCCCCGGCGTCGGCAGTCTCGTGGGCACCTGGATTGGCGGTTACGAGATATTCTCGACCCTTCTTCGACCATGAGGGTTCGGCGCGAACTTACCGATGAGCCCCACTGAATCAGACCCCCCCTTTATTGCGGTCTGGGAAACCCATCAGGTTCCGCATCTGGCCCTTGCGCGATCTATTCTGGATTCCACGGACATCCCGTACTTTGTTCAGGGCGAGGAGGCCCTCCAGTTGCTGCCGCTGGGGACTTTTGGTGCCGGTCTTTTCAGTCACGGTGTGGGGGCCCGAATCTTCGTGCCCGCAGAGAGGGCCGAAGAGGCTCGCAGTTTACTGGCCCAACTCTTGGCAGACGAGGAAAGGGAGGAAACCTGACCGGTTGAACCCTCCTGCCTCCCTGTCGTAACATAAGCTGACCGGGCCGGAAGGCCCGCTTTTTTGTGCCCCAACGGAACGCAGACCGAACATGAAGAAACGATTCGAAAGAGAGATTGAACGGCGTCGGTGCTTCGGCATTATTTCGCACCCCGATGCCGGAAAGACCACCCTCACGGAGAAACTGCTGCTCTTCGGCGGAGCGATCCAGCTTGCGGGGGCCGTCAAGGCCAAGAAGGCGGCCCGCCATGCCCGAAGCGACTGGATGGCCATTGAAAAGGAACGCGGCATCTCGGTCACGACTTCGGTCATGAAGTTCAACTACCGGGACTACGAGATGAATCTCCTCGACACTCCGGGCCATCAGGATTTCTCCGAAGACACCTACCGCGTGCTCACCGCTGTGGACAGTGCCCTCATGGTCATTGACAGCGCCAAGGGCGTGGAGCCGCAGACCGAAAAATTGATGGAAGTCTGCCGCATGCGGAACACGCCAATCATTACGTTCATCAACAAGCTCGACCGTGAAGGCATGGAACCCCTCGACATCCTCGCCGAAATCGAGGACAAACTCCAGATTGAATGCAGTCCCCTCTCCTGGCCCATCGGCATGGGAAAGAGCTTCAAGGGAGTCTACAGCCTGTATCGTCAGGAACTGCTGCTTTTCACCCCTGGCGAAGATCGCCGCACGGACGAAGGCTTTTTGATCTCTGATCTGGCCGACGCGGCCCTCGATCACCATCTGGGCTCTGCAGCGGTCAAGCTCCGGGAAGACGTGGACCTTCTCCAGGGCGCGGCCAACCCCTTTGACCACGAGCAGTATCTGAAAGGCAGCCAGACGCCGGTCTTCTTCGGAAGCGCCATCAACAACTTCGGGGTTCGGGAACTTCTGAACGCCTTCGTGGAAATGGCCCCTGGCCCCCTCCCGCGAAGAGCCCTCACACGTGAGGTCGTGCCTGAGGAACCCGAGTTTTCCGCCTTTGCTTTCAAGATACAAGCCAACATGGATCCGGCCCACAGGGACCGCATCGCCTTCCTCCGCATATGCTCAGGTCATTTTGAAAGGGGAATGAAGGTCCGGCACCACCGTCTCGGAAAAGATGTGACCTTTGCCAACGCCACCATCTTCATGGCGCAGGATCGGGCCCATGTGGAGGAAGCCTTCCCCGGGGACATCATCGGCATCTACAACCACGGAACGATCAAGATTGGAGACACCTTCACGGAGAAGGAGCCGCTCAAATTCACAGGGATCCCGAACTTTGCGCCCGAGCATTTCCGCCGGGTCCAGCTCCGGAACCCCATGAAGGCGAAGCAGCTGAAGAAGGGCCTTGTGCAGCTGGCCGAGGAAGGCGCGGTCCAGGTGTTCAGGATGGTCGAGGGCACCGGATTCATCCTTGGGGCCGTGGGCATACTTCAGTTTGACGTGACCGTGGAACGGCTCAGGGCCGAATACGGCGTGGACGCCTCCTACGAGCCTGTGGATTTCTCGATCGCCCGATGGGTCTCCTGCGAGAACCCCGCCCGCCTTGAAGAGTTCGAAAGGAAGCATCGGGCCAACCTGGCCTTCGATGCCGAGGAGCATCTGACGTATCTGGGCCCGGGAGCCTGGCACCTGGATTTTATCGCTGAACAGTGGCCTGATATCGAATTTCTGAAAACCCGGGAACAGGGGGCCGAGGTCGCGGTCCTTGAATAAAAGGGGCCGTCTTCCGTGTGGGTGTAATGCTTTTGTCCTATTCCCATGTTCGCCGTTCGGCCTCGGCGAAGGATAAAACAGCTTTGGCTGTCTGAGCCCCGAGGCCTTCCAGGGGGGCGAGTTCCGAAGCCGCCTGGAGCCACGGCCAATTCACACGGCGATGAAGGCCCTGTCTCTTGGTTCGTTTCTTTTGGGCGCGCTAAGAAAATGAACCTAACATCTTTGGCCGGCGTCCAATCCTTTTCCTGAGCAGGAAGAAAAGGATCTCCAGCCACTACCCCCGGGTCTTCATGTACTCCCCGAACTTCCGGTCTATATTGGCAATGTGGGCCATGATCCATTCCACCACCACCTGGTTCGTGGCCACCGAAAGCTCATAGGAACTTCCGCCCTCGGTCATCAGTCGGTCGAGGTCCTTCCGCAGGTTATCAATGCTCTTCAGAAACTCTTCATGCTGGCGGATGTGCGCCGGGAGTTCAGGGTAATCGTTGGCTCGCATCAATTCCTGCTCATCCTCAAAATGATGAATTACATATTCCTGCAGGAATTCAATCATGCCGGCGATCGTGGTTCGGCAACGGCTCTCATGAATGGATTTCACCAGGGCGTGGATCCGAACAATAAGTTCGCGATGTTGCTCATCGATCTTCTCCACCCCCACGGATAAGGCGGGCGTCCACTTAATCATTCCTCATAGGCGAAGGGATCTTCGCTTCTCCTCTCGTAAGACTGGAAATAGTATACCCTCCCGAGAATCAGAGGACACGCATGCCCCGCGAGAGTCTCGCCCGCCCCGCCCCGGCTCCGCTCCCCCTATGGCCTCCACCACGCCTCAGGGTCATACGGGGCCGGGAGTGGGAAGATTTCGGGGATGATACAATGCTTCCATCATGGTCTCTGCGCCCCTTCGCGAACCTGCATCCTGGTCCGAGAGCGACCTCCGGAGCCTTATTGAAACACACGTGGGCCCCCACCGGGTTCCACGACAGATACGAATCGTAAACGACACGTCCAACTTCTTTGCGTTGGACTATGACGATATCCTCGTTCTGGACACGGTTCCCTACCTTATACGTAATTGCGAACGCGAGGGGCGCTTTGGCCTTGACGACGAGATCAAGCTCTGGGTCAGGCGTGCCGTTGATCTCACCACGGGAAGAGCCAAGATCATCAAGATGGTCTTTGACGAACAGTACCAGAGCCGGATCGGCGGCCTGACGTTCCACTGTGCCCGGAGTCCGCGGAAGGAGGCACGCATCCTCGAACTCGTGGCCGGACATCCGAATTTCATGCAGGGCCGCACCGTGCCGGATTCCGCCGGCAACCTGGTTCGCATTATTGATTACATTCGCGGCAAAACCCTTGCCGACCGCATCGTGACCGATCGCGTCCCCCATAAAGAATACTTTCACGCCCAATTCCCGGCCTACCTGGGGGAATACGTCACGCTTGTGGAAGCCATCCGGTTTCTTCATCAACACGAGGAAAAACACGGGGATATCCGCCGCGACCATGTGATCCACGACAACAGCACGGGGAACTACCGCTGGATTGACTATGACTTCAACTTTTTCCACCGCGAAAACTCTTACGGGTTTGACCTCTTCGGCCTGGGAAACATGCTTCTCTATATCGTGGGACAGGGCGATGTGCTCACCCGGGAACTCAGGGATGAGATTCCGGAAGCCTTTTCTCGCCTGAACTCTGAAGACATGAACGTTGTCTTTCCCAACCGGGTGATGAACCTGAAGAAGGTCTACGACTACATCCCCGAGAACCTGAATCGGGTCCTCATGCATTTCTCAGCCGGGGCGGAAATTTTTTACGAGGACACAGAGGATCTGCTCCATGATATTCTGGAAGTCAGGGATACGCTGGCTTCCGTTGGGGCCGGCTGACTCACGGGGAATAATATTTTGAGCGCCGATCACCAGAAGAAATGCAGGGGTCGCATCCTGATTGCGGTGGACGAATCGGACCACTCCTTCCGGGCCGTGGAATACGTCGGGAATCTCCTGGGGCAACACGGCTCTGTGGGCATCACCCTGCTGTCCATTCTTGCGGTTCCCCCGGAGGATTTGTTTGAGTCACAGGGCGCCGTCCAGGACTGGATGTCCGATCACCGCGCCCGGGCCGAGAAGCACCTCGACCGATGTGAAACCCGCCTACGGGAATCCGGCTTCGCCGGCGATCAGGTTCACCGAAAACTGGTGACGCGTCCCTGCCCCTCCATCGCCGACTGCATCCTGGAGGAGCAGAAGGCCCTCGGCTGTGATACCGTGGTGATCACCCGTCGCGGCATCTCGAAGAAGGAGGAATTCATGTTCGGAAGCACGTCCAACAGAATCCTCCACCGGGCAACCTCCTGCGCCGTATGGGTGATTGAATCCGACGGCTCGGATAACAGCACCGAACCTTAAGGCTCTGTACTTCGGCCGTCCCTCTTTTCTCCTCCCATCACCGCCGCCCTCTCCGGCGGAAGACAAGGCCCTGTCGCATTTCCTGCAACTGGCCGCTTGCCCCTTGCTACTTGCACCTTGAAGCGGGCGCCCTTTCTTTTGGTTCGTTTTCTTTGGGCGGGCAAAGAAAATGAACGATACAAACACAAGACTCTGGATTTCAGACCAAATCCGGACTGACCGCAGGGGCGACACCGCCACGTTCGGTTCGGTGGTGCTTCCCCAGTCCTTGCGCTGTATGCTTTAACCCATCATCGCTGCCAGTGGCCGTCTCATTTCACCCCCGCCAGCGCCAGCTTATCCGTCACGTTGTTTTTCACCCAGTTCGGGTCCAGCCATTCCAGCGGGTTCACGGGCAGGCCGGACAGGCTCACCTCGAAATGCAGGTGGTCGCCCCCGGCCATACCGGTTGATCCGGATAGACCCAGGCGTCCGCCCTTCTCCACCGTGTCTCCCTCGGTGACTACGATATCGCTCAAATGCCCGTACAGACTCTGGAGCCCGAGCCCGTGGTCCAGCACCACGCACTTCCCGTAGATGCCGAGCCGGCCGGCAAACGCGACCCGGCCCCTGTTCGAGGCCAGCACCGGCGCCTGCGAGAGAGAGGCAAAGTCGTACCCGAGGTGGGTCTGGTGGTCCACTTCCCGACCCTCGTAGATGTATGCTCGCGCCTCTGCAAATTTGGCTTCTGTCGCCGCGCCGGACATGCGGAGGAATTGACCCGTCCACAGGGGTTCCGGAGCGGTTACCAGACCCGTCTCCTCCAGCTTTTCGCGGTTGGCCTTCCTCAGGTCACGGTTCACCCGAATAAAGAGCTCAATGCCGGCTCCGGTCCCGGGAAAGTCCTGCTCGAACTGCGGCATCACCCGGCCCAGAAACGATTGCGAGATCGATATCCGGTCCCGGGGAAAAGTTTTTGCATTGGTGTGGTAATAGAACCCGGTGGTAGCGGAGTTCCCGGCCTGGTCCTCAGCCACAAGACGGGGCGAAAATTCCTTTGCCGGGAGATCATAGGGGCAGGCAAAAAGGCAGGCGTACAGGCCGCTCGCCTGGCGGTATCCTGGAAAGAACCGCGTGCCCACCATGACCCCGCTCCGATTCACAGGCTCCGATAATTCGTACACGACCAGCCCGCTTCCGCCCTGGTTCAGATTGTGGGCCCTGCTCCTGACCGTGATCACGGGGGGCTGGCTGTCATAAACCAGCCGGAAGAACCCGTCCGACGTGTGCCCTCGAAAAAGGGGCAGAGCCGGATAATCGGACACCTCAACAAATACCTCGAACTCCCCCGGCTTCAAGCCTGCATCGGCAAGGGATACCCGTTCGGTCGCCCGGGCGGTGCCCCTCGGATACATCCTCTGGACGACGTCTGTAGCGGTCCCTCCCTGCCGGACACGAACCACCAGCGCACTCAGGCCCGTGCCCTCGTCTGTCGCCTCCAGGTCGAAGCCCTGGGCCGATACCGTACCTGCCTCACGAGCCAGGCGAACCTCGGGCACCACCCGGTCCGCCATGAGCCCGTATAGGACCACCCCGGCAACTCCCAGCACAATCATCCCCAACACCACCATGACCCAGCCTTTTCTATTCATCCTCACCTCACCAGATTTCGGAGGCACTGCCCCTCTTCATCATGGGCATACGGGCCAGGGGAACGCTTCTTGCTTCCAGCCGGTATGGCCCCTCTTCCGAAAATCCTCGTCCCGGTTCCGTTGCCGCTGCCTTCATAAAGCCGCTATCTTACCATTCCAGACGTGAGAGTTCTGGCACTTGGTCACGAAGCACCATTGGACGGAATTACGAAATTAAGATTAAAATTGTACTAAATAGATACACCAAGATTAGATACGCGAGGAGGAGCCTTTACCATGCTGAAACAATTTACCTTTATCCTTGTAATCTCTTTTGTCGTCACCGGATGTGCGGGGTTGGACCTGATGCCCCAGAAGTCAGCAATGATCCGTGCAGGCCAGGGTCATGAGGACTGCATGCAACTCGAAACCCACAACACCCTGAAGTTCTATTTCGAAAGCAATGTACCCCTCAAGTTCAATATTCACTGCCATAAGGACGGGGAAAAAATAGCCCACAACGAGAAGGAAACGACACGGTGGGAGGGGGAGTTCAACCCGGAATGGGGTGAATACTACTGCCTCCAGTTTCAGAACAATTCAGCCACATTGGCTGATGTGACTTACGGATTCAAGGTATTGACGAAAGAAGCCAGCAAATAGGGCCGGGTACGGCGTCCCGGGCTATCCAGCACAAAAAGGCATGTCCCCAAAGGACATGCCTTTCTTCTTTTCAGGGCTCGACCTTACTTGTCCCGATGCGAAAGCCGGTCGAACTTTTCCGCGCCCACGCATTCGCGGGCATGGGGACACCAGTCAATGCACACCGGGCCCATGAATCGCCCGTTCAACTCCCCGCAGTGACGGCATACCGTCTCGGTCTCGTCCGACCACAGTTCGATAGTCTTACCGCATCCCCGGCACTTGACCTCTTCGGGGAAGGGCTGCCTGATCTCCCGGCTTCCCGGGCAACTTTCCTTGAACACGCTCATGCCTTAAGTATAAGACGCTTTCCGAAGGCCTGCTATGATTTATCTCATAGCGGCAGAACCTTGGATTCATACATGTTTCTTAATACTCCTGTCCGTATCCTTTTCCTTCCCTATCACCACCTCCCGACCAGGGCGTTCATCCTTTCATCCCTGCTCACGCAGGGCCGACAGAAAATGCTGCACCATTTCGCTCCCGAACAGGCAGGCGTCCACCCTCACCAGGGACCCTTCCGGGTGACTCTTGAGATATGAAATGATGGTTTTCACGATAATCCGGGCACACCGGTCCTTGGGAAACCCAAAGATTCCCGCGCTCACAGCCGGGAAGGACAGGGTTTTCAATCCTTTCTGTTCCGCAAGCTCAAGACTGCTCCGTATGGCGCTTTCCAGCTTGTTCTGTTCATCACCCTCGCCCCACCTTGGCCCCACGGTATGGATCACATGCCGGGCCTTCAACCGTCCCGCCGAAGTGATCACGGCCGAGCCCACCGGCGTGAAACCGATCCGGTCGCTCTCGTCCTGAATAACCGTACCGCCCTTCCGGACGATGGCCCCGGCCACGCCGCCGCCGTGCTGCAGATGCGAGTTTGCCGCGTTCACAATGGCGTCCACGTCCTGTTCAGTAAGGTCTCCCTCCACTATCCTCAGCTTCTTTCCCGCTATGTCCAACTCTTTATGAACCTTTTCTGCCATGGCCCTGCCCTCCTGTCCCCCTCAAAGAATTGCCCGTACGTCTATAGGTTCTCTCCGGGCCGCGCCGCCCTTAAGGTGCAAGGCCCCCACCCATCATATCAGGCCCGGGTCCAAGCCTGAAGCCCATGCGTTATTGTCCCTCTCCGTATGCCCCTTACCTCAGGAACATATAGGAATGACCACCGAACTTTGCTATCCTGTTGACTGCCGGGTGCCTTGCCTATATAGGACCTGAACTTTCGCACCCCCCTTATGACCACTGCACCCGGTGTTCGACAATCCTTCTTTTGTGAAGAATATTCTGCAAGGCTCCGGCCTACGCCGACCCGATGAAAAACCTGTATTTCTTAGCCTTGGCCATAACGGATGCGAGCGTCGGATAAAGCTGTGCAGCGCCATCAAACCTGTGGCGCGCAGCAGAACCTGGGCGTTGGGACGCTGGAATGATTGAGACAGATAGTCTGCTCATCGTTCCTGGGGTTGGCCCACGAATAGCGAAGCTTCTAAATGACATTGGTATCCATGCAGTTAAAGATCTGAAGAACAGGAATCCTGAACGTCTGTATGCGAGGCTTGAAAAAGTTAAGGGAACGCCTGTGGACAGATGCGTGCTGTATACCTTCCGCTGTGCGGTATATTATGCAAACAATGACAAACACGTTCCGGCAAAGCTGAAATGGTGGAACTGGAAGGACAAATGAATCATTTTTCTGAAGCTCGTGTGGAGAGCGGCGCGCTCACACTCAGACCCCATTCCCCTAAGCCCTTCTCTCACCATCCCATGATATGGGGCGACCCTGACGCTTCATGTTGTTCGGATACGAACCTTTTGGCGGAAGGCTGACATGAACGCGCAAAAACGAATCCTGTTGCTGGTTGCCATCCTCTCCGTATTGGTTGTGACCACCCTGATTGTTTCCATTGGCATTCTTTACAGAACTGCCATCCGCGAAGAAACCATACGCCTTTCCGAAACGGCAAGGAGCCAGGCTCGCCTGATAGAATCTGTAGCCCGGTTCGATAAGGCATACAGTCACGATTATCCCCGGGGAGCCCGAGAAGCCACCCTGAGCCAGATCAGAGAGGCCCATTCCCAGTACCTTGGTTTTGGCATTACCGGTGAATTCACACTTGCGGAAAAGAGAAATGACCAAATTGTCTTCCTGCTGAACCATCGTCACTATGACCTGGACAATCCTAAGCCCGTCCCATGGGGTTCCACCTTTGCAGAACCCATGCGGCTGGCCTTATCAGGAAAGTCAGGGGTGGTCTCCGGACTGGACTACCGAGGGGAGAAGGTCATTGCGGCCCACGAACCTGTTGCCGAACTCAATCTTGGAATTGTCGCCAAGATTGACTTGTCTGAAGTTCGAGCCCCATTTATCCGCGCAGCCCTCATAACCGTTATCTTTGCGGCCGTTCTGATTCTGGCCGGAGTTAGCCTGTTCTTCAGACTCACGAACCCTATCCTGCTTGACCTCAACAGGACCATAGAGAACCTTCAACATGCGCTGGGCGAAGTCAGGGTTCTCCGGGGAATACTGCCGATATGTTCCTTTTGCAAGAAGATCCGAGATGACGGGGGCTATTGGAAGCAGGTTGAAGTCTATATAAGAGATCGGTCTGATGCGGATTTCAGTCATGGGATTTGCCCCGATTGTTTAAAAGTGCACTACCCCGAATACTCCGAGGAAGGACACCAAGGGGAAAAGGATTGACCGCACGTCTATAAGTTCTCTCCGGGCAGCACCGCCCTTATAGTGCCAGGCCGCCACCCATCATATCAGCGTTGGGTCGGAACCTTGATCCGTCCACATTAGGCGTCCGTCCCCTAATTGCTCCTTGCCGGTTTACAGGTTTAGGGATAAAATTGACATGATGTCAGATACAACAACCTCTTCAAACAGGGTGTCCCGAACAACCGGGGTGAAACGCCCGCTGAAAAAGTCCGAACAGACACGGGAGGCCATCCTGACGAGCGCCCTCGAGTTTCTTTCCGCACAACCGTTTCGCGAACTCACCGTCGCCACGTTGATGGACCGGGCCGGCGCGAGTCGGCCGACGTTCTACCAATATTTCAGGGACTTGTACGATTTGATGGGCATCCTGCTCGAAGGGTTGCGTAAGGACATTTTCACGGCCGCTTCCCCATGGTTTGAGGGCAAAGGGGATCCGGTTCCTCATTTAAAGGAGGCCCTCACCGGTCTGGTCAACGTCTGTTATGACCAGGGCCCTATTCTGCGAGCGGTTTCCGATGCCGCCGTGTCGGATGCCACCCTGGAAAAGGCCTGGTCAAGCTTTCTCAAGAGTTTTGACGATGCCGTGGCCACACGTATCGAGCAGCATCAGGCACAGGGACTTATAAAGGCCTTCCCGGCTTACCCCATCGCCGTGGCCTTGAATCGCCTTGACGCATCGTTACTCATCGTGCATTTTGGACGGCGGCCGCGCGGCAACCGTGAGGCGGTGCTGGCCACACTGATGAGAATATGGTGCTCCACACTCTATGGAATTTCAGGAAATCCATGAGGACAGAATCAGTACTGCCCGGATGGATCAAACAAACAGCTAGGAACTTCACCGGATGGGAGAACTACCATGGATAAAGGAAGATTCAAGCAACTCGTGCGCCCCACCCTCCTGCTGGCATGCACTCTGATATTGACGGCTTGCACTGACCAGAAAGTCACACCCAAGACCGAGACAACGGCGGACGATTTTGAACAACAGGTCAATGAGTACATCAGGAAGTTTCCTTATCAGGATACATACAACTATGCCATGAAATATACGAACGGGGACCCGGCGAAGTTCAACGTCTGGGTCATCGGCGAAATACCCGCGCTGACCAAGGCCGGTGAAGATAAAGTCGTCCGCATGAATAACGACACGTATTACAAATTGGCCTTTGTCGTCCTCGACAAGGGACCCGTGGTCCTTGAATCGACCGCACCTGCCAATGACCGCTTCAATTCATTCCAGCTGATGGATGACCGCAACGCGAATTATCGAAACATTATCCATCCGGCAGGGAAGTATACGCTTTATCACGGAGAGACGCCTGCGCAGGTTCAGGGAGAAGCCGTTCAGGTGCCCTCGAATCTGTCGGTCGTGATCGTGCGCGTGGAAGTAAAAGATAAGGATAACCCCGCCGATGTCGCCGCGGCAAAGGAGGTCTTTAACGGCATCACCATAACAGGACCCAAATTCGACTCGGTACCGAAAGTCGATTTACTGAGCGGCTTTGACCAAAAGGTGGAACTGGAAGCCCAAAAGCGAATCGACCAGGCCATTGAAACGGTCCCATTTACCGACACCATCGTGGGCCCCGGTCAGGAACCGGGCAAAGACGTGCCCTATCTGAATCATGCCGCCGGGACCAAGGCAGGCTGGGGAGGCCCGCATCCGTCACACAGTGCCTATTCCTTCAGCTTTACCGACGCAGACGGCAATACCCTTGATGGTTCCAAGGGAACTTACACATTGACCACCCAGGAACCCGATGTGGGCGCCTTCTGGTCGGTGACGGTTTACGACACCCAACCGGGCGGCTTCTTTCATCCGAACAAGGCCAACCGGTATCACATCAATAACACCACCGCGGTGAAGAACGCCGACGGCACCGTGACCTTTACCTTCAAACAGCAATGTACAGACCAGGACAAAAACTGCCTGGAGGTGCCAGCAAATGCCTTTGACATTACATCAAGGTATTATCTCCCCGGCGAGGATATTATCAGCGGCCAGTGGACAATGCAAAAACCCGTACTCCGGAAGTAGTGAAAGAATTTGAATAGTCTGATTCTGATATTGAGAAAGTGAAATAAGATAATTACTAAATCAAGGAAGGAAGGGAGAACCACCCATGAAAAGGATATCTACCGTTTTACTCATGCTGATTCTGGCACTGTTTCTGTCTAGTCCAGCGGTTGCCGAACCGCCGAAAATGAAGATGACGACTCAAATCCCCGAAGGGATCGAAACGCCGAACAAGCTGAAAACTCACTTGGGAACCTTGACCTCTTTTGACGGCGTCCCGGACAAGGAAACCACCCAGAAGGTCTACGACGACCTCGACCTGCGGCGTGCCACGGAAGCCTTCCTCGCCGCCCTGCCCATCGCTTCATTGTCCGCATTTAAAAAGGGGGTACTTGAGTTCGGGCCACCCAACACAACAGTGCTTCAATTTGAGGAGTTGATGGACTCTAAGTCCCTGTGGCTAACCGCCAACACGGTGTCGGTCTATCAGTTTGTCTGGATTGAACTTGGCGAGGAACCGATGGTAATGGAGACCCCCCCCAAGGTCCTCGGTATCATCGACGACGCCTGGTTCCACTACGTGGCTGACTTTGGTAACGCAGGTCCGGACAAGGGCCAGGGTGGTAAGTTTCTGCTCCTGCCCCCGGGCTACAACGGCA
>QJVM01000220.1 GCA_003235715.1 Nitrospirota bacterium
AAAGGGGACGCTGAGGGTCCTCTCTGAGCAAGCCGGTCTCCTGAATGGCGCCGCACGCAAGCTTTCACATTCAGTTCTCCCAGCGGGTATTAGCCTCGCGGGCAGAGGAAACCCGGCTTACCTCACGGCGTATACGTTTATCCGTTTGAAGCGTCGCCTGCCCACGGCCATTGGCAGTTCGGCACGAAGTATGCCTTGTTGACACCCCCCCTCTTTCCTGATAGCAATGAGGCAGGATCGCGCAGAAATGTGTCGTGGGTATGGGAGGTTCTTCGCGCTGGAACCGCGTCGAATTGATTCCCGATAAAGCCAAGCCGTCCGGAGAGGGGCGGTGCGGAAAGTGGCGGGTCTTCTGGGAGGGAAGATGGCCGAGCTGCCGAAGGAGAAGCCTTCGGCTCGTTCGGCTTTTTTATATTCCTGTTTCAGGAACTACACGAAAGGAGGTCACTACCGGAATGAACAAACACGGTCGTTCTCGAAAACGGTCTCCCCTCACGATGGCAGCGCTGTTCGCCACCGTCATGGGCCTCGCCCTGTCTCTGGCCCTGCCCGCCCTTGCCTTTGACTACGCCAAATGGATCGGCAAGGAAGGCATGGCCGACACCTTTGACGCCCTGCTCGCGCAGTACGACAGCAGCGCCTGCGAGAAATGCCACGCCGATATTTACAAGGAATGGAAGGAGTCGTTTCATGCGGTTTCGATTGTCTCATCGCTCAAGAGCATTACCGGCTTCTATACGAAGGGCATTCAGAGCGAATGGGACCGGGAGTTTTCCCTGGCTGAGAGCGTCAAGTGCCTGGACTGCCACATCCCCCAGGTGAACACGGCCACGGAGAAGCTGGCCCGGAAAGTTGCTGACATGGTCATCCTGAGCGGGACCCAGCCGGACTCGGCGGAAGGCAAGGCCGCCAAGGAGAAGCTCGAAAAGCTCAGCATCAATTGCGTGGTCTGCCACAACATGAAGGCCAACATGGCCGCCATCGGCTATCTGAAACAGCCCATCAAAGAACCTTCGGACGCGGACAAGGCCCTCGGCATCACAGCACGGGTCTACATCGGCCGCTCCAGGGGCAACGCCCCGCACAGCGTCACGGAAACCAACGGGATGACGAACTCGGTGTTCTGCGAACAGTGCCACGGGATCTGGGTATCGCCCGATGGCGAGAAGATCCAGTGCAACAGCCTCTCGGGCAGCTACGAGGATTCTTACCGGGCCCGCGGCGGTTACAAACAGTGCCAGGACTGCCACATGCGCGAGAAGAACCGGGGTCACCGTTTCCCGGGGGGGCATGACTTTGATGGCATCGTCAAGGAAAGCATGGTGCTGGATGTGGATGCCCTGGCCATACAGAGATTTCCGGACAATTCTCCGGCCTCGGGCAAATGGCTCCCCAGCGTCGTGGCCAGCGTCCGGATTACCTCCAGGGCGGGCCACCGCATCCCGGACGGATGACTGTGGTCAGGGAAAGTGGTCCTGGAAGCGACCGCAAAGAACAGTGCCGGTGAAACTCTGGCCCAGTACAGGAAAGACTATATTCACATGGGAATCGACGTAGACAACTACCAGCGACACGGGGCCTGGCAGATCAAGGAAATCGTCGACCTCGCACTGCAGCCCCTCGAGGTTCAGAAGGAACGCATCGAGATGTCCCTTCCCGAAGGCACCGAGGAAGCCTCCTTCCACGTCCAGCTGGTGTATTACCTCACGAGCGGAAAGAGCACCGTGGTGGCCGAATACGCCAAGAAGCTGGTCTATCAGTAGGCGGCATCCAAAAAAGAGGGCGGAACGTTGTGCCAACGTCCCGCCCTCTTTTCATGAAATCCCGGACGGTGCGCATGACCTCTGGCACCCTGACCCCGGTGTCCCACGCTGAATGCGCCTGGCTCCGGGCGTCTGCCTGAGCATCACAAATTATCGATAACCTTCCGGAGCTTCTCCTGGATCTGCCGGGCGATGGCTCCTAGGGTCGGGTTTTCGACCGCCTTCATGGATGCGACCGGATCGATGGCCGCCACTTCCACCTTGCCCGTATTCGTTTCCTGCACGATCACATTACACGGGAGCATGGTTCCTATCTTATCCTCCGTTTGCAGGGCTTTTAGCGCAAAAGGCGGATTGCAGGCTCCGAGAATGCGGTATTTATAAAAGTCGATATCAAGTTTCTTCTTCAGCGTGGCCTTCACGTCGATATCCGTCAACACGCCAAACCCTTCCTTCTTCAGTTCATCGGTCACCTTTTCGATGGCCTTCTCGAACGGGATATCCACGATCTTTGAAAAGTAGTAGCGCATATGAAATCTCCCTTCGTGTCATGAAACGGTCGCCTGCAGACCTGTGCACAGCGCCCATAAAGTAAGAATAATAGGCCACCATGGACAAAGACTCAATAGGCTCCCTTCCCGTCCGGCTGAATCTCCTGCGTCTCATGTTGGATGACCTTGGGACGCTGGATAGCCGTTGTCCCTAAAGATTTTGGAGGATCGGAGATCGCAGATGGGATTCCTTCAGTCCGCAAACGGCTTGCAGATGGTGAAATGGCACCCAACCCTCCGCAGGAGACATCCAGGCAGGTTTGCGCCCATAGGTCCCCGTGCAGATCAAACATCCTTGAAAAGGAAGCCCCGTCAGTCATAGAGATTCGAGCGTTCTCATTGGAAGGAAACCCAGCGCGTTCAAGGGTTATCCCCTGGTGGCTTGCTCAGCCTGATGCGCGCGACGCCAGCCGAATGCCCGCGAGAGCTATGACGATCCCCGCCATCTGCACGACGGTCAGGTGCTGATCGAGCACCAGGTCTCCCCAGACACTCGTAAGCACCGGCTGGAGAAGCAGGATCACCGAAGCAATCGAAACCGGCAGGTGTTTGATGGCCCGGATGATCAACCACCAGCCGACGACCGATGAAACGAAGGCATGAGTCAGGAGCAGCAGGAAGGCGGCCTTCGAGTGGAGCCTGAAGGAGAGTCCCTCGGCCATGACGGCCAGGGCCAGAAACGCCGCTGAAATGAGAGATACAAGAAACAGGGTCTGGGCCGCTCCAGTCCCGTATCGACCAAGCAGTTTGATCACGATCAAGAAGATGGCATATGTAAGGGCCGTGATCGTCCCGAACAGGAGCCCGAGAAGGATGGATTCGCCGAACCCCCGGGTCAGGTTCAGAAGACCGATGCCCAGCAGGGCCAGCGCGCAGCCGGTCCAGTACCACCGGCTGAGACGCTCGCCGAAAAGCTTCGCTCCCAGAAACGATACGAAAAGCACCTGAAGATTTCCCATCAGCGTGGCCGGGCCTGCCCCCAGGTGAAGGATGGCCCGATGCCAGGCCCACAAATCGCACGCGAAGAAGAATCCGAGCAGTCCGAACAGGAGGGGACTGGAGGGGATCGGAATGTTGAAGGGAAGACGAACGGCAGGGTCTTCCCCGTTGGCTTCGGACCGGGGCGGCAATCTCCAGAGTTTGGACCTTCGGAAGGGAAGAAGGATCGCAACCCAGATGGCCGCGGCAAGGAAGTTGCGATAGAACGCCGACACCGTGGGCGGCGCCCCGGCCAGGGTCACCAGGATGGCCGAGGTACTGATGAGTATGGTGCCGACGATAAGAAGCGCGTACCACAGGCCGGTCGAAGAAGCGCCCTGAGATACGCCGATTTTGCTCCTGAAAATTGCGAAGGGTTCCAGACCCCCTCCATGATTTCCGGCGCGCTCCACAAACGGACGACTCACCCGGTCCAGGGGCGTCCGGCGGCACCGCGCCCTTTTATCAAGCAGAGCAACCACTCCGCCATGGTTACAATACCTGTTCTGCCCGGAACGCTTCCTTGGAGTCGAAGGCGGCCGCACGAATCTTCGTTTCGTCCGGGCAATGTTGCAGCACAGGAAACGGTCTGCTAATCCGTCGTTGCGCGCCTGTGCACCGGGGTTACCTAACAACATAAACCTACGGGAAAGCATAGCAGGCGGAAGTCAGCAGGAGAATAGAGAAATACGGCTCAATGCCCATTATCGACGACTGTTCCTGTCTTCTCGATTAACTCTTAAATATTAAGAATACGGGGTACTCGTCGATACGGGTAGGACGGGGGGCGGGTTCTGGATGGATGGCCCGGGCATGAAGAGGCAGTGAGGCCCAGGCGGACGGACCGCAGAATTCAATTGCCGATCCGGTCTTTCCTTCCATGGCTCTGATGAAAGGGGAAAGTTATGAATCCGGAGGCCATGGAGCCTGCAGGTGCACTGGAAGATGGCCTGAAGTTTGACCGGGCGGAATTCCATGAAGG
>QJVM01000254.1 GCA_003235715.1 Nitrospirota bacterium
GTACTTGGAACAAGTTGGGGCAGAACCCTTCCGGCGCCCGTTCCGCCAACTCCCTGCCGATGGGTGAGTATCTCGCGCGGGGCCCAGCTC
This sequence comes from Nitrospirota bacterium, assembly GCA_003235715.1. Taxonomy (GTDB): domain Bacteria; phylum Nitrospirota; class Thermodesulfovibrionia; order SZUA-242; family SZUA-242; genus SZUA-242. The sequence continues at coordinate 91 of QJVM01000254.1, forward strand.
ATTCCTGCACCCGTGCTGGAAAGGTTGTTGACGTGACTGTAACCCTTTGCAACATCCCGAATTTTATGGATTTCCTGTGTTATAATGCCCACTATGCCAATAGCTAAAAAGGTGACCAAGGCGGTGTTTCCTGCTGCAGGTTTGGGGACGCGGTTTCTTCCGGCCACGAAGGCCTCACCCAAGGAAATGCTGCCGATCGTGGACAAACCCCAGATCGAATACGCCGTAGACGAGGCGTTGGCCTGTGGTATCACGGAGTACGTCATCATTACCGGAAAGAACAAACGAGCCATCGAGGATCATTTTGACTTTGTCTACGAACTGGACGACAACCTGAGCAGAAAAGGCAAGGACCAGGTTCTGGCCTCAATTAACCGGTTCAGCGCCTATAATTTTGCCTACATCAGGCAGGGCAGGCCTCTCGGGCTCGGACATGCGGTCCTTTGCGCTAAGCCCTTTGTCAAGGATGAACCTTTTGCCGTTATCTTGAGTGATGACGTGATTCATCCGGATGACGAACTGATGAAACCCATGATAGAGATTTATGAAAAGCGGCAGGCGCCTGTTCTGGCTCTCATGGAGGTCCCCCAGGAAGATGTAAGCAAGTACGGAATCGCGAGTGCCGAGCCTGAAGGCGACGGCCTTTTCAGAATTACCAATCTCATCGAAAAACCGAGCCCCAAAGATGCGCCGTCCAATCTGGCCGTCATCGGGCGCTATGTGCTGACCCCGGACATATTCGAACACCTGGAAGGGCTTCAGCCTGGCGCAGGTGGCGAAATTCAGCTCACGGACGGGATACGAAGCCTTCTGGCTCGACGGCCCGTTTACGGATGTCTGTTCCGCGGGCACCGATACGACGCAGGAGACAAACTTGGCTTTCTTAAAGCCACCACGGAACTTGCCCTGCGCGATCCGTCTCTTCGGGACGCGTACCGGGAGTATCTCATAGGACTTAGTTCAAGGTTGAAATGAGTCGTATGAAACTGGACATGCTTGGAATCAAGGCTGAAGCCAGGGAGGCGGAGGATTATCCGCTTCTCGATCTTCTGGAAACACCGGACCAGGTGGTCATTGAGGCCGACTTGCCCGGAGTCAAACTGGAGGATATTTCCCTTTCCTATCTTGACGGTGCGCTGATTATTGAAGGCCGCAAGCGGGAAGATACGGAGAAAGGGAACGTCCGGTATCTCTGCATGGAACGCACGTTCAGCCGGTTCAAGCGAACGTTACAAATTCCCGTCCCCGTGAATGCGGCGAGCGTCAAAGCGCGTTATAAGAACGGGGTTCTGACCGTGACCTTTGGAAAGGTCATGGAAAAGCGGGGCCGCCCCATCCGTATCCCTGTTGAATAGCCCGCTTCCAGCCGGGGCGTGAACGGACGAAGGGACAGGGAATGACCAAATCAGGTATTACCTCACAGGGAGCGAAACCATGGAGGATTTGAAGGACAAAAACACCAGCGGGAAGGATGAACCCGAAACAGATTCGCCGGACGATCGAAAGCCGGAGGAGAGCGTCGAAGTGACCACAACCCCTTCCGATAAATCAGACGCTACCCAGGACAAGCCGGAGGAAGACGGGCAGCCCTCCATTCCAGGAGTTCTTCCGGTCCTGCCCGTACGGGACATCGTGATCTTTCCCAATATGATTCTCCCGTTGTTTGTCGGCCGGGATCTTTCAATCAAGGCCATCGACCATGCCCTTTCAGTCAACCGGATGATCCTTCTCGTCGCCCAGAAGGATTTGAATACCGAGAACCCCAAACCCGAAGATCTGTTTAAGATGGGGACCGTAGGGATGATCATCCGCATGCTGAAGCTTCCTGACGGGCGTATCAAGATTCTTGTGCAGGGGCTCACGCGGGCGCGGATTCTCCGCTACGCGCAGACCGAACCCTTCTTCTCCACAGAAATTGAACAAGTCAATGACCCACCCCATCTCAAGGTAGGGATCCAGGAAGAAGCTCTGATGCGCACGGTAAAACAGCAGCTGGAAAAGGTTGTTCAGCTCGGCAAGCCGGTGGTTCCGGACATCATGGCGGTTCTCGAAAACCTTGAAGAACCGGGCCGTGTGGCCGACCTGGTCGCTTCCAATCTGGGCCTCAAGGTTGAACAGGCCCAGGAAATCCTTGAAGTTACGGATCCTATCACCCGCTTGAAGAAGGTCAACGATGTGCTTGGCCGGGAGATAGAACTGCTCCAGGTACAGCAGAAGATTCAGTCCGATGCTCGGGGCGAAATTGACCGTTCACAAAGGGACTACTACCTCCGAGAACAGCTCAAGGCCATCCAAAAGGAGCTGGGAGAGACGGATGAACGGGCCGAGGAAATCCAAGAACTCAAAGACAAAATAAAGGCGGCCCAGATGCCTGAGGTCGTCTTAAAGGAGGCCGAAAAACAGGTCCGCCGTCTCGAGAAGATGCATCCGGACAGTGCCGAAGCCGGGACCATCCGAACGTATATTGACTGGCTTGCGGAGGTGCCTTGGGCAAAATCCACAGAGGATCATCTGGATATTCGCAAGGCCAAGAAGGTGTTGGACGAGGACCATTATGACCTCGAAAAGGTAAAGGAGCGTCTTCTGGAATACCTGGCGGTCCGCAAACTGAATGCCACCATGAAAGGGCCCATTCTCTGTTTTGTCGGCCCCCCCGGAGTGGGCAAGACGTCGCTCGGCAAATCGATTGCCCGTGCTCTGGGCCGGGAGTTTGTGAGGATGTCCGTGGGGGGGACGCGGGACGAGGCCGAGATCAGAGGCCACCGGAGAACGTATGTGGGCGCCCTGCCGGGCCGGATCATGCAGGGTCTGAAGAACGCCGGGACCAATAACCCGGTCTTCATGATCGACGAGGTCGACAAGCTGGGAAGCGATTTCCGGGGAGATCCGTCGTCAGCCCTGCTCGAAGTTCTGGACCCTGAGCAGAATTCGGGGTTCGTGGATCATTATCTGGCGGTGCCCTTTGACCTGAGCAGGGTTATGTTTATCACGACGGCCAACCAGCTGGATCCGATTCCCCCGCCGCTCCGAGACCGAATGGAGGTCATTTACCTGTCCGGATATGCCACAGAGGAAAAGGTGGGTATCGCGAGAAATTACCTTATTCCAAAGCAGATGAAGGAGCACGGGATCAGCGAGAAACAGATCCAGATCGAGGAGAAAGGGCTTCTGGCCACCATTGAACAATATACGCGTGAGGCCGGGGTGCGAAACCTGGACCGGGAAATTGCCAACCTCTGCCGGAAGGTGGCCCGAAAGATTGCCGAAGGAAAGAACCGCCTTTACCGGATAAACGGGAAGAATATCCATACCCTTCTGGGCTCTCCAAAGTATCTTCCCGAGGAGGGACGAAAGAAGAGCGAGGTCGGGGTTGCGGTGGGGCTTGCATGGACCGAGACGGGTGGCGATACGCTTTATATCGAGGCCACGACCATGAAAGGGAAGGGATTGCTTTCTCTCACGGGTCATTTGGGCGATGTTATGAAGGAATCTGCCCAGGCGGCCCTGACGTGCATCCGGTCCCGCGCAGGGCGTATTGGTATCCGAGAGGAATCCTTTGGGGAGCAGGATATCCACGTGCATGTTCCGGCCGGAGCCATTCCCAAAGATGGCCCTTCGGCGGGAATTACCATGGCCACGGCCCTGGCCTCTGTGCTTACCGGAAAACCGGTCCGGAAAGATGTGGCGATGACGGGTGAAGTCACCTTGAGGGGCCGCGTTCTTCCTATCGGCGGACTCAAGGAAAAGACGTTGGCCGCCCGGCGGGCGGGTTTGACCACGGTGATCCTGCCCAAGCTCAACCGGAAGGATATTGACGAGATTCCAGAACACCTCCGCAAGGACATGAATTTTGCTTTCGTGGAAAATATGGACGAAGTACTGGCGATAGCCTTGGAAGGTCAGAAGAGTACGAGCTCATCGAGAGCCCCCAAGGCCCCTGCCCGGAAGGCCTCTTCCTCCAAAGGCTCCCGGAAGAAATGAAACTGACCGGTGTCGGCGAGGCCTCAATCATAGGCCTTTTCCGGCACGCCTCCGAAGGCGGTACGGGCGATCTGCTCATGGGCATTGGTGACGATGCCGCCGTTTTCGCCGGAAAGAAGGGCCATTTCTGGCTGGCCAGCACGGACCTCCTCCTCGAGAATATACACTTTGATCCAAGAACGATCACGCCGTATCAACTTGGATTTAAAAGCGTGGCCGTAAATGTAAGCGACATACGCGCCATGAACGGCCACGCCCGTTACCTCCTTGTGTCGGTGGCCTTTCCGGAACATCTTGATTTTACCCATGCGGAGGAATTTGCGGAGGGTGTCCGCAAGGCGGAACAGCGCTTCGGGGTTACCGTTGTGGGTGGTGACACCTGCCGATCTCCATCGGTGACCTTCATATCGGTGACGGTCATCGGAGATACCGTATCACCGGTTTACCGGTCGGGGGCCCGACCCGGCGATGCTCTTTACGTGACGGGAACACTTGGCGCTTCTGCAGCCGGTCTTGAAATCCTTAGACGCCTGAAAGCGCAGGTTGCCCTCGAGCCATCCTCTGCGAAAGACCTGCCCGCCCGTCTGGGACTGAAGGCTAGCGGGACCCCTTTCTTGAACGTGGTTCGTCGCCACCTTATGCCCCACCCCGTCATGGCTGATGTCGGCTCCGGGATATCGGCCATGATCGACGTCAGTGACGGGTTGCTCATGGACCTCGACCGATTGTGTACGGCCAGTGGGACGGGCGTTCGCTTGAATGCGGATGATATCCCTATTTCGGGAGATACCCGAATCGTTTCCTCGGAACTGGGGTTGAGTCCCACGGATTTGGCGTTTCAGGGCGGAGAAGACTACGAATTGCTTTTCACCGCTCCTCAGGAGGCGTTGATCCACGGCGCCACCCGCATCGGCGAAATTATTCCCGAAGGCCGGGAGATGATTCGCCAAAACAGGAGCGTGGTCTGGCCGAAGGTCACCGGCTTTGATCACTTTGCCTCCGGTGGAAATGACTGAGCGGCCATAAGCCTGGCTATGAGTGCTGGAAAAAGAGGCAGACTTCGCGAAGCATTCAGGCAGATCCTGACGGTGGAGGACACCCCGCACCGGATAGGGGTTGCGTTTGGTCTGGGCCTCTTCATCGCCATGTCAGCCCTTCTTGGACTGCACACGGTTCTGGGCCTGGTGGTGCCCCAGGTGCTTCGCCTGAGCAAACGCGTTTGCCTGGCGGGCGTTTGGGTAAACAATCCCTGGACGATCGTGCCGCTTTATTCCTTCTGTCTCTGGGTCGGTCTCCTTCTCACCGGGACCTCACTGAATGTGCCGGAGATCGACTGGGCTCACCTTTCTTTCCGTGTTCTGGTTAAGGACCTGGCCCATCTCATTCTGCCATTTATCCTCGGAACCACGGTGGTGGGTTTGGTTTCAGGCGTGGCGGGCTATTTTGTGGTCCGGAACGCGGTCATCAAGTATCGCTCATGAAATATGCCCTTATCACCCTAGGCTGTCCCAAGAATCAGGTGGATTCGGAGAATCTTGTCCGTGATATCCGTGCCTGCGGTCACCAACCCGCGGACCCCAAGGATGCGGACGTCATCCTTCTGAATACCTGTTCATTCATCGAGGAGGCGAAGAAGGAATCCATTGATGCCATCCTCCGGGCTGTTTCATCAGGCAAGCGGGTTCTGGTTACGGGATGCCTGGCCGAACGGTATCGTGCGGAACTCCGAAATGAGATCCCTGAGGTGGAGGCCTATTTTGGCCTGAACGAAACCGACAGACTCCTCGAACGGCTTGGACGCGAAGGTTCGGGAACGCCCGCGGCAGGTCCGAGACCTCTTCTCAATGCGCCTCATTATGCTTACCTCAAGATTGCAGAAGGATGTGACAACCGGTGCACCTACTGTGTCATCCCGGATATCCGCGGGCCTTATCGAAGCGTACCCGCTGCCATGATTCTTGAGGAAGCACGACATCTCGTCGAGCAGGGCGTAAAAGAGCTTATCGTTGTGGCTCAGGACACGACTGCCTATGGGAAGGACCTCCCCCCGCCCGCAAGCCTGGAATCCCTGCTCCGCCAGCTTTCTGAACTTGACGTGCCATGGATCCGGCTCATGTATACCTACCCGAATGCGCTTACCGACGGAATGCTGGATTTGATCCGGGGAAGTGGCAATATCTGTCACTATCTCGATATTCCGTTTCAGCATTCCGAGGCTTCTGTGCTCCGACGCATGGGGCGACCGGACCAGGAGGACCCGCGCCGCGTCGTGGAACGCCTTCGGAAAAGGATTCCGGACCTGGCCCTCCGGACCTCCTTGATCGTCGGGTTTCCTGGGGAAACCCAGGCGGAGTACCTGGCCCTTCTGCGGTTTGTGGAAGAAACTGCTTTTGAGCGGCTGGGCGCGTTTGAGTATTCCCGGGAGGAAGACACCCCTGCCGCCCGTATGAAGAGGCAGGTGCCGCGCGCGGAGCGGCGTCGGCGTCGTGATGAACTAATGGGTCTACAGGCCCGGGTCTCCCACCGCCGGAACCTGGCCCTGATCGGCAGCCGGGTTCACGTTCTTGTGGATGAGACCGAGACGGGTGTTTCAGTGGGCCGGACCTATGCCGATGCTCCAGAAATAGACGGCAATGTCATCATCAAAGCCACGGTCAGGCCCGGCACCTTTGTCCGGGTTCGGGTCACAGAGGCCCAGGACTATGACGTGGCCGGCGTTCCAGAGGGGGAGGCAAAAGAGAATCCGGAAAGAGGCAGAAATCGATGAAGGGCCACCGACCGACCTTTCTTCAGATGGTGCTGTTTCTAACCACCTGCTTCACCACCCTGGCCGCCGGCGCCATGATGGAGGGCGTGATCCCGTGGGAGACGCCGGGTCGGCTGCTGGAGGGTCTTCCCTTTGCGGGCTCCCTGATGACCATCCTGCTGACCCATGAGATGGGGCATTACATTATGTCCCGGCGTCACGGGACTCCGGCCTCGCTGCCCTATTTCATTCCGGCCCCATCCTTAATTGGAACCTTTGGGGCAGTGATCAAGATGCAGTCCCGCATTCTAGACCGTCGGGCCCTCCTGGATATCGGGGCCTCTGGTCCTCTGGCCGGATTTATCGTATCTGTTGTGGCTTCTGGTGTGGGACTTGCCCAATCCGAAGTGGTTTCGCTTGAGAATGCAGCCCCGGCCGGGACGATACAGCTTGGGGATTCCCTGATCTTCAAACTGCTTTCATACGCGGTGCTGGGCGTGGACTCGTCGGAGAGCACCGTGCTTCTTCACCCCGTGGCCTTTGCCGGATGGATCGGGCTTCTGGTCACCGCGCTGAACCTCATCCCGGTAGGCCAGCTGGACGGCGGTCATATCTGCTATGCGCTCTTCGGGGAGGAAAAACACGGAACCATATCGAATGTGACCATCCCTGTGCTGGTTGGTCTGGGGGTTCTCTTCTGGCCCGGTTGGCTGGTATGGGGGCTTCTTCTTATTCTCCTTGGCAGGAAACATCCTCCGGTCATTCTGCCCTTTATCACCCTGGACCCCCCGCGCAGAAAAATCGGATGGATTTCGCTGGCTGTGTTTGTCCTGACGTTCATCCCGGTCCCGTTCAGTGGCTTCTAAGGGTGCCGAACTCCAGAATAGGTAGATGCGATGAAATACCCTGCTCCTCCGAGTCCCTCCTTCCGCCGCTGCGTCGTATGCACGCTGGCTCTTGTTCTTGCCGTGTTTCAGGCCGGCTGTGCCGGCTGGCCAACTCCCCAAACACGCGTGGCCCGTTTTGATGCCTCCCATGGAGAAATCTTCTCGGTCTTCGGGGCCAGTCCGCTGGACTATACGGAATTCGGGCGCATGATGAACGAGGCCGGTTTTAAGGTTATTGAGGAAGGGGAGTCCCTGTCTCCGTCATCGCTGGCCTCTGTCAGGCTTCTCGTGATTGCAGGGCCGACCCGCCCCCTGGAGGAGGCCGAGGTGAAGGCCGTGAATCAGTTCGTCCTTGACGGAGGCCGCCTTCTTGTTCTTCTTCATATTGCGCCTCCTGTAGCGCGCCTTACCGAGTCCTTCAATATATTCGTGTCGAACTTCGTAATATCGGAAAAGGACAACAGCATCGCAGGCCAATCTCAGGATTTTTACGTCATGCGATTTGCAGAACATGCGCTGGCGGACGGATTGTCGCGGATGGCGGTCTATGGCACCTGGGGGCTACTTGCTGAAGACCCGGCCAAGGTTATTGCGGAAACATCGGCAGACGCGTGGGTCGATTTAGACCGGGACGGGAAGGTCGGCGCGGAGGAACCCCGTCAGGCCTTCGGCATCATCGCCACGGCCCAGCCGGGCCAGGGCCGTGTGGTCGTGGTGGCCGACGATGCCCCCTTTGCAACCCGATTCCTTGCCGAGGCAGACAACCGAGTCCTGGCGAAAAATATTCTCCAATGGCTGAAATAAATGGGCCTGTCTTCGGCTTGTTGTCTACAACCGGACTCTTGGCAGAAGGCCCGCCTCATTTTTTGAAGAAGATATAAGCTGCAAGAGCCAACAGGATTACGGCAAATATCTTTCGAAACTGGTCTGTCGGAACCTGCTGGACCAGATAGGCTCCGACCTGGGCGCCCACAAGACCTCCTGCTCCCAAGAGAAGTCCGGCCCGGTAATCCACATTGGCAAACTTGTTGTGGGCGATCAAAGCGGAAATCGAAATTACGAGAATAGCCAGAAAAGAAGTTCCCACGGCCTTCTGGGCCGTGTACCCCAGATACAGGAGCAGGGGAACCATGAGAAAACCGCCCCCCAGGCCCGAGAATGAGGCCCCGAGGCCCACTCCAATACCAAGGACGAACATCACGATTGTGTGATAGCGGCTCGGATCCATATCGCGTGCCTCGCCGGGGCGTCAGTTGTCCCCGTCCAGCATTCGACCCAGCCCGCCCAGAACCGAGCCTTCACCTTTGGCCGTACCCCCGGCCCGGGGGGCATGGGCCAGGATACGGTCCGCCATACGAGAGAACGGCAGGCTCTGGAGAAAGACCGTGCCGGTCCCCTGGAGCGTTGCCAGAAACAGACCCTCTCCCCCAAAGAACATGGACTTCAGATTTCCTGCCCGCTGAATGTCGTAACGAATCCCCGGAGTGAACGCGACGAGGCAGCCTGTGTCCACCCGGAGGGTTTCGCCTGCAAGTCTCTTTTCGATGATCGACCCTCCGGCATGAACGAAGACCATCCCGTCCCCCTGGAGCCGCTGGAGAATGAATCCCTCTCCGCCGAAAAATCCTGCGCCCAGGCGCCGGTTGAATGCAATACCCACCGAGGTCCCGTATGCCGCACAGAGAAAGGCATCCTTCTGACATAACAGTTCTCCGCCCGTGTCGGCCAAATCCACAGCAAGAATCTTTCCCGGGTACGGAGCGGCAAAGGCCACCCGCTGCTTCGCGCCCCCCGTGTTCGTGAAATGTGTGAGGAAGATAGATTCCCCCGTGAGGACCCGCTTCCCCGCATTGAGCAGGGTTCCAAGGATTCCGGAGCTGGCCTCCGACCCGTCCCCCATCCGGGCCTCGAAGGCGATGCCTGGCTCCATGTAATTCATGGCTCCGGCTTCGGCCACCACGGTTTCACCGGGGTCAAGTTCGATCTCCACAATCTGCATGTCATGTCCCATGATCTCGTAATCAACATCGTGACAGGTGAGGTTGGGATGGACCCGGTGACGCTCCTGGATTCTTCTGTACTTGGAAAAGACGACACCGCACTTCGGGCATTCCGTGCTCTCGGACGAAACCGTGGATCCGCATTTGGGACAGGCCGCAACGGTCATGATCAAACCTCCATGGGATATAGGTGGAAGCAGGGGTTTTCAGATTCCTGAACGTCAGGAACCGAACAAGGGCTCCCCGGAAAAGCCGGCCTTCGTGTTGGCCGGACCCACACTTCCCCTCATGTTATCGGGTTTTGTGCTGTTTTCAAAACTGGTATCATTGAACTGGTTCCGCACGGCCTGCGGATCACCTGGAAAAGGGCTCTGATCGGGAGGTATATATGCCAGAAGTGCTTGATGACAACACACGAACGCAGCTCGGAGAAATCCTCAAAGAACTTCCTGAGACCGTAAAACTCGTTTTCTTCGGACAGAAGCCAGAGAGTCCGAGCTGTGCTCAACAGAGGACCATTCTTCAGGAAATCGCAGAGGTTTCGGACAAGGTGCGGGTCGAACGCTACGATTTTGTAAAAGACCGTGACAAGGCCCTCGAATACGGCATTGACAAAATACCTGCCACGGCAGTGGTTACGGACCGAGATTACGGAATCCGGTTCTACGGGCTGACCATGGGATACGAGTTCTCCTCTCTCGTGGAAGCCATGGTGCTTGTTTCCACGGGCCGCTCGGGACTCCCCGAAGATTTCAGCGCTCTGGTAGGACGCATCAAGCAGCCGGTGCATATCGAGGTGATGACCACACTGACGTGACCCTACTGTCCGGCCGCCGTGCATGCGGCCCATCAACTGGCCATGGCCAGCGACCACATCCGGGCGGACATGGTCGATGCGAGTGAATTCTCCACTCTTTCCCAGAAATACAACGTCTCCGGTGTCCCCAAGACGATTATTAACGGAAGCCAGTTTATCGAGGGCACCCAACCCATAGACCGGCTTTTTCTAGAGATCCTGAAGGTTGTCCACCCCGAAGAATTTGAAAAGCTGAAATCAGAGGTCCGGGCGGCTCGCGGCGGAAGGCGGGTCCGGAATCCGAACCCGGAACACATTTATGAAGTGGCCATTGTCGGGGGCGGGCCGGCGGCCATGTCCGCGGGGGTCTACGCGGCTCGGAAGGAACTGGATACCCTCATGATTGCCCAGGAGATTGGAGGCCAGGTCAACTACACGGCTTCCATCGATAACTATCTGGGACTGCCGGGCATTGGAGGGAAGGAACTTACGGAAATGTTCCGGGAACATGTGGAGCGATATCCTATTGCCCAGGCTCTTGGGGACGAGGTTGTTTCCATTCGGCGGGATGAGGAGCACTACGTGGTCACTCTGAAGAAGGGGGTCGGGTATCGGGCCCATTCCGTGATCTATTGCTCCGGAAAGGAATACCGACGCCTGGGTATCCCGCGCGAGGAGCAATTCATAGGAAGGGGGATCGCCTTCTGCGCGACCTGCGATGCTCCACTCTACAAGGACCGTCGGGTCGCGGTCGTGGGGGGCGGCAACTCGGCCTTTACGGCCGCCCGGGATCTCGTGAACTTCGCAAGCGAGATCTATCTCATTCACCGGAGGGACGAATTTACGGCGGACCCTGCCCTTATCCGGCAAGTGAGTAAAGCAGGGAATGTGAAAATCCTCACAAACAGGGTTGTGCGGGATATTCTGGGTCAGGAAAAATTTGAAGGGATACGAATCCGTCCGTCCGGAGACGGGCCGGGAGAGGACCTGAAGGTGGACGGAATGTTCCTCGAGATCGGACTTATCCCAAACTCGGACCCGGTCCGGGAAATGGTGCAGCTGAATGAAAAAGGCGAGGTCCGGATCAATCACCGGAACGAGACAAACCTTCCCGGATTCTTTGCCGCAGGCGACGTGACCGACGTTTTTGAGAAACAAATCTGCATCGCCGTAGGCGACGGCGCCAAGGCGGCCCTGGCCGCCCATGAGTATTTACTCGAGCATCAGCTGACCCAAAGCAAGGTCAAGGTCGGCGATGCATGGGAATAGGACCAACGGCTCGCCCAGCGTTCCCATGTGTAACCCCTGAGGCCGCGATTTGATTTAGGGCTGGGGGTATTCCACGGGTAGTCCTGCCCGCTTCCAGGCGCTCATCCCGCCGCTCAGATTGTAGACCTCCCGGAAGCCCCTCGCGGCCAGCATCTGTCCGGCGGCATAACTTCTTCCCCCCACAGCACAGACGAGAATGAGCGGTTTAGCCGGGTCCAGATTATGCTGACCCCTCATGACCGAGAAGAAAGGGATGAGCACCGCACCCTGAATGGAGCCTTCTTTCAGTTCCTCAGGTGACCGTACGTCCACCAGGAGGATGTCCGACCGCGTCTCAAGCATCTTCCTGGCATCGGCCGGGCCGATCGATGCAAAAGAACCCTTTTGCTGGACGCCCCCTGCCGGCTGGCCGCCCGAAGATTCTGTCGTGCCTGACGTGCTTCCAGTCTTTTGCCCGCATCCCACAAAAAGAATCAGGACCAGGGCTATGATCCACCGATGTTTACTCTTCATCTCTACCTCGAATATCCGATCCGGCTGAGGATCCGACGGAACAGCATCTGGTCCCCCTCCGGAAGGGTTCTGTTGTTTGGAAATTTTATCAAATTTCCTTGATTCTTTTAAAGGCATCCCGGCCCAGCGCCGAGGCCACATCCGTCCGGCCTGTAACCTGTTGAAGCGAACGAAAAAGTCTCCCCGGAGCCCCTTCATTTCGCAAACCTGATTTCCGCTAACTTCGGAGGAATGTGTCCCATTAAGGGGCCTTCCCTTCCGACGTCGAGCGTCTTCTCGGAACGACCATAACCCGCGGTGGAAAAAATCACGGCACTGAGCCTCACCCTATTTCGACCGGGATATTGAGGTGTTGGGAAACCTTTCCCGGACGAACCGGGTCTCCTCGTATTTGGTTCTGACTTTTCCCTCCAAACGAGCGTCCAGCAGAGCCTGAAATACTTCGTGAAACCACGGACCCGGTTCGTAACCCATGGCAATCAGCTCCTTGCCCGAAAGCAACGGCCTTGTCTTCCGGAGGTCTGTGATAAAGGTGGCCAGGGCTTTTTTCAGAGATTCGTCCTGAGTTGCCGCCATTCCAAAGACCAGCGGCTCCAGGTCAAAATCGCTGAGGGCATGGAACACCTCCCTAGAGCTGTGCGGCCGTGTCTTCAGACGATAATGAACAGCCTTGGTCTGGCCGATGAACCGCGCAATACGTTCGGCCACCTTTTCCGGAACCGCGATCTGCTCAAAGGCCGAAACGGTTTCCAGTTCCCGAAGGTCGAAAAGCAGGGCCATGAACCAAAGGTCACTTTCGTTCAAGGGATCCGGAAGGTACAGCAACCGATACCAGGCAATGACCTTTTCGAGACGCTCGAGAAGATCCTGAAGAGAAGGCCGGTAACGGATTGACGGGTGGATGCTCTGAAGCAGGCTGTATCGGCTCAGTTCCCGCACGGATTTGGCTGGACTGGTCTCCGAGAACATCAGTAACAGCTCGTCATAAAGCCTGGAGCCGGAAACCTTTTCCATCAGATTCATTCGCACGGCATTCTTCATCAGATTGGCCGTGTGTTTGCCGATCCGGAAACCGAAGCGAACGGCAAAACGGATGGCCCGGAAAGCGCGTGTCGGGTCCTCGACAAAACTCAGATTGTGGAGGATGCGGATGGTCCGGTCCTTCAGATCCCGTTGCCCCCCGAAGAAGTCCAGCAGAACGCCAAAGTGCTGGCCGTTCAGTTTCACCGCCAAGGTGTTGATCGTGAAATCCCTTCGGTAGAGGTCCTTTTTGATGGAAGAGGCTTCAACTGTGGGCAGGACGCCCGGAGCCTCATAATACTCGGTCCTGGCCGTGGCCACATCGAGTTTAAAGCCGTCCGGAAGAATAACCACCGCGGTGTTGAATCGCTGGTGACTTCGAACGCGTCCACCGAGTTCGCTGGCCAGTTCCCGGGCAAAGGCTATCCCCTGGCCTTCCACCACGAGATCCAGATCCAGATTCCGTTCATTTCGGAGCAGGTCACGCACGGACCCCCCTACCAGATAGACCTGAAACGCCATCCGGTCGCCCACGTGCCCGCACAGCCTGAGAAGATCGACCAGCGGCGAGGGCAATTTTTCAATAATGGCGGAACGGATATTTCGCGTTGACCCCACCCGTTCGGTCGTGTCCTCCCCTTCGGTTCTCGTCCTCCGAATCAAATCCTCGTAAAGAACGCGGAGCAGGTCGGTCCGGGTAATGGCGCCCACGACCCGGCCATCCTCGAGAACCGGCAGAAACTTGCGGTTCCGCTCCACCATGAGACCTTCCACTTCCAGCATCGAGGTGTCCGGCGCGGCGGTCACAGGGTCTGTTGTGGCAAATGACGATAAGTGACGATTTCCAAATCCGTGGTGAAGCGCCCGCTCCACGACCTCGCGGGAGATCACGCCGAAGAATTTACCGCCCTTGAGCACAGGCATGACGTTGAAACCGAACTTTGACATCGATTCCTGTGCCTGCTTCAGTGATGCCGAGTGCTCAATGCATTTCACAGGGCTGGTCATGATATCGGCCGCACGTTTTACCGGGCGGACTCCCTTTTCAAGAAGTCCCCGCAGGGATTCTTCGAGGCCCTCCAGAGAATTCCCCTTGACTACGGCAGAAGAGGCGTAGGTATGCCCTCCACCCTCAAAGTGACGGAGGATCTCCGCCACATCGATCTCTGCCACCCGACTCCGCCCGATGACGTGAATACGGTCCTCCATTCTCAGGAGAACAAACAGGGCGTCACAGTCCAGAATGTCCCGGAGTTTGTGGGTGACCATGGCCGCATCCGGAATGTATTCGTCGCGTGAAGCCTGGGCGATCTGGACCAGAAAACCACTCACCTCATATTCCCGGGCGGATTCCAGGAGGTCATTGAGCAGGCCCAGTTGTTCCCGTGACGGTTCCCGCTCAAGAAAGGTCTTGACGACGTTCAGGTTGGCCCCCTGTTTCAAAAGATAGGCCATCGCCAGGAAATCCCGTTCCCCCGTGCTGGGGAAGCTGAAAAACCCTGTTTCCTCATAGATGCCGAGTGCCATGGCCGTGGCTTCCACGGGTGTTATCGTAATCTGGCGCGATTGGAGCAGCTCCACCATCAGGGTGGAAACACACCCCACCTCTTCCACGACCTCCACGCTCCCTCGCAGATCGCCCTCCCGCAGAGGGTGGTGGTCATAAATATGGACGTCAAGACCCGGGTGCTCCAGAAGCGCACTGAAAGGCCCTATCCGCCGAGCATCCCTTGTGTCCACGAGGATCAGGCGGCGCACCTTGGAGAGGTCCACTTCGCTGGGTTTCTTAATGTCAAAAGCCCAGGCCGAACTGCGCATGAATTCACGAACCGTCCGCTCCTGAGCCCCAGGCATGGCGGCCTGCGCCCCGGGGTAAAGCTTTTTGGCTGCTATCATAGCAGCCAGGCCGTCAAAGTCCGTATTGATATGGGTCGTTATCAGATCCACGATCCAGAGGTCCTTTGGAAAGTTTCGCCGACTGTGTTCACTGTGATTTTATGTTCTTCTGCATTTTGTAGAGCCGGACGATTTCCTTGACGCTGGTCGCATCCTCAGGCTTCTTGTCGGTCCGAAGAGCGCCCACGAACCTCGGGAAACGCAGGGCGTAGCCGGGCTCGTTCCCTCTGCGACCCGCGGTGTGCAAAGGAGAACGGGTCAGTTCGTCCGCCGTCACGGCAATGACGTACCGGGGCTCCACCCAGACGTCGGGTTCAATCTCGGACTGAACCCGCGCGTGTCGCTCCCGTATCCGGGATTCATCGAGCAGAGCCTTAAGGCCTTTCAATTCGTCCTCCGTGAAACCGGACCCGATCTTTGTTATGGTTTTGAATACGTCTTCTTTCGAATCATAAACGGCACCGAGGACTCCGCCGATTCCGAAGCGGGCTCTAGCCCCCTTGCCATAGAAATATCCGACGATACAAACGTCGACAGAGTCCGAGAGCTCATGACGGTAGCTCGGCTTCAACTTGATCCAGTTGAAGTTTCTTGAGCCTGCCGCGTATACGGAATCGAGGCGTTTGATCACCAGGCCCTCGAAGCCCTCGTCCACGGCATTCCCGAACATCCGCGTGATTTCCTCCGGGCGGTCCGTGATGATCAAATCAGAGGTCTGGATCACGGTGTTGCCTCCAATCACCTTCTCAAGGCCGCGCCTTCGTTCGATGAACGGCCTTTCGGTCCAGTCCTCTCCGTCGAGATACAGGAGGTCGAAGGCAAAGAACCGGAGCGGATACCGCTGGGCCATCTCATCCACCCCGTGTTTTCTCTTTCGCTGTATGGTCGTCTGGAAAGGAAGCAGCTGGCCTGTATTTTCATCACTGGCCATGGCCTCGCCTTCGATGATCAACGAAGACGCCTTTACATGCTTGCGCACGGCTGCTCCGATCTCGGGGAACATGTCCGTCGTCCGTTCGAGATTACGGGAATACATCTCAAGACTTTTCCTGGTCATATGAATTTGAACCCGGAAGCCGTCGTACTTGTATTCCACGGCCGCTTTGCCCAGCTTCGCGAGAATCTCATCGGCCGAGGCCAAACGTTCGCATAGAGCCATCCTCACGGGATAGCCCACCGTGATATGCATGGCCCGAACGCCTTTCAGGCCCTTTTTAAACAGTGTTGTCGCAACCAACCCAAGGTCTGAACAGAGATTATAGGCCCGTTCAAGATCCGTCTTATGGGCCCGGTCGCCTCGGGACAGGGCTAGCGCTTCCAGAATGGTCGGGTCGCCCACCCCCAGCCGGAGCTTGCCGAGAATGATCCGGGCCACATACTTGGCGGCCAGAGGAGGTACGCCTCTGAGTAGCTCGATGAGGAGACCAATCTTCCTTTCCTGACTCCCAGGACCGCTACATTGGGCAATCTCGAGCAGCACTTCATGGATGGCGGTTACGGACTCGAAGTTTCGCCTCTCGTCCAGCATGTCAAAAAGGGAGGCTGGCGGAGCATCGCCGGCGGACTCCATCACCCTTTCGGCCACCAGACCCAGATCGCCGTGCTTGGTATACAGGGCGGAGACCTTCTTCTGTGAAAGTCCGGATGCGGACATCAGGGCACGCATCAACAGCTTGGACGAGATGCCCAGCTCGATGCCCCGGAAGGAAGGCCCCAGTTGGCCTTGAACGAGGTATATGATCCGGTCCACGTCTGAAGGCGACGCCTCGGCAAACTGTTCCGAAAGGATATCGAACATCTCGAGGCGCTTTGTGGTGGCCTCCAGGCGTTCGAGAAATTCAATTAATCGTGTAAATTTCATAGGCAAAAAAGTTGAGTTCCTCCCCGGAACGAAACGCAAAGGTTAGCCACCAGACTCAGTATAGACCACTCCCCAAGAGGGCGGTAGGCAGCGTGACGGAAACCGTGAGGGAGGGCCTTCCCGCCAAATCCCTCAGACCCGGCGTTGGTCCCTAAGTCGGGATTACGGATGCTGACTTAAGATGAGATTGCTTTCCGAACTCCCTCCGGCAATCGATTCAATTCGAGCCCTACCAGGCAGGCCGCATTCCAGGTCCGCATTCTTCCAGGCCAGAGGCGGCCACAGGATATCGTTTCAAGCTAAAACCGACCCTCACCCGAGGCGGCCCTTGTGCAGTTACAAACCTCTCGCGCGATAAGCAATTCTCCAGAACCGGTAATGCGCATTAGGCGGCCCAAAAGAAGTTCGGCATGTTCAGGAATGACCGGCCTTGACACGTGCTTTGCTTGTGAGCGAAAGAACCCCTCAATAACCGCCGATTGTGCACGGATTCGAAACCTTTCATCCAGAGACGTATTCACGGACGGCCCCCCGCCGTACCCTCCCCAGTGGATTCCCCATTCGGGCTCAGGCTCCCGCTTCGAAACCCTTCCAGATCCACGGTGACATAGCGGAAGCCGAGGTCCAGGAGGACGGAACTTACCGAGGTGGACAGGAGCTTCGGCATATCGTCTCTGTCCACTTCGATCCGGGCAAGACCGCTGTGATCCCGAACCCGCACGTTTCTGAACCCCATTTCCTTTAAGACCGCTTCGGCCCGTTCGATACGGCCCAGGCCCTCCACGGTGATAGGATCACCGTGAGGAAACCGGGAGGCCAGACAGGCCATGGCCGGCTTGTTCCATGTGGCCAGGCCCATTTCTCTCGAGAGTTCGCGGACGTCCTGCTTGGTGAGGCCCGCCTCGGCAAGGGGGCTCAGAATGCCATGTTCACGGGCAGCTCGTCGGCCCGGTCGATGGGCGGCCGTATCATCCAGGTTGGTTCCATCCAGAACGGACCGAATATGCCGCTCTTCGGCTATCGCACGAAGGCGCGAAAAGAGGTCGCGTTTGCAGTAGTAACATCGGTCCACGGGATTCTTGATAAACAGGGGATCCTCCAGTTCGCCCGTTTTCAGAACCAGGAGGGAAACCCCCAGAGAGGCCGCGAAGGCCTTGCCTGCGCTCAGTTCCTTCCGGGCCAAGGTGGGGGAATCTCCCACAACGGCCAGAACGTTTTCCGAGCCCAGGATTTCCACACAGGAAGCAAGCAGGAAGGAACTGTCCACCCCACCGGAGAAAGCCACCAGTACCCGCCCCAGGGGGTGTAAGATAGCTTCCAGATTACGCTGTTTTATTTTCAGATTTTCTGGAGGATTCATGTCCGGTGCAGCCTACGAGGTCAAATATTAACCTATTATCGGGGGCCCTGCGGGTGCATTTCCATTTCCGCCCTTCGGACTTGCACAAAAATCCGGTCCTGGCCTATGTGACCAAGCGGATACACGTCCTATGACGGCGTCATCAACCAGTTGTTTGAAGATACGTATGCGGGACGGTATCAACGTCATCCTTGTGGGCATGCCCGGGGCCGGGAAGAGCACGGTGGGTGTTATCCTGGCCAAACGAATCTCCCGGGGATTCGTGGATACCGACATTCTCATCCAGACCGCCACAGGCCGGTCCTTACAGGATGTCGTGGACCGTGACGGCCACATGGTTCTGCGAGAAACCGAGGAACGAATTCTCCTGAGGCTCCATGAAACGAATTGCGTGGTCGCTACGGGAGGCAGCGCGGTCTACAGTCAGGCGGCTATGGATCACCTGAAACAAAACGGAGTCGTTGTGTTCCTTGACGTGGATCTGCCCACCTTGAGAAGGCGCGTACGGGACTATGAGTCACGAGGGCTTGCGAAAAGACCCGACCAGAGTTTCGCGGAACTCTTTGAAGAGCGCCATGCCCTCTACCTGAGATACGCCGATGTGGTTCTGGACTGCAGCCACCTTACGCCTGAAGAAGTCTGTGGCGAAATAGAAATGAGACTGAAGGACCGCTCGGGCCCCTGAGGGGGCCTCGCCGGTTTGTCGCGGCCAGGACCTGTGGCCACGGAACGGGCGCTCAGGAATCTGCCGGGTTACTCGCCCGGGCTTTGGGGAGTGCCTTTGCCGGGGGTCAGGACGGCCAGCCCTATACCGAGGAAGACGCATGCAATTCCAAGGGCCACAGCATATTTATACGAAAGGGCCCAGCGGCCCTCATAGTGAGAGTTGAGAATGGCCGAGAAGATATCCCCCTCGCCCGGAACAAACTCTCCCTCCCGGAACACCACTTCGTAATCGAGAAGTCGCGCGGAGACCGTCACATTGCCATCTCGAACAAGTCCGGGGGCCGAGGCAAAGGGATATAAAAGGGATGGAATGAACAGGCCCAGGATCATCAGGACTTTCGACACGTTACTGCGGTTCATGATTTCCTCCGACAGGGATCGACCGGCGATATGAGGCGGCCTATTATAGGGCATTCCAGGGAGCCTTGCCCGAGAACTTCCCCGGTCATGGACTGTGACGGGCCCGACCAAGTTCGTCCGCCTTCCTGGATGCCTGGGCGAAATGCTCAGTGCATGTCAGTGCATGGGTTTGATTTCGAAGTTTTCCTGGTGGAGCGAGGAGTCGGATTTCAGCGTAACGTGCAGGCCGTAACGTTTTTCGAGTTGTTCGAGTCCTCGCTGTTCCTCGTCATAGAGGAGGTCGATGACCGAGGGATGAGCCAGCACCAGCAGGCGGGCGCCTCGCATCGTCGGACCCATCCGCCTGAGCTTGCTCAGGATTTCGTAACAGACTGTTACGGCGGATTTGACGACGCCTTTGGCCTCGCAGTACGGGCACGGCTCGCAAAGGACACGCTCAAGGCTTTCGCGTACCCGCTTCCGGGTCATCTGCACCAGGCCAAGTTCCGACACCTCCAGGATGGTATTCTTGGCGCGGTCCGGCTCCATGGCCTCCCGGAAGGCGGCAAGAAGTTTCTGTCGGTTTTCTTCCTTTTCCATATCAATAAAGTCGATGATGATAATGCCGCCCAAATTCCGCAGACGGATCTGATAGGCAATCTCCTTGACGGCTTCAAGATTGGTTTTGAGGATCGTGTCTTCAAGGGTCTCTTTGCCCACATATTTCCCCGTGTTGACGTCAACGGTGGTCAGCGCTTCCGTCTGATCGATCACGATGTAGCCTCCGGATTTAAGCCAGACTTTCCGGCCCAGGGCCCGGGAGATATCCAGCTCAATTCCGAAGGCGTCGAAGATCGGTTCGTCGCTTTCATACAGTTCGATCTTCGATTCCAGTTTGGGAAAGTACGTACGGACAAATTCCAGAATTCTTTCGTATTCACGACTGGAATCGATAACGAGTCGACTCACGTCCTGCCGGAGCAGGTCCCGGATGCTCCGGAAGGCCAGGTCGAGGTCGCTGTACAGCATGTTGGGGGCTGAGCTGGTCTCATTCTTCCTCTGGACATTTTCCCAGAGAAGATGGAGAAACTCCATGTCCTTGGCAATATCCTCCTCAAGGCAACCCTCGCTTACGGTGCGGACGATGTAACCACAACCTTTCCGTCCCAGAGCCTGAACCATGGACCGCAACCGGTCCCGCTCCGCCTCGTCGGTCAAACGCCGGGATACACCAATGTGCTCGACGTTGGGCATGAGAACCAGGTATCGGCCCGGCAAGGTCACATAGGTCGTGACCCGGGCCCCCTTGGTTCCAATGGGATCCTTGGATACCTGGACCATAATCTCCTGCCCCTCCTGAAGAAGGTCCTCGATGGGGGCATGGTGGTCGCTCCGCTGTTTTCCATTCAGGTGAACATCCTCGTCCTCCTCATCCACGAGTCCGGGATAGGCCATGTAGTCATTGAACACATCGGAGACGTAAAGGAAAGCCGCCTTGTCCAATCCCACGTCTATGAAAGCGGACTGCATCCCGGGCAGGATGCGGGCGATTCGGCCCTTGTAGATGTTTCCCACGAGGGACGCGTCGCGCTTTCGCTCGATGTAGAGTTCGGCCATCTGGCCGTTTTCAAGCAGGGCCACGCGGGTCTCGTGGTCGTTTGCGTTGATGACGATTTCACTGTTCATACGATAAATTTCACTTAAAAAATAAAAAGTTGTCCTATTCTATCGTTTTGTCCTACGGGCGGCAATCACTTTCTCCAGCCTTTTGCTTCCGCTTATGAGATGACGTCCATGGGGGAATGCCACCCGTTCAGAAAACCCTGCTGACGGACCCTCTCAACCTCCAGGGGAGGCAGTTGCGCAACCGGAAGGGCCAACAGGCAGGACAGGATTTCAGGAAGGCGCACCTTGAGGTCGCCCCGGTCCTGAACCCTTAGCATGAGGAACGGACCGTTCTGGCGCACCTCTTCTATGAGGGGCCTCAAGTTGATCACTTTGACCACCCCGTTTTCCATTACGCGTTCAAAAGGCATTTCGGACCTAAGAGCCTCCCCCGGGATAAGGATGTCCCCCTGAAGCTGTACGGTGAATTCAAAACGACTGATAAATTCGTTCAAGGACGGGGTCTTGCGAAGAATGGGTTTGACGGCCCGCACCTCGATCCCCTCGGGAAGAACCCGGTTCAGGGCAACAACCGCCTCGTCGGGGACCAGTGGAGAAAGGACCTGCATGTCGAGATACTCGTCTGCCCCTGCGAACCCTACGCTCAGGGCGGGACCGAAAGAAATTCTTGGATGGGGGTGAAACCCTTGGGAATACTCCAGCGTAATTCCCGCACGCCGGAGACCACGAATAAAGGCCTCCTTCAGTTCCAGATGGGAGAGAAAGCGGCACACGCCTGCCTTCCGGTATCGAACCCGGAAGGAGGTCGCCTTCGGCAGGGAAATCGTTTTCGAGGCTTGCAGGGTTGTTATGTCCCTCCGGGCTTCCTCGGACTTGAGTCCGGGCGCGGAGTCGCACTTCAATCCGCACCCCATGCATTTCTCCCGGCATTCAGGCGTGATTTCGCTCTTCAGGGAACGCTCGAACTCCTTCTTCAGGAAGCCAGGCTGGACTCCCGAATCAACCATGCGCCAGGGTAACGGCTCTGACACCCCAAAGGACTTCTCCGCAAGCCCGTATCCCATGCCTGTCTCCTGCATGGCCTGTTCCCATAAATCAAAGCGGAAAGATTCGGTCCATCCATCGAAACGGCAACCCCTGAGGTACGCCGACAGCAGAAGCTGTGATGCACGCTCATCGCCTCTGGAAAATATGGCCTCCAGCACGCTCATTTCCGGCTGGTGGGTTTTCAGGCGAATCTGGCGGCTGGTCAGACGCTGGCGAAGGGCTCCCTGTTTTCGGTGAATCTCCGCGAGAGGAATCTGGCCCTGCCATTGAAACGGGGTGTGCGGTTTCGGGACAAATGTGGAAACACTCACATTCACGTTTACCCTCCGGACCTTTTCGTTCCGGGCGATCTGGGCAGGGAGCCGGGCCATGCGCACGATTCCCTCGAGGTCTTCATCGGTTTCCGTGGGGAGGCCGATCATGAAATAGAGCTTGAGACTTTCCCAGCCCTCCTGAAAGAGAGCCTGTAAACCCTCCCGGTAAGCCTCTTCGCTGATGTCCTTGTTGATCACGTGGCGAAGCCGCTCGGTTCCCGCCTCGGGCGCGATGGTAAACCCCGTCTTCCTTTCGCCCCGGAGTTCCCGTAGAGTGGCCCGATCCACTGCTCCCACCCGGATGGAGGGCAACGACACGGCAATGTGCTGGCCCAGAAAACGGCGATTGGCCTCGCGGATGAGGGGAAACAGACACGGATAATCTCCGGCAGAGAGGGACGTGAAGGACAAATCCGCAAACCCCGTGTTTCTCAGAGATTCCTCGGCCAGCTCAAGGATCCTGCCGGGGGAACGTTCACGAAGAGGGCGGTAGATCATCCCGGCCTGACAATACCGGCACCCTCGGGGACATCCACGGCCGATTTCGATGGCCACCCTATTGTGAACGGCCTGATGGGCCACCACCGGGCTTGTGGGAAAAAAGGCCGTCTCCAGGCTGTCCACGATTCTCCGGGTCACGGGCGGGGCCTCATCCCGTCCTCTCGCCAAGGGAACATAAACTCCGGGGACCCTGGCCAGGGCCTCAACGCGGGTGTGCCGAGGACGGTCTCGTAAGGCGGACAGGATTTCAAGGATTTCAGGGAGGGCCTCCTCCCCGTCGCCTACAAGGAAGGCATCGATGAAAGGCGCCATGGGCGCCGGGTTCACAGCACAAGGCCCTCCTGCTAGGATGACGGGATGGCCTTCCTTCCTCTCCTCGGAGAGGAGTGGGAGGTTCGCCAGGTCAAGCATGGCCAGTACGTTGGTATAAGAGAGCTCATATTGCAGACTGAACCCGATGACATCAAACTGGTCTATCGGCCGTCCGGTTTCGAGCGAGGACAGACGCTGTCCTGTCCGGCGGAGAAGGGCTTCCATATCGGGCCAGGGGGCAAAACAGCGTTCGGCCGCGTAACCGGCCATGGAGTTTACCCGTCCGTAGAGGATCTTCAGGCCGAGATGAGACATCCCCACCTCGTAGGCATCCGGAAATGCAAGACAGATGCGGAACCCGGCTTCCGGTCGGTAACAGGCATTGGGTTCCCGATTGATATAGCGGCTGGGTTTCCGGACGCGGTGGAGAATCTTGTTCATCAGTAAAACAGCTGGAAGCGCCTCATCCGGACATTGATCAGGAGACCTACGGCTATAAAGTTCGTCACAAGGGCGGTCCCCCCGTAACTCATGAAGGGAAGGGGCACTCCGACAACGGGAGCGAGCCCGAGGGTCATGGCGATGTTGATGCAAATATAAAGGGTAAACATGGTAACCACTCCCATGGCTACGAAATACCCGAATCGGTCCTTGGCCATCTGAGCGGTTTCGAGTCCCCTCAACAAGACGAGCAGGAAAAGCATCAGAAGCGCTATGGAGCCCACAAAACCCCATTCTTCGGCAAAGATGGAAAATATGAAATCAGTGTGCTTTTCAGGAAGGAAGCGGAGAGCCCCCTGAGTTCCCTTCAGATAACCCTTTCCCAGAAGCGCTCCTGAACCGATGGTGATTTTTGACTGGTTAATCTGGTAACCGATACCGGAGGGATCCGCCTGGGGCTGAACAAAGGCGAGGATCCGGTTGCGCTGGTAAGGCTTGAGGCCTGACCAGAAGACACTCCCGAGAAACGGCACGGCCAGGGCTACAGACAGGATGAGGGCGATCAGAACCTTTCTTCTGACACCCACGATCAGCACCATTCCTGCGTAGATAAAGCAGAAGATGAGGCCGGTTCCCAGATCTGGCTGGAGAACAAGCAGGGCCAAGGGCGACAGCAGGAAGAGGGCCGAGACTCTGATGATGTCCCGCATTCCAAAGGGTCGCTTCACCTCTGCAAAATAACGAGACAGTGCAAGGATAAAGAAGATCTTGGCCATTTCGGAAGGCTGAAAGGCCACCACCCCTAAAGAGAGCCATCGCTGCGCCCCCATGCCCATACGTCCCTTGATCAGAACCGCCAGGAGGAGAATCAGCCCCAGCCCGTAGAGGGCATAGGCAAACCTTTGCAGCCAGCGGTAATCCACGGCCACGGTGACGAGGAGGGCCGCCACACTGAAGCCCAGCCAACCCGCTTGGCGAATATGATAGGTCAACTGTATGTCTCCTGAAAGAGAACGCGTCGCGCTGTAGATGGTAAGAATGCCCAGCCCGGCTACGAGCACGACCAGGCCAAGAAGAACCCAATCGAAAGTGACAATAAACCTCCGATTGAACCGGGGAAGGGGAAGTAGAACCGGGTCAGCCATCGTGGGCACCTCCCGGCCCCGGGGGGGCCAAATTTCGCTCCTTGGTGAAGGCCTCAATCATAACCTTGGCGATCGGCGACGCGGCACTTCCCCCATGTCCCCCATGCTCCACGAAAACAGACAACGCGATCTGGGGATTCTCTGCGGGTGCAAAGGCGACAAACCATGCGTGGTCCTCCAGTCTACCCTTATCCTCCCCCTCGATTTCTTTCCACTCAGAAAGACTCGTTACTTGAGCCGTTCCGGTCTTGCCTCCAATGGAGACCAGCTCAGATCGAGCAACCCTTGCCGTTCCATGCAGGTCCTCCACGACCCCTAGGAGAGCATCCCGGACCTTTTCCAGAATGTCGGGGCGAAACTCGGTTATTCCCAGCGTGCCTACCGGAAACCCCATGATCAGACGGGGTTGATGGAGTTTTCCTCCATTGACGAGGGTTGCGGTCATTTGGGCTGCCTGAAAGGGCGAAACCGACACGTACCCCTGCCCGATGGCCGCGTTTAGAGTTTCGCCCGGATACCAGGGCTCCTTGAAGCGGGACCGCTTCCATTGGGACGAGGGAACGATCCCGGCGGCCTCTGGAACCAGACCGAGCCCCGGCCGGGTCCCCAGGCCCAGGGCCCGGGCATAACGGGCAATCGTATCAATGCCCAGCTTGAGACCCAGGGAGTAAAAATAGACATCGCAAGATTCCACCAGGGCCCGCCTGAAGTCCACGAGTCCATGGCCCTCCCTTTTCCAGCATCTGAAAATGCGCGAGCCGAAGGATATCCAGCCCTTGCATGTGACCACATCGCTCCCGTCCACATACCCCTGCTCCAGTCCGGCCAGTGCCACCACGATCTTGAAGGTGGAACCTGGAGGAAACTGGGCTTGAAGGGCCCGGTTGAAAAGTGGCTTTCTGGGGTCTTCCAGCAGCCTGTTCCACTGATCGGACGATATTCCCGTTGAAAAGAGGTTGGGATCAAAGGACGGCCGGCTCACGAAGGCAAGCACTTCGCCCGTATTGGGATCCAGGGCTACGGCCGCCCCGGTTTCTTCCCTGAGCGCTTTTTCTGCGGCCAGTTGAACATCCAGGTCCAGCGTCAGATAGATATCCTGTCCTTTTTCCGGGGGCACGTACCCTATTTGCCTTATCCGCTGCCCCAAAGCATTGACTTCGTAGACCCTGTCTCCGGGCTTGCCCCGAAGGCTCTCGTCGTACCGGGCCTCGAGACCCCACTGGCCTATATAGGCATTGGCCGGAACATGTTTATATTCGTCCGAGTTCTGCTGGTCCGGCCTGAGTCGACCCAAGTACCCCAGGACGTGAGAGGCCATGTCGTCGTAGAGGTATCCTCTGCTGATTTCCACATCCACCCGAACCCCCGGCAGTTCCAATCGACGCGCTTCGACCAGAGCCACTTCGTCCAGCGATGCATCAATCTTGACCTTTAAAGGCTCCCCTCGCGTCCGTCGTTTGGTTTTCAGGATCGCCTCGAGTTCCTCAGTCTGCAGGGAGAGCAGGGAGGCCAGAAGTTCGGTACGGTCGCCGGGAAATTCCTCAGGGACGACCGAAATATCGAAGGCAGGGACATTCTTTACCAGGGGCCGTCCGAATCGATCATAGATGATTCCGCGAGGCGCCGTTTCCTTCTCAATCCGAACCCGGTTATTCTCCGCGAGCTGGCGGAATTCCAGGCCTCCCAGGACTTGGAGTTGCCAAAGGCGCAACGCGAGCACTCCAAAGGCTGTAAGCAGAAAGACCAGTACAGCACGGGTGCGCTTCAGATGGGCAATTCTTCGGTCTGTTGTGGCGTCCATATCCAGTCCACGACCACCCAAACAAGGGACAGCAAGATGGCCTGTTCAGCGATGCGGCCCGGCCCGAATGACCCCGGAGGGATGAAGGCCTGGCGGATAAGTTCGAGAAAGATGGAATGAAAGGCCGTCATAAAGGCAAAGGCCAGCGCGAGGAGGGAGCGCGATTTGCGGGCCATCAAACGCCGAACCGAGGCCGAGAAAAAACCGGTAACTCCCTTGGCCAGAGTCTGTGGTCCGATCAGGCCCCCTGAAAAGAGGTCCAGAGCCAAACCGGCTAAGGCCCCGAAAAGGAGTCCTGTTCGTTCGTTGGTCCGTGTGGCCACAATGAGCACGGCCAGCAGCAGAAGGTCGGGAGGATGATCGAAGCGCTCCGGCAGCTTGGTCTGTACGGTCAACACTCCAAGGACAACCAACACGTACGCAACCTGTCTCACCCGTCTGATGTCCCCCATGTGCACGAACTTCCGGAAAGAATGACGAACACGTCCTCAACGCGGCTGATCCGTTCAGCCGGTCTCAGGGTCACCTCCTGAAAAATTCCATAATCAAGCTGTTTCACACTATCCAGCTGACCAACCGGAATTCCCTCTGGATAAATCCCGTCCAGACCCGAGGTGTACACCCAGTCCCCGTTGCGGGCCGGTGCGTCCTTGTGAACGTATTTGAGGAGACAGGCCTCGTCGCCGGTCCCGTCCATGATCGACTGTTCCCGAGTTTCTGCAATTCGAACCGCGACAGAGGACTTGAGGTCTGTGATCAACAGGACTTTGGCTGAAGAATGGGAAACCGCGTAAATACGCCCGAGTAGCCCATTCATCCCGACGACGGTCATGTTTGGAGCCAGACCGTCGACCTCCCCTTTGTTCAGGGTAACGGTCTGGAATGGGTCTGTGGGGTCTCTCGCAATGATCTCTGCACCAGTGACTTTGCAGGACAAGACCTCCTTGAGCCCCAGAAGGGCTCGGAGGCTCCGATTCTCGTCTTCCACCTCAAAGCGGCCCTTCTGCTCGAGTTCCAGCCTTTCGATCCGTGCCCGAAGCTTGCGATTTTCCGCTTCGGTATTCACGAGCAGAAAGTAATCTTCGATCATGTCCCGAAAGCCATCCGTAACGAATTCCATCGCCTCCATGAGGGGGGTGAAAATGGCAAAGAGTGGTTGATAGAACCGATCCGACCGAACTTGCCCGGTCATCGCCAGGAGAAGTACGACCATGAAAAAGACCAGAAACAGAAGCTGTCGTCGTCTTGTGGCCATGAACGATGTACGAAATAGGTGATAGGAGTTCCCCGTCGAATCAGCATGCAGCTTCTCTGGGAGGCCGCATACACACCTTATCCGAATCCCCTGCGACATGGAAAGACCGCAGGGTCTGGCGGTCAGGGATTCTTCAGAAACAGGCGGGGATTTTCTCTTCTCCGGGACGACCTAATACACGGAAACCCGCTTCAGGAGTTCCAGATCGTCGAGCGCCTTCCCCACCCCGTAAGCCACCGACGAAAGGGGATCATCCGCAATTACCACGGGAAGGTCCGTCTCGTCCCTGATCAACTGGTCCAATCCCCTAAGGAGCGCGCCCCCGCCGGCAATGACAATCCCACGATCCACGATGTCCGAGGCGAGCTCGGCAGGCGTATTTTCAAGGGTGACCCGGATGGTGTTGATAATTTCCGATACAGATTCCGAGAGCGCCTCTCGTATCTCATCTTCGGTGATGGTCACCGTCTTGGGAATGCCCGAGATCAGATCCCTGCCCTTGATTTCCGTCTTCTTCCCGCCGTCTGGCAGGGGGACGGCCGATCCCAGGTCAATCTTGATCTGTTCGGCCGAACGATCCCCAATCAGCAGGTTGTATTTCTTCTTGATGTAGCTCACGATGGCTTCGTCCATTTTGTCACCGCCGACGCGAACGGCCCGGCTGACCACGATTCCGGACAGGGAAATCACGGCCACATCCGTGGTGCCTCCCCCGATGTCCACAATCATGTTTCCGTACGGTTCGTCAATGGGCAGGCCCACGCCTATGGCGGCCGCCATAGGTTCCTCCACCAGAAAGATCTCACGGGCTCCGGAGGCCTCGGCGGCATCACGAACGGCCCGGCGCTCAACCTGGGTGATTCCTGACGGAACGCCGATTACGATACGAGGGGAGACGAAAGCCGTCCGGTTATGGACTTTGGCAATAAAATACTTGAGCATCTCGCCCGTGATATCAAAATCCGCAATGACGCCGTCCTTCATCGGCCGTACGGCCACGATATGCGCGGGTGTTTTCCCAAGCATGCGCTTGGCTTCACTGCCCACGGCCAGGACGCGGTTCTTGATCTTGTCCACAGCAACGACAGAGGGCTCATTGCAGACCACCCCTTTGCCCCGAAGAAATACCAGAGTATTGGCCGTCCCCAGATCGATGGCCAGGTCATTTGAGAATAAACCAAGGATATTCTTGAAGAACATTTACACTTCCTCCACAACCTGAGTCTGGGCTAATTCATCGCCCAGCCGGCATCCCAACGGATTTCCCACCACCAAAAGGGCTTCAAACACCATAATGAGCCCGGCAAACAGCCATCCCAGCAGAGGCAGTTGCCAGAAGACGCGGGCCACGATAAAAGGAAGATTGCGGATGATGGATTCCCGGAAAGACATTGTTCGCTCTGGTACGAGCGAAACCGTCTTCAGCCCCACGAGTCTCTTGCCTATACTTTGTCCGCCCGAGAACCCGTCTCTTACAGCGATATAAAAGAGACTGGCCGTAAAGCCGATCTCCGGGAGTGCAGACCCGGCTCCCACAATGATCAAATCGATCATCGACGCCACCGCCCTGTTAAGAATTCCTGCTTTGGAATAGGACAAGAACCGGGCTCCCGCTACCCGTAATAGCTCAAAAAATAAAGGATAATGCGCATTCTATCAGAGCCCTGAAATGGAATGCAAGAAAAGACGCCGCTGCCTGGAGCCTCGAAAAACCTAACGCACAAGACTCCCTGGAATGGACCGGACAAAGGCCTTCCCGCCCCGAATCGTCCTCCCCCTGTCATAGGGAAAAGCGGGTTGCCCTCAGACCTTCCAACGGGCGACCGTTCAAGACCTGGTATGGGCGGCTGTTGAAAAGAAACAGATGTGTTGCGGCCGGGGAAGCGGTGATGAGTCGTTCTAGGACACCGCCGTCCCCCATCGTGAGGACAGCTTCATTCGGTTGAAACACAGGGACCGCTCTGGTACTATGCGGCCATATGCATCGGGACCCTGTCCATCTGCAACAGAATAAGGACGAATTGATCCGGATGATCAAGGAACGCTCCTTCCGGTCGTCGTCAACCCCTACCTTCCGTCTTTCTTCGGGTGCCATGAGTTGCTTCTACTTCAATATGAAGCCCGTGACTCATTCTCCATCTGGACTGAAAATCATCGGGGACCTCTATCTGGACAAACTCGACGAACTTGATCTGCGCCCGGACGCCATCGGCGGTTTAACCATGGGCGCTGACCCCATTGCGGCAGCTGTGGCCCGAGCCTCCTTCGATCGTCCGCCCTGGATAGAAGGCTTCGTCATTCGTAAGGAACCCAAACAGCATGGCACAGCCCAGCAACTGGAAGGCAACGTGAAACCCGGAGACCGGGTTGTTATCGTGGATGACGTGGTCACCACCGGAGCCTCCACCATCAAGGCCATCCGGGCCGCCGAAGCCCAGAAGGTCCGGATTATAGGGGTGCTCGTGCTTCTGGATCGGTGCGAACAGAACGGTATGCAGAATATTACGGATTGCGGGTATCCGGTTTATTCCATTCTCACGATTAGAGATTTTGTAAACGGTTAACTCCGGCTGGGGGTGCCTGATTGTGACCGGCGATAAACAGATCGACCGCAACACCCTGGAAACGGCTGACGGTCAGGAGGACCGCCCCGCTTACGTGGCCTGGGAAGGTCGGGTGTATGATGTATCGGCCAGCCGGCTGTGGAAGGCTGGCAGCCACATGAGCATCCACAAGGCAGGGCAGGATTTGACGGCCCACCTTCCTCTTGCACCGCACGGCCCAGAAGTTCTGGACCGGGTGCCCTTCGTGGGGGGGTTGACCGAATCTTCCGAGGACGAAACCGACCAGCGCGAAGAGCTGAAGGAGTCGCTTTCCCAGCTGTACAAGAAATATCATCCTCATCCCATTACGATTCATTTCCCGATTGCTCTGTTTATCTTTGCCGGATTCCTTGATCTCCTGTATTTCCTCCTGGGGCGCCCGGTGTCTCTGGGGAGTGCTGTCCTTTACAGCCTGCTTTTTGCCTCGTTTACGGCGCCCCTGGCCATGGCCTCGGGGTTTCTTAGCTGGTGGCTGAACTACAATATGGCCCTGACCGCCATTTTCAGACGAAAGATAACGGGCTCTCTTCTGTTGCTGGTCATTGCGATGGTCTGTCTCGCGTTGCGGCTTCACGAGCCCATGGTCCAGGCTGAAGGGGGCCCGGCCGCCTGGGTTTACCACGGGCTTCTGCTCGCAGCATGGCCCCTCGTGGCTTTCATCGGCTACCAGGGCGGGAAGATTACGTTTTCGAGTTAAGGGGGGAAGGACAATGTGGACTGAAAAGGAACTCCGGGAAATGATCGAGATGGTGACCATTGCCATTCCCCGGGAAAAGGACGCCCACCGGTTTTATCTTCAGGCCGCAGAAAAGGCCCGGACCGAGGGGGCCCGCAAGATGCTTCTGTCCATGGCGCAGCAGGAGCAGACCCACCAACATATGCTCAAGGACCTTCTGAAGAGCCTTCAGAACGAACTTGAGGAACTGTCCTGAAGCTTCGAGCCTCCGGTCCTGCAGAACCGTATCGGTAGCAAACAATAAAGGGACGAGCAGTCAGAAGAGCGGGCAAGGAACAAAGTTTCTATCCCCCCGTTGTGAGGCTTATGGAAGCGGTATCCCGGGTTAAGCACACCGATTTTCTCGTGATCGGCGGAGGTGCGGCCGGATTGCGCGCGGCCGTCGAACTGGCTGGGACCGGATGCAAAGTACTCGTGGTTACGAAAGACCGGCCTGTGGAGTCGAGTACAGAGTATGCCCAGGGCGGGGTGGCTGTGGCCCTGAGTGACGAGGATGAGGTGGCGATTCATTTTCGGGACACCCTTCGGGCCGGTGACGGTCTTTGTCGTGCGGAAAGTGTCCGGACTCTGGTGGAGGAAGGCCCTGAAGAAATTGGCCGCCTGATGGAATGGGGAGCCCAGTTTGACCGGGAAGGGGTGAAACTGGCCTTCGCCCGGGAAGGGGCCCATTCCCGAAGACGTATTCTGCATGCCCGGGGGGATTCCACGGGTCGGGAGATCATGCGCACCCTGATCCGGACGGTCCGAACCCACCGCAACGTATCCCGGCTCTCCCATGCGTGTTCTGTGGACCTGGTCGTTTCTGATAAAACCTGCCGTGGGGTGCTTGTGTCTCAGGGGTCGGAGCTGGTCGTCTGCTATGCGCGCGCCATTGTTCTTGCAACCGGTGGTGCCGGACAGCTCTATTCCCGCACGACGAATCCACTGGTGGCCACGGGAGACGGCATGGCCATGGCCTATCGGGCTGGTGCCCTGATGGAAGATATGGAGATGGTGCAGTTTCACCCCACCAGTCTCTACGTTCCGGGCGCCCCCCAGTTTCTCCTGAGCGAAGCGATGCGCGGAGAAGGGGGAATTCTCAGGAACGCACGCGGCGAACGGTTCATGACGCACTACCACGAAGATGCAGAGTTGGCCCCACGAGACGTCGTGACCCGGGCCATTGTGTCAGAGATGGTCAGGTCACGAAGCCGGAACGTTTATCTCGATATGACCCACTTATCCAGGGAGTTTCTCAAGAGAAGATTTCCCAGAATCTATGCGACGTGCCTCACCTACGACGTGGATATTGCGGACGAACCGGTTCCGGTGTCACCGGCCGCTCATTATTTCATGGGAGGTGTACACACGGATGTGGACGGTCGTACGACCGTACAGGGTCTTTTCGCGGCGGGTGAGGTGGCCTGCACCGGTGTTCACGGGGCAAACAGACTGGCTTCGAACAGTCTGCTCGAGGGCATCGTCTTTGGGGCGCGGTCCGCCCGTACCGCCGCGGCATATGGTTTGGCCAAGGAAAGGCCTCGGGGCGGTCAGAAGGTCAGGGTCATAATTGGCGAGCGGGGAGGACATGACCTCGACAAGGTCCGGAGCGAACTGCGCCGGGTGATGTGGGATCGGGTGGGAATTATCCGCTGTGCACGCTCTCTGGAGCAGGCGGAAGAAAGACTGCGGCGCTGGGACCGCCTGCGTACGTGCCAGGGAGTTTCACGAGGCGAGATAGAACTGCGAAACCTTCTTGATGTGGCGTGGATCGTTCTCGAGTCGGCAAAGCGAAGGTCGAACAGCGTGGGCGCACATTACCGATCCGACCACAAAGGGAAGGAGAAAGGCTGGAAGCGCCACATCCGTCTTCAAAGGGCACCCGAGCCGTTGTTCTGAATGGGGAGGGTGTGCTGCCTTTTTCCTATGCGAAACGGCACACACGAGACCACGGCTGAGGGGGCTCTGCCGTCTCCGGTTTCAGACGGCCCCGCTCGATGAATGTCTGGAGCGACGGCCCAGCATGGAGGCCTGGGCCTGCCTGATTCAGGGAGCTCGGACATCCAGGGATGCAATCTGGCGTCGGGCTTCCTGCTCTGCCTTGGGCGAGGGGCTCGCGTCCAGAACCTGAAGGAAGTACTGATAGGCGGTGGCCGCCTCGCCTCGGCCATGAAGAATGGCCAGCCCTGCACCCAGACAGGCCCAATCCAGATAAGGGCCCGCGGGATAATCCCCGATATAACGACGAAACAGGGTCAACGCTTCTTCATAACGGCGATTCTGAAGAAGATAGTCTCCGAGGCGCATGATGTCGTCCGGCCCCACCCCAAGGCGCTCAGAGGTGCTTGCGAGAGAAAGGAATGTCCTTACGGCTCCGTTAAGGTTGCGCTGGCTGATCAGGGTCCGGACCCGTTCCGGTGACTCCTCCGTTTGAACGGTTCGGGAGAACGGGGACTTCCAGGAAGGAATTTCCTTCTCGGAGGGCTCCGAAGGGGCTTCACCTGAGATACGGTCGAGGCCGTAAGCCACCGCGAGACCAGCCAGAAAGCCCCCTATATGGGCACCATGGGCGACGCCGCCGCCCATCTTCGGGGAGAGCAGAAAAGGGAGCAGATTATCGATCACCAGAAAGAAGCCGAGGACCAATCTGGCCGGTAACAGGATGACATCCATAAAAAAAGGGAAAAGGAGCATCATCACTTTGACGCGATTTTTGGGAAACCATATGAAGTAAAAGCCCAGAACACCCGAAATGGCGCCCGAGGCCCCGATCATGGGGATGGTCGAATGCGACGAAAAGAGAGAATAGAAGAGCGTCGCCGCCGCCCCCGTAGAAAGATAGGCGAAAAGATAACGCGCGGAACCGAGGCGGTACTCCACGTTGTCTCCGTAAATCCACAGGAACAGCATGTTCCCGATAAGGTGCATCCATCCCCCATGGAGAAACATGGAGAGCATCAGAGGGGTTACCCCCGGAGAAGCCGCCTTGTAGGCATGCTTAAAAAGAAACAGGTCATAGGCACTGATGCTCTGGAGGATGGCCTGCAGGGGATAGCCCCGTGCTGCCGGAATCGACTGGATATACTGAAGCAGCGCAGGGTCCCTGGGGTCTGGGGCCGAATAGGAAAGCGGCAACGTAATGATGGCAAAGACGGCGATGTTGACGGCGATCAGGGCATAGTTGACCACCGGTCGGCCGGGAGGATTGGGGGTATCGCCGATGGGAATAAACACGGAAGCCTTCCAGTGAAGTTCTAAGGGTCAGCCCGACAAGCGGTGCCGGCCAGAAACTCC
The DNA here is from genome assembly GCA_003235715.1 of Nitrospirota bacterium. Lineage (GTDB taxonomy): Bacteria > Nitrospirota > Thermodesulfovibrionia > SZUA-242 > SZUA-242 > SZUA-242. The sequence continues at coordinate 34,539 of QJVM01000254.1, forward strand.
CCGGCTATAGTACCCCAACGCCCGAACCTGCCGCGACCGAGGCCCAATCCCGTTCAGAAATGGCTTTGAAATTACCGTCAGCATAAACGGCCCAATCTTGAACCTGACCGATTTCACCCCATAAATATGCGATCCTTGTTTTGGAGGCCGGCCATGACATCCGGTACATCACATCACATTCCCCGATACTGACGCGATGCCCTGACCCGGGCCAATACGCCTGAGCGTACCTCTGTCTCGGGTAAGTGAGACGCCGTCTCCCGCCTGTTCGGCACTCCCTTTTGGGTTGGTGAGCGCCAGCCCTGCCCCCGGATTTTGCCCGTTTTCGTCCCCGGGTCGGGGGTCCACACACCGAAAGAATGAAAGGGCTCCTATGGTCTCACCACCGCCAGCGATTACGAACGTCGGCGGCCAGCCAACCGATACGCGTCGGAAACCGTGGAGCTGAGCAGACTGCGTCTGAATCCCTTCATTCCATCACCCGGAGACCGTATGCGGAGGTGTCGGCTCCAAGCCTGACGGCCTGAAGGGCGGCTTTACTTGAATGATCTCGGATCGATGAAGGGAATGGCGCCACCGGTCACCGAGGGCATGTGGCCATCCCACTTTTCGATCGCCTTGAGCGAGGCCTCGATCTTTCGCAGTTCTACCAGATCCTTGCTGAGGACCTCTCGTTGGAGTCGAAGGGCTTCGGCTTCGGCCTTTGCGGCGGCCACTTTCTGTTTGGCCTCGATCTCAATTCGTTGAAGATCTCTCTGGGCCTTCATGGCGAGCTGTTCCGCCTCCTGCTTGGCTTCGATGGCAGCGGTAAACTGTGCGGAAAATGCGAAGTTTACGATGGAAAAATCCTCAACCAGGATGTGATTTTTAAGAAGCCGGGCGGTCAGCAGGTCCTTGGTCTCGTTCTTGACCTGTTCCCGCTTCGTGATCAATTCCTCGGCCGTATACTTGGCGGAGACGGCTTTCAACATTTCTTGCACCGCGGGATCGATGATCCTTTCCTTGAAAGCGGTTCCCAACTCCTGAAACACGATGTTGGCCTTTTCCGGATCCACGCGAAAGTTGATGGCGATGGCCGAGGAAATATTCTGGAGGTCCTTGCTGGCGGCGGCCACTTCGGTCTGGGCTTTCTGAATTCGAACGTCAACAATCTGGACCTTCTGGACCACCGGGATAATAAAGTGGAAGCCCTCGCCGAGTACCGTATCCTGCACGGCTCCGAAATTCATCACCACGCCCCGGGTTCCGGCGCCCACAATGACCCATGGTTTGACAAAAGAGAAAAGAAAGAGAAGCACGAACACGACGAAAAGATATTTGATAAAGGACGGGACCGGTTGCCCGGGTCTGGGGATATTCAGGTTGATGGGATCGGACATGAAACCTCCTTTCAAGGTGGATATTACTGAAGTAGGGTATCACATTTGAACGAAGAAGAACGGCCTGCTGCCTCCGGCCCTCGCCCTCAACCCTTTCGGGATCGGGAGGGTCGGCCGAAGACGCGGGCATAGAGGGCGTCTATGTGCTGCAGGTAGGGGTCGAGCCTGAAAATATGCTCCAGGTCTTTGGTTGAAAGGTGTTTGGTCACATCGGGATCGTGGGCCAGTCGCTCCCTGAAATCAATGGCCCGTTCCCAGCTTTCCATGGCGTTTCTCTGGACGATGCCGTAGGCTTCCTCCCTGGAAAGCCCCCTGTCGATCAGGGTCAACAGTACCCTCTGGGAATAGTGAAGGTTTCGGCTCAAGGCCATGTTCTCCTTCATTCGCTTCGGATACACATGCAGGTCTGAAAGAATACGGGTCAATCGGGCCAGCATGTAGTCAATCAGGATCGTTGTGTCAGGAACAATGACGCGTTCCACGGAAGAGTGGGAAATATCCCTTTCGTGCCAAAGCGCCACGTTCTCCAGGGCAGAAATCAGATTGCCCCGAACAACCCGGGCGAGCCCGGACAGGTTTTCGCAGCCCACGGGATTTCGCTTGTGTGGCATGGCGGAAGACCCCTTCTGTCCCTTACTGAAAGGCTCTTCGGCCTCTCGGACCTCGGTACGCTGGAGATGCCTTATCTCCACGGCAATCTTTTCGATGGAGGCCCCCAGGATGGCTAACGCGCTCATGTACTCGGCGTGACGATCCCGCTGAACGACCTGCGTGGCCACGGGCTCAGGCCGAAGCCGGAGTTTCCGCAAAACCTTTTCCTCGAGCTTCGGAGGGACATTGGAAAATGTTCCCACCGCACCCGAAAGCTTGCCCACGCTGATGATGTCCCGTGCCTTCTTCATCCGCTCGAGGTTGCGCTTCATCTCTTCGTACCAGAGCGCGAACTTGAGGCCGAAAGTCATGGGCTCGGCATGGACGCCGTGGCTTCGTCCCATGATGGGGGTCATCCGGTAACGGAAGGCCTGGCGCTTGAGAACGGACATGATGGCCTGGAGGTCCCCCATGATGACCCCGGCCGCTTCCCTCATTCCGAGGGAGAGGGCCGTATCCACGATATCCGAGGACGTCAGACCCTTGTGGATGTAGCGGCCTTCCCGGCCGACCTTTTCATTGACCGAGGTCAGGAAGGCAATAACGTCGTGCTTGACCTCCAGTTCGATCTCGTCGATCCGCTGCACGTCGAAGTCGGCCTTCTTGTGGATCACATTGAGAGCCTTCCGCGGAATCTCTCCCAGTTCGGCCCAGGCTTCGCAGGCGGCGATCTCCACATCGAGCCAACGGCGGTACCGGGCTTCGTCTGTCCACAGGCGCCCCATTTCGGGTCGGGTGTATCTGGGTATCACGTCGAATTCCTCCCTGTGTTGGTATCTTCCTGAAAGACGTCAGGGTTCGGGCTTTTCCTCTGCCCCGGTTCCGTCCGGGACCCGTCGGGCAATCTGGTCCAAAAGGCCGTTGATAAAAGAAGCCGAGTCCAGGGTGGAAAACTCCTTGGCAATTTCCAGGGCTTCGTTGATAGCGACGGCGGTTGGAATGTCAGGCCGGAAGAGAAGTTCATAGGCCGCCAGTCGCAAGAGGCTTCGGTCGACCGCCGCCATACGCTCAAGGGCCCAGTTCGCCGCGGTCTGTCGCAGGACTTCATCGAGCCGGTCGCGGTGAATCCAAGCCCCGACCACCAGCCCCTCCGTGAATTCCCTGAGATCTTCCGGCTCCCTCTTATCCGCCCAGAATTCCTGAAAGCGGTTTGGCCCAGGCTCTCCGCCCCCTATGTCCAAACTGAAAAGCAGTTGAAGGGCGTAGCGTCTGGCCTTGCGGCGCCGGCTCATGATATTCCCCGGTCCGACGGAATCAGAGTTTCTTGAAAAGGCGGGCCATTTCGATGGCGCTCATGGCGGCTTCGGCCCCTTTGTTGCCGCTCTTGGTTCCTGCTCGCTCGATTGCCTGTTCGATACTATCGGTGGTCAGGACCCCAAATGCCATGGGCATCTGCGTTTCCAGGGAGGCGGAGGCCACGCCCTTGGAAACTTCGGCGGCCACATATTCGAAATGGGGGGTTCCGCCGCGGATGACCGTGCCCAGGCAGATCAGGGCATCGTGTTTCTTCTTCGTCCCGAGCTGTTTGGCCACGATGGGGATTTCAAAAGCGCCCGGGACCTTGTATATCTCGATATCCGTCTCGGAGGCTCCGTGGCGGAGCAGCGCATCCACCGCTCCGTCCACCAGACGGGAGGTGATGAAATCGTTGAAGCGGCTCACCACGATGCCGAACTTGAGTTTTCCTGCCTGGAGATCTCCCTCTATGGTTTTCATTCGAACCTCCACATCATTAATGGTTCCGGGTGGTCCGGGGACCGCCGGCTATACGTTTTCAAGAAGGTGCCCGAGCTTTTCCTTTTTGGTACACAAATAGCGGAGATTTCCTGCGCAGGGGTCTCCTTCGATGGGTATCCGGGTTGTGACTTTAAGTCCGTACCCCTCAAGTCCCACGATCTTCCGAGGATTGTTCGTCAGGAGCTGGATCTGAGTCAATCCAAGGTCCACCAGGATCTGGGCTCCAATACCGTAATCCCGGAGATCCGGCTTGAAGCCGAGTCGCTCGTTCGCTTCCACCGTGTCCAGCCCACTGTCCTGGAGTTCATAAGCTCTCAATTTGTTGGCGAGCCCGATTCCCCGCCCCTCCTGTCTCATATAAAGAAGAACGCCACAACCCGCCTGGTCTATGGTCTCCATGGCCTTGTGAAGCTGGTCCCCGCAGTCACAGCGGTTCGAGCCGAAAACATCTCCCGTGAGGCATTCTGAATGGACCCGGACGAGTACATTGGTTCCGTGGGCCACATCGCCTTTGAGCAGGGCCACATGCGTGGTGGCATCCACCGAATTTTCGTAGGCCACGGCCCTGAATTCGCCGAAGCGCGTCGGGAGTTTCGTTTCAGCGATGCGCCGCACCAGGCATTCGTTCTTCATGCGGTATTCGATGAGATCGCGGATGGTCACGATCTTCATGTTGTGACGGGCCCCGAACTTGATCAGGTCCGGCATTCGGGCCATCGTCCCGTCGTCGTTCATGATCTCGCAGATGACCCCGGCCGGGTTGAGGCCCGCCAGACGGGCCAAGTCCACGGAGCCTTCGGTCTGACCGGCACGCTGGAGCACCCCGCCCGCCTTGGCCCGGAGGGGGAAGACATGACCGGGCCGGACCACGTCGGACGGCACGGCGTCGGCCTGGACCGCTGTCAGGATCGTATGCGCCCGGTCCGCGGCCGAGATTCCCGTGGACACGCCTCGTGCCGCCTCGATGGAAACCGTAAAGGCGGTCCCGAACTGGGAGGTGTTCACGTCGGCCATCATCGGAAGGTTCAGACGCTGAACCTGTTCGGGGGTAATGGAAAGACAGATCAGGCCCCGACCATACTTGGCCATGAAATTAATGGCCTCCGGAGTGACTTTATCGGCCGCCATGGTGAGATCACCCTCGTTTTCCCTGTCTTCATCGTCCACAAGGATCACCATCTTCCCTGCACTAATGTCTTCCAGGGCCTCTTCAATCGTATTGACCTTGAATTTGCTTTTGCTCATGATGCGTATCCTTCCTTCTTCAACAGCGCCCAAAGGGCCTGCTCCTTCCTATCTGACAGACGAGGAGCAAGCAAACGGGCTACATATTTTCCGATCATATCCGCCTCGAGATTCACACGGTCACCTTTCTTTCGAAACCCGATGGTCGTTTCCGTGGCCGTATGCGGGATAATGGCTACTGTGAGGCTCTCCCGGTCCAGTTCGACGATGGTCAGGCTGATCCCGTCCACCGTGATGGACCCCTTGGGGATGGAAACTTCCAGGATGTCCGCGGGAGCCAGGATCCGGTAATACGTGTAATCTCCGGCTGGGGTTACCCGCTCCACGGTTCCGACGCCGTCCACGTGTCCCGAGACCAAGTGACCACCGAAGCGATCCGCCATCTTCATGGCCCTTTCCAGGTTGACGGGGGAACCGGTCCCGAGTTCCCCAAGGTTCGTGTGGCGAAGGGTTTCGGGAGATACGTCGAAGGACAGCTCCGAGGAGCCCGATTTCACCACGGTCAGGCAGACGCCGTTTACGGCAATGCTTTCCCCCAAAACCACGTCGCTCAGCGGAAGAACCGTTTTCAAACGGAGTCTCCGTCCCCCTCCCTGAGGAGAAGACGATACGAGTTCTCCTGTCCCTTGAACCAATCCCGTGAACATGACACTTAATACTCAGGGTCTCCGCCGGCCTTGATGCTGAACGTGTACGACGTGATGTAGTAATCCATGAAATAGACGTCCTCGGTCCAGGCCATGCTCATAATCGGGTTGAAATTCGGGGTGCGTTCAATCCGTATGTTTTCTGGTGGTACCGTAAGTCCCAGGTGCGAGAACTCTTCTTGGACCTTGGCCCTGAGTTCGGCATCAGAATACGTACTTTGTCTTACGATCTCCGCGACTCTCCCCTTCATCACCCAATTGTTGTAGTGGGGCGTTCCAAACAGGACGCCAACATAAAGGGCCGCGCCGAGAAAGAGAAGGCAAAAAAAGACCTCGCGTCCTGTATCCCCACGCTGCGAATTCAGGGTCTGTCCGAACGCCAACGGCTCTAGTGTACGAGACTGGCGATGCGGCTCCATCTCACTTTTCCGGACCATGGCGCGTTTGAATCCCAGGACCAGTAAAGAATCAACGCCTTTCCACGAATGAGGCCCCGATCGACAAACCCCCAAAACCGGCTGTCCAGACTGTAATCCCGGTTGTCCCCCATGACGAAATACTTGCCTTCCGGGACGGTGACCGGCGCCATGTTGTCACGGGGTTCTCCCGGCGGTCGGATTCGCGGGTCACCGTGCACGGCATAATCCTCATCCAGAGGCACGCCATTTCTGTAGACCACCTTCTCCCGGATCTCGATGACATCACCCGGGATTCCGATCACCCGCTTGATAAAATCGCGCGCCGGATCCTGGGGGTATTTGAATACGATGATATCGCCCTGTTCAGGAACGCCGCCGAGGGCCGGGGTATGAAACAAAGTCTTTTCCGTGAAGGGGATGTCTACCGGCGTTCCGAACGTCAGCTTGTTCACAATGAGGTGGTCACCGATCTTCAACGTCTCGAGCATGGACCCCGAGGGAATTTTGAAGGCCTGAAACATAAACGTCCGGATGAGGAGGGCCAAGACCAGGGCCATGCCAATGGCCTCAAGGGTTTCCCTGGTTTTGCTCTTGACGGGGGCGCCAGACTCGACGTGCAGATTATTTTCTTCCATACGTTCTTTCACACATCCTTGCTGCGAATGGTTCCGCAGCACCCTAAAAAGATTCTGTACACAACTTTTTGACAGACGCTTATCTTACAGGAATTTAAGGGATTTTTTCTCGGAATGCGAATCCAACAGAAGAAGATTGCCCCGAGTCTTTCACGGGGAATGACATGAATTCCGTCAGTCCACCTTGAGGACGCTGAGAAAGGCTTCCTGAGGGATTTCCACCTGTCCCACCTGTTTCATACGCTTCTTGCCTTCCTTTTGTTTTTCAAGCAATTTCCGTTTTCGGGTGATATCCCCGCCATAGCACTTGGCCGTGACGTTCTTTCTCAGGGCCGGGATAGACTCCCGGGAGATGACCCGACCCCCGATGGCGGCCTGAATCACGACTTCGAAAAGCTGACGTGGGATGACCGACCGAAGCTTTTCCGCGACCTGTTTTCCCCGGTGATAGGCGCTCTCCCGGTGAACGATCATCGATAGGGCGTCAACCGAATCGCCGTTCAGCAGAATATCCAGTTTCACCAGGTTGGCCTGGCGGTAGCCTGCGGGCTCATAGTCCAGTGACGCGTATCCCCGGGACAGGGACTTCAGACGATCGAAAAAGTCCCAAAGGATTTCGTTCAGGGGCAGGTCGTAGATAATCCGGATTCGGTCCGGCCCCAGGTAGCCAATATCCACCTGGGCCCCCCTTCGGGACTGGCACAGATCCAGAATCGGTCCCACGAATTCGCCCGGCAAGAAGATGGTGACCCGGACAAAAGGCTCCTCAATAGAGTCTATGTACTGCGGGCTTGGCATTTTTGCAGGACTATCGATCTGGATGGTTTCGCCGTCCGTTTGGTTGATGCGATAAATCACGGTGGGCGCGGTGCTGATCAACGAAAGCCCGAATTCCCTTTCCAGCCTTTCCTTCACTATTTCCAGATGCAACAGGCCCAGGAAACCACACCTGAAGCCGAACCCCAGGGCCACGGAAGTCTCAGGCTCATAGCGAAAGGAAGAATCATTCAGGCTCAGCTTCTCCATGGCATCCCGCAGGTCTTCGTATTGCTCGGTGACGGTCGGGTAAAGTCCGCAGAATACCATGGGCTTGACTTCCTTGTAGCCGGCGAGAGCCGTGGAGGCCCGACGATCCACCCGGGTTACCGTATCCCCAATCTTCGTGTCCTGGATGCGCTTGATCCCGGCTACGATATATCCAACCTCGCCGGCAGAAAGGGACGCGGTCTTTATCCGCTTGGGCGTGAACACACCCACCTCGAGGGTTTCATAGCGTCCGCCTGTGGCCATAAGCTGAATCCGGTCACCCGGCCTGAGCGAGCCGTTAAAAACTCTGACCAGTATGAAGACTCCCAGGTAGTTATCAAACCAGGAGTCAAAGATGAGCGCCTGAAACGGCGCGTCGGGATCCCCGGCCGGGGGAGGAATTCTTTGTACTATGGCCTCAAGAATTTCGGGGACGCCCGTTCCCTTTTTGGCCGAGGCGGGGAGGGCGTGGGTGGCGTCCAATCCGATGATCTCTTCGATCTGTTCCGCGACGCTGTCCGGATCGGCGCTAGGCAGGTCAATCTTGTTTATGATCGGGATGATTTCGAGGTCGTGGTCTGTCGCCAGGTAGGCATTGGCCAGGGTTTGGGCTTCCACCCCCTGGGTCGCATCGACCAGCAGCAGGGCCCCTTCACAAGCCGCCAGGCTGCGGGAAACCTCGTAGTTGAAATCCACGTGGCCCGGGGTGTCGATCAGATTCAATGTATAGTCCACTCCGTCGAGGGCCCGGTAGGTGAGGCGCACGGCATGGGATTTAATGGTGATGCCCTTTTCGCGCTCCAACTCCATGGCATCCAGGACCTGGGCTGACATCTCCCGGCTGGAGAGCGCCCCCGTGAGTTCCAGGAGCCGGTCGGACAGGGTGGTTTTCCCATGGTCAATATGGGCAATGATGGAGAAGTTTCGGATGTGCTTCATAACTGGGGAAGATTCAGAATCGCGGCTAATGAGATTGAAGAGGTCGGGCTATTCCCGGGTCTGCAGAGGAGGGGGCCGGATTCCCTTCGGCCATCAGATCAAGAGCCAGCCGGGCCGCGCCCAGGACACCGGCATCGTCACCCAGGGTTGACGGAAGAAGTTTCAGGTCTCGGTCCAGCGGCTTGAACGCCAGGCGTGTGACCCGGGTCTGGACTTCCGGTTTGATGAACTGCCATGCCCCCAGCAGCCCCCCGCTGAAGATCACCGCCTCCGGGGAAAAGATGTTAACCAGATTGGCCACTCCGCTTCCAAGGTGAAAGGCGGCGTCTTTTATGATTTCGCGACAAAGCAAGTCCCCTTCCATGGCGGTCTTGAAGATGATCTCGGCCGTTACCTTGTAGTAGTTCCCGTCACAACAGGCGCGTGCCAGGCTATCCCGGCCCGAGACCAGTTCCTTAACCGCGCGGTCCACGATGGCGGTGGCCGACGCATACGATTCCAGGCATCCCCGGCGACCACACTGGCATGCCGGCCCTTCGGCATTAATGCTCATATGACCGAGTTCCGCAGCAATGTCGAGGAGTTTTCCCTTATGAACAACGCCGCCGCCAATGCCTGTTCCGAGGGTGAGTAACACAAAATCATTGAACGGCTGACCTGCGCCCTTCCACTTTTCTCCAAGGGCGGCTGCCGCAGCATCGTTGACCAGCCCCACGGGGATGGAAAGTTTCTGCGTCAGGGCCTCCACAACCGGCAGGTCTACGATCGCCTCAAGGTTGGGTGACCGCAGGATGCGCCGAGTTCTCGGGTCCACCAGGCCTGCGGCCGCAAGCACGACCGCCTGAGCCCGACCCTCCGAAATTTCCGCGACCATCCGGACGATGGTTTCCTGCAGGAGGGCGGCTTCCTTTGGGGTTTCTTCCCTGTTTCGGGCCAGGATATGTCCCGCCTCATCAATCAGGGCGGCCCTGACATTCGTACCGCCCAGATCAATCCCGACCACCGTAGCCGTCGCCCGGGATGTTTTTCCTTTTTCCATGGGGTTGTTACGATAACACAGCCCCCGGGGTTTAGGAAACGCGGGAGGACTCCTGGCCGTCCCGTGTTATTCTAAAACCTCATTGCCGTTAACCTTTTGAAGAATAAGGAGTATTCATGCACTCTTCCATTGCCGCCGGGAAGCAGCTTGGGGGATATCGGATTAACCGGGTTGTGCCGATCGAGGATATCCAGGCCATGGGGATCGAACTCGTCCATGAACGGACGCAGTCCCGCCACGTGCACCTGCAGACCGCCGACGATAATAATCT